>JAJEIA010000063.1 GCA_022823505.1 Dehalococcoidia bacterium
GTGCTCCTCGTTTCGGGGTGGTTTTCTGTATCAAAAACCATTATCCCCGAAGCCGGGAGCACTTTCTTATCGCCTGACTACCCCGACAAACTCATCCTTTCGGTGGATTGGGGTTTAGCAGGAACGAACCGCATGAATTCCTTATCGTTCAACATTCTCGCTGCCCTTATGGGTCTAGGCCGGTTGACGTACATTTCTCAATCTAATCGTCCGGGGACTGGACGGAAAGATGCAACCCGAATCAACTTTGAAACAAATTAATGATACCTCATCTGGTTCGCATAATATTTGTTACGTAAATCGGTTTGTTCGAGTAGTACCCGTGGTTGCCCGATTCCGGATTCCGCAATCACGAAGTATCGCCTATGAATTACGAAAACCGGACATTCATCCGACTGGGTTCCGTCGTCGCCGCCCAACCGCACCAAGAATGCGGCGGAATTCGCAAATTATGACCGTACAGAACGTCGCTGACCCTCTAATCCACTATTGATACCCGCCGCACGGCGGTGCAAGAGGCCGGATCCGTTTCTAACCCGGCCTGGTGGTCGTCGGCGCAGCCGTTGGGGAATCACTTCCGCGAGGGATTGTTGCCCCTGCCGCCACCCGATGGCCTACCGGTGGTACTCGGAGCATTGGCCGGTCGGCCGCGGCTGCCACCGCTCTTTCCGCCGGAACCGCCCCGTCCTTTCATCTCTGGTGTATCCATTGTCACTATTTCCTTCCAAGTCAAGTTGGCGTTTCCACGTCAATAATCTTCGCTACTCAACCTGCCCAAACCGTCCGCTGGCAAGATACCGAAGTCATCGTACGCGAACGAAGCACCTACAGGATCCTCCTTACTGCGGCGGTGCCTTCGGCGTTTGCGCTGTGGCGGAGTTCCCCCGTTGGCTACAATCGCAGCGTCGATGATTTGACGATAGGTCCGTTCCTCATTGGCCGAGAAATGGTGGTCTTTCCCGTGGCCATTGGGTGGCGGGTGATGCACTTGACCGTCCGTATCAACGACGGTCCTCTCCAAGACCCCGCCGCGTTCGATGGTGAAGTCCCATTCCTTGATGCGCGGACTCTCCATGAAGCTTCCTCCGTTCTGATTGGATCGTGAGTTACCCCAGCGCTGTCGACATGGTATTCGCCTTTTGTCTCGGTCACACTGGTGTGTCGCTGCCGGTCGCAATCACCGCGCCTTACGACGGGGTTCACCACCATTGAGTCTGCGGTACGCTGCCTCACAACCGCACCGCGGCTCGGTTCAATATACCATCCGAGTCGGGGCGGAGCGCGAGCGCTAATGGCGAGTCGTAAGCACGGCTGTTGACGGCCACGCAGTCGCCGGCGATGATGTGCCGGCTGCGGAACGACGTATGCAGCGCCATCGGACCCATAGCGGAAGGAACCCCATGCCACTCACCAGCCAGGAACTGCAATCGAAGCTCTGGCAGGCCGCCGACATCCTGCGCGGCCAGATCGACTCGTCCGATTACAAGAACTACATCTTCTCGATGCTGTTCCTGAAGCGGCTGTCGGACCGGTTCGACGAGGAGGTGGAGATCGCAGTCGCCTCCGGCGTCCCGCAGGCGGTCGCCGTGAACGATCCCGACGAGCACCAGTTTGCCGTGCCCGAGACCGCTCACTGGAGCCAGATTGTCAAGGCAACCATGAACGTGGGCGAGGCGCTCAACGTGGCGAGCCACGAGATCGAGGACGCCAACGCCGGCCGCATTGACGGGGTGCTCACCGGCACCAACTGGAACGACGAGTCCAAGCTGGGCAGTCCCGCCAATCGCGAACGCATCATCCGCAGCCTGCTCAACCACTTCACCGACCTGGACCTGCGCGATGCCAACTTCGAAGCAAACGGCGACGGCACGGGCAACGTGCTGGGCGACTCGTACGAATACCTCATCTACCAGTTCGCCGACGACGCCGGCAAGAAGGGCGGCGAGTTCTACACGCCCCGCTCGGTGGTCAGGCTCATCGTTGAACTGTTGCAGCCCAGGGAGGGCATGCGCATCTGCGATCCCACCTTTGGATCGGCGGGGATGCTCATCTTCGCCGCCGACTACGTCAACGAACAGGGCGGAAACCGCCGCAATCTGGTACTGGAAGGACAGGAGCGGAACCTGGGCACGTATTCCATCGGCAAGCTCAACATGCTGCTGCACGGGCTGGCTTCGTCGCGGCTGGTGGCGGGCGACGTGATCGCCGAGCCCGGCCTGGTGGACCAGCACGGCCGGCTGCACTCCTACGACCGCGTCATCGCGAACCCGCCGTTCAGCATGAAGAACTGGGGACACGACTACGCGCCCACCGACGAACACCATCGCTTCGACCGCTACGGCGCAATCCCGCCGAAAACCCGCGGCGACCTGGCGTTCCTGTTGCATATGCTGGGCGTGACCAACGCCACCGGCATGGTCGGCGTGGTGATGCCCCACGGCGTGCTGTTCCGCGGCGGCGCGGAGGGCAAAATACGCCGGGGCATCGTGGACGCCGACCTGTTCGAGGCCATCATCGGGCTGGCGCCCAACCTGTTCTTCGGCGCCAGCATCCCGGTGTCCATCTGCGTGCTCAACCGGGCCAAGCCCGCCGAGCGCCGGGGCAAGGTGCTGTTCGTGGACGCCGCGCAGGAAGGATACTACCGGCCGGGCAAGGCGCAGAACTTCCTGGACCAGGAACACATCGACCACATCGTCGCGGCGTACCAGCGCTACGAGGAAGTGGAGCGGTTCGCCCACGTGGCCGACCTGGAGGAGATCGCCGGCAACGACTACAACCTGAACATCAGCCGGTACGTGGACACCACGGAACCGGTGGACGTGATGAGCGTGGAGGACGCGCTGGCCCAGTTGCGGGAGGCGGAGCGTCGCCGCGACGAGGCGGTGGCGCGCATGGACGAACTGCTGGCCGGCATGGGGTACACGCGGTAGTCCCGCGCTCCCCACACGCTGCGCTGACCATGGTCATGACCACTGTATAATGGAGTGAGGGTAGTCACACCCACCCCGCACATCCCACCGGAGTGTTGACCATGAGTACGAAAAGCGGCAGTCCCGGCCAGAGCCGGACGATGAAGGCATCTGAGTTCAAGGCCAAGTGCCTGGGGCTTATGGATGAGGTGGCGGAGAACGGCGGCGAGATCGTCATCACCAAGAACGGCAAGCCGGTTTCCCGGCTAGTGCCTTATCGTGAAAAGCCCGTCAACTGGTTCGGAGCGGACCGCGGGAAACTGGAAATCCTGGGTGACATCATCTCGCCCATCGACGTTGAATGGGAGGCCCAGTCCGACCCCGACCGGGTGATCAACCCGTGATATTGCTCGATACGCATGTGCTGATTTGGTCCAGGTTTGGCGGCGGCCCGATTGGCGCTCATACCAGACATTTGATTGAGCAGGCGGTGCGACACGCCGAACTGGCAGTATCGGCGTTTACCTTCTGGGAAGTTTCCATGCTACAGGAAAAGCGACGCATCAACCTCGTGGCGGATGTTGGCTCCTGGCGTGATACGCTGCTCGGCCAGGGCCTGATCGAGATCCCAGTGGACGGCGAGATCGGCATCCGCGCCAACGAACTTCCCGACTTCCACGCCGACCCGGCCGACCGCATCATCGTCGCCACCGCCATGAACGGGCATGAACTGGTCACCGCCGACCGCCGCATCCTGGATTGGTCCGGCGGATTGCGGTGCGTGGACGCCGCCCGATGAGCACCGCCCGCAAACATGATGACGCCGAGCTGCCCGACGGGTGGCGGATGGTGCGGTTGGGCGATGTAGCCGAAGTCAATCCGAGACGGCCGCCGTTGGATCGTCCTCCCCAGGACGCAGTCACGTTCCTCCCGATGTCATCGATTGCAGAAGGCTTGGGCGGCATCGATGAAAGAGAGCAGAGGCCATTCGAGGATGTCTCCAAGGGATATACCTACTTCGAGGAAAACGACGTCTTATTCGCGAAGATCACGCCTTGCCTACAAAACGGAAAACACGCACTAGCCACAGGGTTGTTGCGGCAGTTTGGTTTTGGAACCACAGAGTTTCATGTAGTTCGTGCTGGTCAGGACGTTGATAACCGGTTTTTGTTCAAAACGCTAACGCGACCGACAAACATCGAAAAGTGCGTCCGGAGCTTCACCGGCACCGCTGGCCAACAACGCGTTCAACCGGAAGTGTTGCGCGCGTTGCAAATGTCGCTCCCGCCGCTGCCCGAGCAGCGCGCCATCGCCGACGTGCTGGACTCCATCGACGATGCCATCGAGCGCACCGAGGCGGTCATCGCCGCCACCGAGACCCTGCGCGACTCCCTGCTCCACGAACTGCTCACCCGCGGCGTCCCCGGCTGGCACACCGAGTGGAAGGACGTGCCCGGCATCGGCACCATCCCCGCCGACTGGGAGGTGGTTCGGTTGGGTGAGGTCATCCCAAAGTTCGAATATGGCACTTCTGTCCAATGCAATGGCGATCCAACTGGCGTCCCGGTCCTTCGCATCCCCAACATCGCGTCCGGCGAGCTAGACCTGACCGAGTTGAAATACGCCGATCTTAGTACGGCAGAGATGGACAAGTTGCGACTTTCCGCCGGCGACGTCCTTTTGGTGCGGACCAACGGCAACCCTGAAATCTGCGGCCAGTCGTGGGTTACCGACGGTCTCGAGGGGAATTGGGCATTCGCCTCATACATAGTGCGCGGGCGGCCGGACCAATCTCGAGTCAACCCCTCGTTCGCAGGGCACTTCATGAGATCAGAAGCTGGACGTCGGTTGCTCAGGGGTCACATCCGCACTTCGGCAGGGAATTACAATCTCAGCGTTGGGGATCTCGGCTCTATCTTTTTCCCTTGCCCTCCTCTCTATGAGCAGGCGCGTATCGTGGACTCCGTATCAAGTAACACCGAGTTGATCGACGATTTGCGGATAGAATTAGGTCGGCTGAACTTAACACATAACGCGATCGCCGACGCTCTATTGATCGGGAAGGTCCGCACAGCAAATTTATAACCTGCAACAGCAGATTTTTGGGAGGGCACTCATATGGTGAGTCGATCATTAAACCCGACAATGGCTGGGACGTTGACGTTCGCCAACCACCAGTCGCTTGAAGCCGCCGTGCATCGGGTTCCCGCCGCGTTGGTTGAGGCGGAAAAGCGGATGGCCGCCGTGCATCGGGTTCCCGCCGCGTTGGTTGAGGCGGAAAAGCGGATGTTCGCCATGCATCGGGTTCCCGCCGCGTTGGTTGAGGCGGAAAAGCGGATGTTCGCCATGCATCGGGTTCCCGCCGCGTTGGTTGAGGCGGAAAAGCGGATGTTCGCCATGCATCGGGCCACTGTCTCGCCGTTCGCCGCTCAGGTTGCAACGACGCACAGGTCGCATTCCGCCAGCGAGTTCATCGGCGCGCTGGCCGCTCAAACAGCAGAAACTAGTTCCCTAGCACCGCGTCGCATACGCAAATACCTAGCTATGCGGCAGACAAATGCACCTCCTGTAGGCGCGGAAACGTCAAGGCAGTCGGTGCAACGGGAAACCTGGTTAGATATCAGGACCGCAGCCATGGCAGATGCTGCCGTGGTTGAGGAAACTCATGGTCGGTTGGTCCAGTTTGACATTCGTGTGACGGATGCCGGACTGCACCGGTCCTGCAGGAGTTTGTTCATCTCCGGTCACTACGCCGAGGCCGTGCGCATGGCATTCACTTACTTCGATAACATGGTGAGGGAGAAATCTGGGCAGGCCGAAAAAGACGGTGCCGACTTGATGCGCTTCGTGTTCAGTGCGAAGAAACCGGTACTCAAGCTAAATGCCCTAATCGACCGGTCCGAGCTGAACGAACAAGAAGGTTACATGCACATGTTCGCAGGCGCCATGACAGGGATCAGAAATCCCCGGTCACATGAGCATGAATTGGTAGATGGCCCCGATGAAGCCCTAGAATTGCTCGGGATGGCTAACCATTTCATGAGGATGCTGAATAAGGCGACTCCAACCTAAAGCTATACGCGATTTCATGGCAACGAACCCCAACAAGCTCAACGAGTTCAACCACGCCGAGGAGCCGGCCCGCCGGTTGCTGGAGCGGCTGGGTTGGACCTACGTCCCGGCGGAGCAACTGGAGGCGGAACGGCCCTACGAGCGCGACGTGTTGCTCAAGGGCCGGTTGCGGGCCGCCTTGGTGCGGCTCAACGATGGCCTCACCGAAGCGCAGGCTGAGCAGGTGATCGGCGATCTCGAACGCGCCGGCGGAATCGGCATGGCGCGCAACCAGTTGGTCCACGAGTACATGACCTACGGCATGTCGCTGACCGTTGAGACCCCCGCAGGCAGGGACACCCGCACGGTGCGGTTCTTCGACTTTGACGACCTCCTCGGCGGTAACGAGTTCGTGGTCACCACGCAGTTCCGCGTCCGCCGCGGCAACGACAGGGGCGACCCCAACGACGACCGGAAGATGGTCATTCCCGACCTGGTGCTCTTCGTCAACGGCATCCCGCTGGTGGTGATGGAGGCCAAGTCGCCGACGCTGATGGACGTGTGGAAGACCCAGGCGGTGCAGCAGCTCCGGCGCTACCAGGAGGCCGAACCGAAGTGGGCCGGCGCCGGCGCGCCGGCGCTGTTCCACTACAACCTGCTGTGCGTGGCCCACTGCGGGGCCGGCGCCGCTTTCTCGTCCCTGTACGCACCGGAGAACGCGTACTCCGAATGGAAATCGGTGCTGCCGTACACGGAACAGGAGGTTCGAGAACATTTCGGCGTGGAGCCGCAGGGCCAAGCTCAGCTCATTGTGGGTTTGCTGTCGCCGGCGACACTGCTGGACATCCTGCGGGACTATGTGGTCTTTGAGCTGGACAGCGGCAAACTGATCAAGAAACTTCCCCGCTACCAGCAGTACCGGGCGGTGAACGCCGCGACCCAACGCATCACCGACGGCAAGCGACCCGAGGAACGGGGCGGCGTGGTGTGGCACACCCAGGGCTCGGGCAAGTCGCTGACCATGCTGTGGCTGGCCACCAAGCTGCGCCGCGAGCCGGCGTTGAACAACCCGACCATCGTGGTGGTAACCGACCGGACGCAACTGGACCGGCAGATATCAGAGACGTTCAGACGTTGCGGGTTCCCGGCTCCCGAGCAGGCCAGCAGCGGCAGCGATCTGCGCCGGTTGCTGATCTCCAGCACGGGGCGGACGGTGATGACCACCATCCAGAAGTTCGGCGAAGTCCTCGCTCCGCCCGAGGGCGAACTGGACACGCTGAACGACGCCGACAACATCGTCGTCATGGTGGACGAAGCCCACCGCACCCAGTACGGTCAGCTGGGAGCCAAACTCTCGAAGGCGCTGCCCAACGCCGTCCTGGTCGGGTTCACCGGCACGCCGATTGACAGGAATTTCCGGCACAGCACCATGCGCCGGTTCGGGTCGCTGATCGACGCGTACACCATCCGTCAGTCGGTGCAGGACAAGGCGACGGTGGAGATCATGTACGAGGCCCGCCTACCTGACCTGGCCCTCCCGGGGGCGGACACGCTGGACAAGCTGTTCGACGCGCTCTTCAGCGACGAAACGGAGGCGCAGAAGGAACAGATCAAGCAGCGGTACTCCAACCGCGAGACCGTCGCCGTCGCCGAGCGGCGCATCCAGATGATCGCGCTGGACATCGCCGACCATTTCAAGACCAGGGTCAGGCCCAACGGGTTCAAGGCCCAGGTCGTCGCGCCCAACCGGCTGGCTGCGATCAAGTACGCCCAGCACCTGAACGACTTCCACGTTCGCGCCTACCCCATCATCACCACGTCGTCCAACGATGGCAACGAGTTCAGGGCGGCCATGGAGCTGAACCAGGACCAGGTGACCGGCAGCTTCAAGGACCCCGACGGCGAGCCCGAGGTGCTGGTCGTCGTGGACATGCTGCTCACCGGGTTCGACGCGCCAGTGGAGCAGGTGCTGTACCTGGACAAAGGATTGCAGGAGCACGGGCTGCTGCAGGCGGTGGCGCGGGTCAACCGGCCGTTCACCCACGAGCACGATGGCGTCGCCACCGAAAAAGGCTACGGGCTGGTGGTGGACTACTACGGCGTGTCCCGCAACCTGGAGGCGGCCCTGCAGATCTTCGACCTGCCCGACGTGATAGGGACGATGCGGGAAATGGACGAGGATCCAACGGCCGCGCTCGAAGCCGCTGTGGTAGCAGCGGAGTCCCATTTCAAGGGGCGCAACCTCGCCGACGTTTGGGACTGCATCGACGTGTTCGCCCCCGACGCCAACACCGACGGCAACTTCAAAGGGGATGTGTACGAGCGGTTCAACGCGGACTACCGTGAGTTCTCCCACCTGATGGATCGGGCCATTCCCAATCCGAAAGCCCTGCCCTATTTGGACCGGTTCAAGCGCCTCACTGAAATCCGCGCCTACGCCCGCGCGCACTTCCTCCAGGAGGACGCGCTCCTGAACTGGACTGACATCGGCGCCAAGGTCAAGAAGCTGATCGACGAGCGTATCGACGCCGACGTGCGCGAATTGATGAAACCGGTCGGGGTGCTGGACCAGGATTTCGACCAGAAGATCGCCGCCCTTCCCCACGACGAAGCCCGTGCCTCAGTGATGGAACACACGATCCGGGCCTACATCAACGAAAAGCTCGCCGACAACCCGGTGTTCTACGGCAAATTGTCCGAGCAGTTGGAGCGCATCATCCAAGACCTGCGCAACAAGGTGATCGACAGTGCGAAGGCCGCCGAACTGCTGGCTGACCATAAAGCCCGGCTCGACGCCGAAGGAGACATCGCGGACAGAATGGGTTTGTCTGCCGAGGGTTTCGTCATCTACGAGATAATCAACGCGGCTGACACCCGGACCATCTCCGAGGGCGAACGGGCCGCGTACCATGTGCGCATGGATGAGGCGCAAAAGGAGGCCACTCAAGAGGTTGAGACCGCGGTGGTCCAACATCGCGCCGTGGTGGACTGGCAGTCCAACCAGGAAGTGCGGCGCTTGATGCGCCGCGACATCAAGCGCGCGCTGAGAAACGACGAGAAATACACCGAGGCCGAACTCGATGATCTCGCCAACCGCATCGTGGACGCGTTCCGGAGCCGCAGTTCCCGATGATGGAACGGGACAGCATCCGCTTCGGCGACACCACCATCGAGTACCAGGTCCGCCGCAGCGAACGCCGCAAGAAGACCGTGCAGGTCACCCTGGACGGCGGCGGCGTTCAGGTGGCATCGCCGATGGACACACCGTCCGAGGATCTGCAGGCCCTGGTGCGTCGGCGAGCGCCGTGGATCCTTAATCACGCTACCGACGGATTGCTGACCGTCGCGCCCAAGAGGTTCGTCAGCGGGGAGACCCTGCCCTACCTGGGGCGCAACGTGCGCATGGTGTTCGAGGCCGCCGACGTTCGTAAACCGGAGGTCCGCTTCGACCACTGGCGGTTCAGCATCAAGGAGCCCCGCACACTCGACGAAGACCAACGCCACCCGCGTATACGCAAAGCGATCATCGCGTGGTATCGCGGACGAGCGGCCATACGATTGGCAACTGGCGTGAAAAAATGGCTGCCACGATTCGGAGGCGGCGAACCACCGGAGGTTTTGATTCGCGATCAGCGCCAACGCTGGGGAAGCTGCGCGCCGGACGGAACCCTGCGTTTCAACTGGCGAGTTGTGATGCTGGAACCGGCGCTGGTCGATTACGTCGTCGTGCACGAACTGGCGCACCTCACTGTGCGCAACCATTCGGATGAATATTGGCAGTTGGTGAACCGGGTAATCCCGGACGCCCAGGAGAGACGGCGAAAGCTGAGGGATGTTGGCCGCTCTCTGCCCCTTTGAGCTAGGCTCCGAGGCGGGGGATGGGTTTCCCACCCGCGCCGGGGATAGATCATGTTTGGAGGAAACTTCGCTACTCCAATTCTGACGTAGCCGGTTCGTAGATCATCCAATCGTTTGGAACGGTTCTGTGTGTGGTTGCCGTTGGCCTCGCCTCTTGGTGGCCTCTTTCGCTCAGCATGGTGCCTGACAGCAGCTGACGCCGCGGAAGCGATTGCACCACATCTGGATAAGTCGCTGTGGCGAGTGCCGGTTCCCGGGCGGTTGCGTAATACGTCGTTATGTGATCGGCCGTTTGCCGGAATGACCAGGCCACTTGGTCAATGCGGGGTTTATTCTTGAAGTAGAACAGGTCTTCATCGGTTAGGCCCGTGATGTCCAGCGCCAGGTTTAGCATGTGTGGTTGGAGGTGGCTGTTGAGGTACATTGCCATTCCCGCACCGGTGACCAATCCAGCGGTGCCGCCGACCAGGTTGCCAACTCCTGGTATGAAAGATCCGGCCGCAGCTCCGCCCATCCCGCCGACTGTCGAGAGGACGGTCGCTACGCCCATGCGAGACATGATGGTCAGTGCTTGAACAACCTGGATCTTGTTTCGGTTGGTGCGGTCAACCGATTTGAACTGCTGCTCGGTTCTGATGGCACCGTAGACGAGCCTTGCACCAGCTATGATCGCGCCGGCGTATGGGATGATTTCACCCATGCCGTCCGGGATGTCGATTCCCATGTTGTTGGTCAGGAGATCCAAGCCTTCGTTGACTTCTCCAGTCAATTCGGCGTTGGATCCGATGTCCATCATCTGATCTGCCAGCTCAGGGCTGCGCTCGGCGATGCGGTTGAATAACTCGCTGCTGTTGGCATATAGGACGCTTGGGTTGTCAATCATCAGACTCTGGACATGGTCGGCAGATTGGGCAGCGTGTGTTTTGACCTGAATTGGAATTTCTGTCCCATCTGGCAAAATTGCCAGCAAATCAATGTCGGGGTAGTTCTGGGCGTCTGGAACCTCTACCTGAATGCCTTCGCGCCGTAGCCTGTCCACGAGATCGAGTTCGGCAACTTTGCCCTTTATGTTGCTGATGAACCCTTGCGCAGCTTCCGGGCCGTTGCCTCGCGCCTCGGCAAAGGCATCATGCAACGATACTATTGCCGATTGATCGGGCGCAGCCCTTTCATAAGCTTCCTGCAACCTCTGATGCCATTCGTCGTCGATGTCAATTGTTGACCAGAGAAAGACCGTAGCAATAGAAGCCATCGATACGACCTCGGCTGCTGCCATCTTGGCGTCGTTAGCGAGCAGCGACTCGATTTGCTCTCGATAAGACATCTGTTGCTCAGGGCTGTGGGTGGGCAGCCCTCGCAGTGCCGGCAGGAGTTCCATCGATTGCATGGTCATACCTCTCACGCTCAGAGGAAAACCGCGATGACGATGGCGACTACTGCTATAAGGGTCGCGACGGTACCCACAACGGCGGCCCACCTGCGGGTCCGGCTGGCTTCACGCTTAACCGCAGAGATTGCAGCCTCGTAAGAGGTTTGTTGTTCGGCGTTAGCCTTTTCAAGGGCCGCTGCGTACTGCGCATCAAGTTCTTGGCGCGTTTTGTCCAATGCTTGGGCGTATGCCGTTTGCATCTCCGAACTCGCTCGTTCCATCGCTGCGTTGTACAGCGTGGCCTGTTCGGATAGGGCGTCGGAAATTACTCTCCCTATCATCTCCGGGAGGTTGTCATGTTCGGCGACGTGCCTGGTTAACAGTTCGCCTTGTCGGATCACCCTGGGGATCAGAACTTGATTGATGCGGTCCTGCTCCTCCCAGAAGCGTACCCGTTCCGAGATCGGCGGAGGTTCTTCATCCGTTGTGGGGTCGGCACTTTGCCCTGAGGTGGCGCTACTTTCCTCTACCAGGGCTTCCTCGTCTGTTCCCCACAGTTGGGGGTCCCCGTTGGAGAGAAACTGGTTTTTGTAGGAGCGCATTACTCGCTTCAGCTGAGCGACGGTATGGGCGTTACCCATCCGGTGGGTCATTGCGTGACCGCCGTGGAAATGGATCCTGATCTCTCGGTCGTGTCCGGTGTCTTCTAGGCACGCGATGTCGCCGTAGGTCGCATACGACACGCCGGGCTTTTCGTTATCGTCTGGCTCGAGGGCGTCGGTCAGGATGATCCCCTGCAACGTAAGGACCATCGTCTTCATCCCGTAGTCAAACGTGGTGTGGTGCAGGATCCGGTCCCCGGTATCAGCGAGAAGATCTTGGATTAGAGCTAGGACGCCTTCGCCTGGATTCTCGTCCCCCATCTGGTAGGGTGCTCTGTTGTCAGGACGCAGGGTTTTGGGTTGGACCATTACCGCCTTCAGTTCGGCTGTTTGGAGGGCTGGGTGGGCTGGTTGATGCACACCAATGGCTTAGAACCCCCGGGCCAGGCGGACACATCCTACCATCGGGCCCAACCTCCAATCCACCGAATAGGTTGAGTGTGGCAGCGCGCTCAAGAGG
>JAJEIA010000036.1 GCA_022823505.1 Dehalococcoidia bacterium
GACCGCCTGGACGACTCCAACAGCCAGGGCGAGTTCTACCTTACCGACGTTATTGCGATGGCGGTCTCGGAGGGCGCGCCGGTGGTTGGCGTGCCGGTCGGTGATCCCGCTGAAGCATTGGGCATCAATGATCGAAACCAGCTGGCCCTGGCCGAACGCGCGATCCAGCAACGCAACGCTCGGGATTTGCTTGACCGGGGCGTAACGCTCGCCGATCCTTGCCGCTTCGACCTGCGCGGGCGGCTGGCAGTGGGTCGGGACGTGTTCATCGACGTGGGGGCCGTGTTCAGCGGAAACGTCACGCTCGGGGACCGGGTCCGCATCGGCCCCAACGCCGTCATCTCCGACAGCCAGCTCGGCGACGATTGCACGGTCCACGCTCACTGCGTCATCGATGGCGTCATCGCCGGCACCGACTGCGAGATTGGGCCATTCTCGCGGTTGCGGCCCGGCACGGAGTTCGATGAACGCGTCAAGGTAGGCAATTTCGTCGAGGTCAAGGCCGCCCGGCTGGCCTCCGCCGTCAAGGCGAACCATTTGAGCTATGTCGGCGATACCCGCATCGGCCGCGACAGCAATGTCGGCGCCGGCACCGTGACATGCAACTACGATGGCGCAAACAAGCACCGCACGGAAATCGGCGACCGGGTCTTCGTGGGTTCGGGTTCGATGCTCGTGGCGCCGCTCAAGGTGGGCGAGGGCGCAACGATCGCGGCGGGTTCGACGATTACCAGGGACGTCCCTCCCGGAACCCTGGCCGTGGCGCGACAACGCCAGAGTACGGTCGAGGGCTGGAAGAGGCCGAAGAAGCGAGAGTCATAGTCCGGGATGTGCGGCATTGTCGGAATGGTCGGGGGCCAGGACATCACTCCGGTCCTCATGGAAGGGTTGCGGCGCCTGGAGTACCGGGGATACGACTCCGCGGGCCTGGCCGTGATCAATGGCGGTGGGCTGCAGCGCCTGAGGCGACTGGGAAAGGTTCAGGCGTTGCAGGACGCGCTGAACGGAACCCCCTTGAGCGGCGCCTCGGGCATCGCCCATACCCGCTGGGCGACCCACGGCAAGCCCAGCGAGACCAACGCCCATCCCCACACGTCGGGCGGGATCGCCGTGGTGCACAACGGCATCATCGAGAATCATGAAACGCTACGCGGGCAACTGGAGGCAGACGGGTACCGGTTCGCGTCCGAAACCGATACCGAGGTCATCGTTCATCGCATTCACTACCACCTGGCACGGACCGGTGACCTGCGCCTGGCCGTCAGTCGCACGATCGACGAGCTGGAGGGCGGGTATGCCTCCATGGTCGTGCTCAGCGACGCGCAACCGCACGCATTGATCGCGGCACGCATCGGTACCCCGCTGGTGGTGGGCCTGGGCGGCGACGGCAACCTGGTGGCATCGGATGTCGCCGCGCTCCTGCCGGTGACCTCACGGCTTCAATTCCTTGAAGAAGGGGATGTCGCCGTGGTCGGGCGAGACTCGGTGCGAATTTTCGAGGCCGGCGGGCGGGAAGTTCAGCGCCCGGTCCGTGTCAGCGAGCAGACCGCCGATTCGGTCGATCTGGGGAGCCACCGTCACTACATGGAAAAGGAAATCCATGAACAGCCGGCGGCGCTGACTCGGGCGCTTGAAAACAGGATCGAAGACGGCGCAATAGCCGACTCCGCATTCGGCCCCGAGGCCCGACCCATATTGGCGCAAACCGCGGGCGTGCACATCGTCGCCTGCGGCACCAGCTACCATGCAGGCCTGGTGGCGCGGTATCAGCTGGAAGAGGTTGCCCGGCTGCCGTGTGCCGTGGACCTGGCCAGCGAGTATCGTTACCGCTCGCCGGTGGTCCCGGCGAGTACGCTGTTCGTGGCCATATCCCAGTCGGGCGAAACCGTTGACACACTGGCGGCGTTGCGGGCCGCGAAGAAGCTGGGTTACCTGGCCACCCTGGCGATCTGCAATGTCGCCGAGAGTTCCCTGACCCGCGAGGCCGACCTGGTATTCCTGACCCGTGCGGGCATCGAAATCGGCGTCGCCTCCACCAAGGCATTCACCACCCAGTTGGCGGCGCTGTTGATGCTCACCATCGTGCTCGCGCGCCAGCGGGGCATCGATGCCGACACCGAGCGCCTGATCGTCAATCACCTGGCAGAGATGCCCGGACTGGTGGAGCAGAGCCTGTTGCTGGACGGCGCCATCGCCGAACTGGCCCATGAATTCGCGGACAGGCACCATGCCCTGTTCCTGGGCCGGGGCGCGCTCAACCCGGTGGCCATGGAGGGGGCGCTGAAGCTCAAGGAGATCTCCTACATCCACGCCGAAGCCTACGCGGCGGGTGAACTCAAGCACGGTCCGCTGGCGCTGGTGGACGACGACATGCCCGTGGTGGCCGTGGCGCCCAACAACGAGTTGCTGGCGAAGCTCCGGTCCAACCTGCAGGAGGTCAGGGCCCGGGGCGGCCGGCTGTTCGTATTCGCCGATCCGGCGGTAGAATTCGGCGACGATGACGGCGTTCGCATCCTGCGCATGCCCGCCCACGT
>JAJEIA010000138.1 GCA_022823505.1 Dehalococcoidia bacterium
CGCCGACCCAAAGACCTACCACAATGGTGGAGACGCAACCGTAGATTGCGTCTCCACTTTTCTTTCCTACCGGCAGGTTGGCGGAAAAATGGGCGACGGTGGTTTCACGTAGCGGGAGACCGGGAACCCCTGCCGCTTACCTGCGCCGGACGAAGACACGCCGGCGAGGAACATAGACACCCCAAAGAAAGCAATGCCGCAAGGCCCGTCGCTTGCGTCGAAGCCTTTGTTGCCAGCCAGGAGCCCCTGACCGCGCTGGCTGGCCTTCGGACAATCCGTCGCGGCGGGGTGAATGTGCCGCTCCCTGGCAGGGCTGGGCAATGACCTGAAAGTGCGTCGGCTAACGCAGGCCGGGCTGATCCAGGCGGCAAGCTTGCTCCGGCCGGTATGGACCGGCCCGCGCTGCGCAAACCAAAAGCCTCGCGATCATCGCTCATGAGGGGCTCAGGGGCATTGTTGCGCTGCGCTCATCGGCGGCGGCGTCTGATCTGCCGCCGCTTACACCGCCAACCCGAACCGCAACGTGAAGGTTCTTGATTTTATCCAGTTTGGTTGTCCGAGGTGAACGAGGGCCCGGAGGTTACCAGCGGCCGTGCCTCATTCACCGTGGCGGAGAACCAGGACCTGCCCAACGCGGTCTATTCGGGGTTTGACCCCGAGGGGGGCACGGTTACGCGGTGGGTCGTGGGCGGCACCGACGGAGGCGATTTCACCATCACCCACGACACCGTCACCAACGAGGGGGCGCTCAACTTCCGCAACCTGCCCGACTACGAGCGCCCCGCCGACTCCAACCGGGACAACGTCTACCAGCTGCAGGTGCGGCCCTACGACGGGCGCTACTACGGCTCCTTTGACGTGACCGTGACGGTGACACCGGTGAACGAGCCGCCGACGATCACCACGACCAGCGGCTCGGCCACCACCATGACGCATCCGGAGAACCGGACCTCCCGCCTGTACACCTACCGGGCCACTGATCCGGAAGGGGCAGCCATCACGTGGACGCTGGGGGGTGACGACAGTGGTTTCTTCACCATCGATGGGCGCGGCCAGTTCGCCTTCAGCACTACCAACCCGCCCGACTACGAAGCGCGAGCGGCGTCGGGACAGGATCACGTCTACCACGTAACCGTGCAGGCCAGCGACGGCACTCATAACGTGTCGCTGCCGGTGGCCGTAACCGTGGCCGACGTGAACGAGGGGCCGGAGGTGACCATAGCCAGGGCCGAGTTCACCATCAGCGAGAACCTGAACCTGACTAGCTCATCCTATACGGCCATAGATCCGGAGGGGGCCTACGTCACCCGCTGGAGCGTGGGGGGCCGGGACGGCGGCGATTTCTTCATCACCCAGGGCGGGACGCTGTATTTCCGCTCGCTGCCCGACTACGAGCGGCCGGCGGACTCCAACCGGGACAACGTGTATGAGGTGCTGATCCAACCCTATGACGGCCGCAACACCGGCTCCTTTGCGGTGACCATCACCGTTACCGACGTGAACGAACCGCCGGAGATCCGACGCGGCAGCACAGCATTCTTCACCCAGCCCGAGAACCGCACTACCCGCCTCTACACCTACAGCGCCACCGATCCGGAGGGAGGGACGATCGCGTGGTCGGTGGCGGGAACGGACGGACGATTCTTCACCATAGACGAGCGGGGCCAGTTCTCATTTGACGAAAACCAGCCACCTGACTTCGATGCTCCTGGCGATTCGGGCGGCAACAACCTCTACAGCGTGACCATCCAGGCCAGCGATCCTGAGTCCAACACCGCCAGCCTGCTGGTAGTAGTAAGGGTTACGGATGCCAACGAGGGGCCGGTGATCACTCGCCAGGGAGACGCGCCCGGTAGCGTGCCCGAGAACACCAGCACCTCCAGCGTTCTCGCGACTTACTCTGCCACGGACCCGGAGCGGCCGACGGTCAGCATCACCCAGTGGAGCGCTTCCGGCCCCGACGGCGGCGACTTTGTGATGAACGCTCTGGGTGAGCTCAGGTTCCGACTGTCGCCGGACTACGAGCGTCCCGCGGATTCCAACGGAGACAACGTCTACGAGTTGTCGATACGGGCGTCGGACGGGCGGAACACCAGCACCCTGGAGGAAGTCCAGGTGATCACGGTCACAGACCTAGATGAGCCGCCCGTCATCACCACCATGAGCCGCACCGCCTTCACCCAGCCGGAGAACCGGAACACCGTCCTCTACACCTTCCGCGCCACCGATCCGGAGCGCGGCGCGGTCAGCTGGACGCCCGCCGGCTCCGACGGCCACGCTTTCACCATCGACGAGCAGGGCCGGTTCTCCTTCACCAACCCGCCCGATTTCGAAAGCCCGTCCGACGCGGGCCGGGATAATGTGTACGACGTGACCATCGAGGCCCGGGATGAGGCGTTCAACGCCGCCAACCTGGAGGTCACGGTAACCGTAACCAACCACAGCGAGGGCGTCCAGCCCACCATCAGCACGCGCCGGCCTCCCGTCACCTACCAGGAGAACCGCACCACCACCGTCTATACCTTCCGCGCCAGCGACCCGCAGCGGGGCGCCATCGCATGGTCGCTGACCGGGCCGGATGCCAACGACTTCAGCATCAGCGAGACGGGAGCGTTGACCTTCAACCGCGCGCCCGATTTTGAGAGTCCCGAGGACGCTGATCGGGACAACGTCTACGAACTGACGGTGATCGCAACCGACGATGAGGGTTACACCGACCGGGTGAGTTTCACCATCGCCGTCACCAACCACAACGAGGGGGTGGAGCCCACCATCAGCACCCGGCGTCCACCGTCCACGTACCAGGAGAACCGCACCACCACCGTCTACACCTTCAGCGCCTCCGACCCCCAGCGACAGATGATCACCTGGTCGCTGGACGGCGATGATGCCGGCAACTTCACCTTGGCCACGGATACCTACGGACGTGGCGTGCTGATCTTCAACGACCCACCGGACTTCGAGAACCCTGGGGACGATGACCGGGACAACGTGTATCGGTTGATGGTCACCGCCACCGACACGGACGGCAACCGGGACGTGCTGCACTTTGCCATCACCGTCACGGACGTGAACGAGGGCCCGCAGATAGCGCTGGTCGGCGCCGCGGTCACGACCGTGCCGGAAAACCATCCCGACACCGGGATATTGGCGACCTACCGCGCCACCGATCCGGAGAACCCCACGGCCGGGATCTACCAGTGGAGCATGTCGGGGCGGGACGGCGGCGACTTCGTGATCAACGCTCTGGGCGAGCTGCGCTTCCGCGCATCACCCGATTACGAACGGCCCGCGGATGCGGACCGGGACAACGTCTACGAGGTGATTGTCAGGGCGTCTGACGGACGGTCCTACGGCATGCTGACCGACCCGTTGCTGGTCACCGTTACCAACCTGAACGAGGCCCCGGTCATCACCACCAGGAGCCGGACCGAGTTCACCGTACGGGAGAACTCCACCGCCACCGTCTACACCTACCGCGCCACCGATCAGGATACAGACGACCGGATCCGGTGGTCGGTGGAGGGAACCGACGGAGGCGATTTCGCCATCTACAACGGCATGATCACCTTCCGCCTGCTGCCCGACCTGGAGCAACCCGCGGACGCCGACCGGGACAATGTGTACGAGATCACCGTGGTGGCCGCAGACAATGGAGGTCTGCGCGACACCATCCCTGCGACCATCACCGTAACCGACCAGTCCGAGGGTCCGGTCATCGCCGGCACCATGTCCTACAACATAACGGAGAACTACGACATCGCCCAGTCGCTGGGGACCTACACCGCTACCGACGCCAAGGACGGCCGGCGCGTCTACCCCCAGTGGTCGCTCTCCGGCCGGGACGGCGGCGATTTCCTCATCGACCGCTACAGCGGCGTCCTCTCCTTCCGCAACACGCCCGACTACGATAGGCCCGCCGACTCCAATCGGGACAACATCTACGAGGTCATCATCCGCGGCCACGACAGCCGGGCCTACGGCCACCTCAACGTGGTGGTGACCGTGACCAACATCAACGAGGGCGAGCCTGTGATCACCGGCCGGACCTCCCACACGGTCCGGGAAAACACCGCCGCCACCATCTACACCTACCGTGCCACCGATTCCGACCTGGGCGACACCATCGCCTGGTCAACGGGCGGCGCCGACGGCGGGAACTTCCTGATCACTCCCGACAGCAGCGGCCGGGGGATGCTGGCATTCGCCATCCCCCCCGACTTTGAGAACCCTCGGGATGCAGACCGGGACAACGTCTACAACCTGGAGGTCGTCGCCACCGACGGCGGGGGCCTGCGGGGGATACTGGCGGTCACGGTAACTGTGACCGCGCTGGACGAGGGGCCGACCGTTTCGGGTCAGGCAGCCTTCACCATCGATGAGAACCGCAACCTGTCCGGCGCCACCTACACCGCCACCGACCCCGAGGCCACCGTCGGGACCCCAACCGCCATCACCTGGAGCGTTGCGGGTCGCGACGGCGGCGACTTCACCATCGACCGCGAGACGGGCGTGCTCACCTTCCGGTACCTGCCCGACTACGAGCGCCCCGCCGACTCCAACCGGGACAACGTCTACGAGTTGACCGTCCGGGCCCACGACGGCCGCAACTACGGCACGTTTGACGCAACGGTCACGGTGCAGGACGTGAACGAGATCAGCGGCCCCGCCTCGCTGAGCCGCGCTGAAAGCCTGGAGGGTACCCTGGCAACCTATTCCGCCGTCGGGACCGGGACGCTGGACGTGGATCCTGCGTGGCGTCTCACCGGCGCCGACGGCGGCGACTTTGTCATCGACGCGTTCGGCGCGCTCGCCTTCCGCAACACCCCTGACCACGAGCGGCCGGCCGACTCCAACCGCGACAACGTGTACACCCTCTCCGTGCAGGTCTCCGACGGCACCTACTACGCCACGCTGGACGTCACGGTCACCGTCAACGCGGTGAACGAACCTCCGGCCATCGCCGGCCGCGACACCCTGACCTTCCGGGAGAACACGCCCGTAACCACCCACCTCTACACCTACCGCGCCACCGACCCCGAGGGCGACTCCTTCACCTGGCATCTGGGCGGCCTGGACGCCAGCGACTTCGTCATCACCACCGACAGCAGCGGCCGTGGCGTGTTGACCTTTGCCTTGCCGCCCAACTTCGACAGTCCCGCCGGCTCCGGGACCCACGGCAACGAGTACCTGGTGACCATCCAGGCCCGGGACGACCAGGGCAACACCGGCGAGTTCCAGGTGACGGTCACCATCACCGACCAGAACGAGGGAGCATCGGTGTTCGGCCGGACGGCCATCACGGTGCCGGAGAACTCCGACCCAACCGCGACCCTCGCCACCTACTCCGCCACCGACCCCGAGGGCCAGCCCATCACCCGATGGTCCCTGGGCGGCAGCGATAGCGGCGACTTCACCATCGACGGGTTCGGCGCTTTCTTCTTCCGTAACACGCCGGACTACGACCGGCCCGCCGACGCCAACCGGGACAACGTGTACCTGGTCACCGTCCGCGCCTACGATGGGCGCACCTACGGCAACCTGGAGGTGGTCGTCACCGTGACCAACATCAACGAGCACGATCCGGTGATCAGCAGCGGCAGCCGCACCTCGTTCAGCTACCGGGAGGAGAGCACATCGGCGCTCTACACCTACCGCGCCACCGACCAGGACAAGGACGACGTCATCACCTGGTCTGCCGGCGGGACTGACGGCAGCCTCTTCGAGTTCGATGATCGGGGCGGCCTGGTGTTCAGCGACCCGCCCGACTACGAGAATCCCAGGGACTCCGGCCGCGACAACGTTTACACCCTGACCGTGGTGGCGACGGACCGAGGAGGACGCTCGGACACCCTGACCGGCGTCACCGTGACGATCACCGCGGTGGATGAGGGCCCCAAGATTTCCGGCACAACCAACTACACTGTGGCTGAGGGGCAGGAACTCACCGGCGCCACCTTCACCGCTGTGGACCCCGAGGATTCGTCCATAGTGGTGTCCAACTGGCGCACCTCCGGCGCCGACGGCGGCGACTTCACCATCACCCAGGACGGCGTCCTTTCGTTCCGCAACACGCCGGACTACGACCGGCCCGCCGACTTCAACCGCGACAACGTCTACCTGGTCACCGTCCAGGTCTCCGACGGGCGCCACTACGGCTCCCTGGAGGTGACCGTTACCGTAACCGACCGGAACGAGGCGGCTCCGGTGGTGTCGGGCCAGGGCACCCTGAGTTTCCGCGAGAACACTGCCGCCGCCACACGGCTGCACACTTACCGCGCCACCGACATGGACCTGAACACGGATTTGGTGTGGTCTGTAGGAGGCGCCGATGGCAATGATTTCGACATCAGCGCTGGTGTGCTGACCTTCCGCAACTCGCCCGACCACGAGCGGCCCGCCGACTCCAACTCGGACAACGTCTACGAGATCACCGTGGTCGCATCCGACGGCACGAATCGGGGCATGCTGGCCGTGACGGTCACCGTAACCGACGTAAACGAGGGACCGGAGATATCCGGCGCACCGGCTCTGACCTTCGACGAGAACACCCCGACGGACCGGGTGCTGGCCACCTACACCGGCGTCGACCCTGAGGACACCTCGGCAGACATCACCCGCTGGTCTTTGAGCGGCAGCGACGGCGGCGATTTCACCATCAACTCGGACGGCGAGCTGAGTTTCCGCTACCCGCCCAACCACGAGCGACCCGCCGACTCCAACCGCGACAACTTCTACGAACTCACCGTCCGCGCCTCCGACGGCCGCGTCTACGGCTCCCATGACGTGGTGGTAACCGTGCTGGCGGTGGACGAAGCGCCTGAGTTCCGCTCCGGTAGCCGCGACTCCTTCACCTACCGCGAGAACGGCACATCGAGCCTCTACTCCTACCGTGCCACTGACCCCGAGGGCGCGGACGTCACGTGGTTAGTCGGCGGGGCCGATGCCGGCTACTTCGCCATCAGCGACACCGGCGTCCTGTCTTTCGCCGAACCGCCCAACTTTGAGAATCCGTTGCGCTACGACGGTAGCGACTACGACAACGAGTACGAGGTGTCGGTCGTCGCCACGGACCAGTCCGGCCACGCCGCCAACCTTGCGGCGACGGTGACGGTGACCGACGTCAACGAGGGACCGGAGATCGCCGGGTGCACCGACACCGTGGCGGACCAGATGTTGATCATCGCATTCGAGGACTGCGACGAGATAACGGTTTCCGAGAACCACGACGAGTCTTTGTACACCTACACTGCCCGGGATCCCGAGATGCCCGACCTGGAAATCACCCGCTGGACGGTCTCCGGTCGCGACGGCGGCGATTTCACCATCACCGAGGACGGCGAACTGTCCTTCCGCTACCCGCCCGACACCGAGCGACCCGCCGACTCCAACCGGGACAGCGTGTACGAGCTGACCGTGCGCACCTCCGACGGCCGCTACTACGGGTCATTCGACGTGGTCGTCACCGTGGAGGAGGTGGACGAGGCGCCCGAGTTTGCCCGCAACGCCGAGGACACCTTCTCCTATCGGGAGAACGGCACGGCCGCCCTCTTCACCTACCGCGCCACCGATCCGGAGGGCCAGGACGTCTCCTGGTCCCTTTCCGGCGACGACGCAGACCGGTTTGAGATCAGCGAGGACGGCGAACTCACCTTCGCCAGCGTGCCCGACTACGAGCAACCGTCTGACCGGGACGCCGACAACATCTACGAGGTCACAGTGCAGGCCGCCGATGAAAACGGCAAAACGGGGCAGCTCGAGGTGACGGTGACGGTCATCAACCTGACTGACTGATGCGCTCTATCCGGCATGGGCGATGGAACGACGGGACGGGATGTCCCCTTCGGATCCGGTGAGGCGCACTCGCCGTGGTCCAACTCTACGAGGTCGAGCGCCGGTACTGGTCAGGGGAGGACGCCAATGCGGAACTTCCTGGCGCCGTACTCCACGCAGGTGGAACGGGTGGCGGGACGACTGACGAACTGCTGAGCGCCCGCAGCGGACTTACCGGATGGGTTCAGTCGGCCGCTCCGGTCCGTGTTTCCAGGGTCGGCGCGAAGCGGGTGCAATTGAAGCCTCCTGTGTTCGGGGCGCGCCATCGGTTGGCCTCGTCGATTGTCCTCGGAGATCGGGTATGCATCTGCGATATCCGACCCGCCGCTCATGCGTACCCAGTTTCGCTGGAATCGTCATTGCGAGCGAAGCGCGGCAATCTCATCGGGGCGGAAAACGCCACCACAGCAGGGAAATCGCCACGTCGCTACGCTTCTCCTGATGACAAACCGGGTGCCCTTGAGCCTGTGGCGGACATTGACACTCGGTCGCGCTGCGCGCTGACTTCGCTGTGTCCCACCGGTTCCAGCGCCGCCGGATTGTCGGGAGCGCAGCCGGGAAGCACGTCCACCGTGATGGTCAACTGGGTGTCGGCGTCCGCTGCCACCACCGCTTACGCCCGTCGCGTAATTGTCCGTGCGTCACTCTCCTGAGCTTGTGGTCAGTGATCGCGGACGGCTAACGGAGCGGAGGGGCGTAGATGATACCGCCGGCACTCCACAGGTTGTTGAGCCCGCGCGGCAGGGTGAATGACTCGCCCTCCGGTCCCATGTAACGGTCATATACCTCGCCGTAGTTGCCCACCCCCTTGATAACGTCGACGGCGAAGTCCTGCCGCAATCCCAGCTCCGCCTGGCCAAAGGCGCCTTCGGAGCCCAGCATTCGCCTGACCCGGATGTCGTCGCCGTTCCGCATCTCCTCCACATTGGCCTGGGTGACGCCCAATTCCTCGGCATTGATCAGCACGTAGAAGACGGTCCTCACCAGGGCGCCCCACAGGGCATCGCCCCGAGGAACCACTGGCGCCAGTGGTTCCTTGGAGATGGTCTCGGGCAAAATCAGGTGCGCGTCGGGGTCCGCAAAACCACTGCGGACCGCCGCCAATTGGGATTTGTCGATGGTCGTGGCGTCGCACTGACCCTGCTCGTAAGCGTGGTACGTCGCCGATGTCTCTTCGAAACTGACCGTCTCCAGGCGCATGTTGTGCTGGCGAAAATAGTCTGCCAGGTTCAGCTTGGTAGTGGTGCCCTCGGCCACGCACACGGAGGCTCCGTCCAGCTCCAGCGCGCTGCGCATCCCCGAGGACTTCCGCACCATGAAACCCTGACCGTCGTAGAACATGACCACCGTGCAGTCGCCCCACTGGGCCTCGCGGGTGGTGGTCCAGGTGGTAGTGCGGGACAGAATATCGATCTCAGCGGCCTGCAGGAGCGGGCCCCGCTCGATGTAAGGAGTATGCCTGATTTCGATGGCAGCGGGATCTCCGAATATGGCGGCGGCAACCGCCCGGCAGAGGTCCACGTCGAACCCGCGCACATTTCCGGACGCGTCAATGAAACCGAAGCCGGGCAGGTCGTTCTGCGTGGCGCACTTGACGTGGCCTCTGGCACGGACCAGGTCAATGCGAGAGGCTCCGCCGTTGGTAGTGGACACCACCACGCCGTCGGAGGTGGCACCGTTTTGACCGTTGCAGGCGAGCGCGGCGACGACTGTGAGGCACAGCACGCTCGCCGTGGCGAAAGTACTCAACCACCTGAACCGGAATGAATTCATTGCGTCATCCATGAAAGGGAACGAGGCCTGGACCTGACCCAGTCGACTGTCGCTGCGGCGCCTCCATCAATCCCATCCCCCGCAGACGTGAACCTGCCCGTCAGCCTGCCGATGGGTCGGAAGGCGGAAATGGGTCCCGGCCTGATGCATGTTGATCAGGATGTCAGCGGGGAACGTGGAGCGGCCGACCGATGCTAGCACGCCAGCATCCGTACCGCATCCAGACCAGCTCTGAACCAACACCGTCCGGTTGCCAACGCCGGACTGCTCCCGCCGGTGGCTGTGGCTCACCAGGCAGGCCCGGTCGGACGGGTGGACCGAGCAGTCGGCTCGGGGACTGCGCCGAAACGGCAGTGTACGAGAGAAAAGACGGCGCTGCCGGTGGCGGACATCGATGACGCCGCAGCATCGAGCACGGTCTCGGGCAATGACCGCTCCGATCCGGCCTCCTGCTGGAGGTCTACGAGTGGATCCGGGACCGGGAGGATTGCGCGACCATCATCCTGGGCTCCGGCGACGCCGACTACCAGGTGCTGGTGGACCGGGCGTGTCTCCACGGGCGACGCATCGTGCCGTGCGCCTTCAGCCAGTCGGTGTCGCCGGACATGCTGGCCACGGCGCCGCTGTTTCCCCTGGAGGCGGAGCTGGGAATCCATCTGACGGAACACGGGGACGTGGAGGTCGCTACCCCTGAGGTCGCAGAAGGCGTCGACGTGGGCGCAGGCGATGTGCTGGAGCGATTTGTCCGGGAGATGCACAACCTGGAGAGCCGGCTGAACTTCGTGGGCTACGGGATGCTGTGCAACCAGTGGATGCTGGACTGGGGGATGGGCTGGAACGAGTTTGAATGCCGCCAGTTGGCGGACGAGTACCAAGAGGCGGGCATCGCGGAGCGCCACGAGGTGGTCAACCGGAACAACCCGGACTGGCCCACGGCTGCGGTGAAGCTGGTACGGACCAACGAGATGGTGCGGACAGCGCTGGGGTTCAGCGACGGGCCGGTATCAGAACCGGTTCCGGCGCGCTGATGTTGCCGGAGATCCGGGCTGTGGCCGGCCCATCGCGCTTTACGGCGACCGCCACGGTGTGTTCAAGTTTTCCGGCAAGCCCAGGATATGAGGCCTCGGCTTACGGGAGATTGCGCCAGCTCGGGTCTCGCGGAACACCGTCCGCAAGTACGTTCACTTCTTGACCCAGCCGACCAATCGTCCATACAACCGTGCGCGTAGGCCATCACGGCTGGATTCGGTTCCGGAGGGCCAGTGAAGTGCTACCGAAATCGGACGGCCGTTTTAGCACATGTGCATGTTTGGCGAAAAGACAGACCTGCTTGTTTGCGGCGGGTATATTCATGCGCCGCCCGGCCACTATGTGCGCATCGGCAAGATCGGCCGGAGCAGACCCGTGCCGTGCCCGCGTGGGCGATTCCGGCCCATGTCGCCCGGGGCCGGGACCAGGAGTTCGGAGTGGGAACCGATCCGGTGTGACCCATCGCCGGCCAGCAGGATGGAGATACAGCTTTGGTGCCGCATTTCATAAAGTTGAACCGACCGAACGGCGCCCGTGCGGGCCGCAGGCTCCTGTTGGGATCACTGGTGGTGATGTTGGCCGTTCTGCTGCCGCTGGCATATCTCTCGGCGGCAGGAGCTCAGAGCGGTCGCGACGCGGTGACCGGATTGACCGCAGTCCCGGGTGACGACCCGGGCGAGCTGGTCATCACGTGGGATGCGCACCCCGACAATGCCAAGGACTACCGGGTGTCCTGGGCGCCCCAGGAAGAGAGCTTCAGGACCTACACCGACACCGACTGGAACGCGTTTCCCATCGTAGCGTCCCACACGGTAACCGGGCTGGAGGCCGGCGCGAGCTACAAGGTCAGGGTGCGGGCGCGGTTCCAGAACGGCGGTTCGCCCTGGTCAGCGGTGGTCATCGGGTCGGCCGGTGCGGCGAGCGGCAACAACGCGCCGGAGTTCGCATCGACGGGCGAGACGCGCTCCCTGGACGAGACCGTCGGGGACGCCGTCGCGACGGCGGGGAACATCGGCGCCGCGTTGCCTGCGGCCAGCGACGCGGACGGTGACGGCATCGACTACACGCTGGGAGGGGCCGATGCTGGAAAGTTCGACCTGGACGGCGCCAGCCGGCAGCTGCGGAGCAGGGCGGGCGAGAAGTACGACCACGAGGCCAGGGCGAGCTACTCGGTGGAGCTGATCGCAAGCGACGGCAACGGAGGCACGGCCAGGCTGAGCGTAACGGTCAACGTTGCGGACCGGGACGAACCGCCGCTGGCGCCGGGAGCGCCGACGGTTGCGGGCGTGTCGGGCGCCGAGGGCAGCCTGGACGTGAGTTGGGATGCGCCGGTGAACGCGGGGCGTCCGGCCATTGACGGCTACGACCTGAGGTACCGGGAGTTGCCCGACGGGGACTGGACCGATGGCCCACAGGACCTGACGGGGACGTCGGCGACCATCTCGGGGCTGACCGCAGGGACAGAATACGAGGTGCAGGTGCGGGCTGGCAACGACGAGGGGGAAGGCCAGTGGTCGGGTGCGGGAAGCGCCACCGCTGCGGAAGGGAGTAGTGGGACCGATTACGCGGCCGAGCGTGCGGAGGCGGTGGCACTGGGTGACATCACCGACACCGAGCCCACCAACATTGAGGCCACGGTGGACGATGACGACGGGATTGACTACTACAGCTTCAGCCTGAGCGATGCGCGCATAGTGAGGTTGCGCATCAGGAGTCTGGAGCGCAACGCGGACCTGTACCTGGAGGACAGCGACGGGGAGGTGATTGTTGCCAATGAGACGGCCGGGAACGCCAAGGAGGTGATGAACGTCACCCTGGATGCGACGGGGAGCGGTGAGTTGTACTACGTGCGGGTGGAGGCGAAGGAGACGGGAACGAACCGGCACACGTTCCGGTACCTGACGGAGGAGCCTCCGGCCGAGAAGGGAGGAGGATCCGACGGGACCGTCAGGGGCGCGGGCGACGCCACCGGCCAGCCGACGATCTCTGGGACGGCGGAGAGTGGAGAGACGCTGACTGCGGCCAAGGGGGACATTGCCGACTCGGACGGCACCACCAGGGCGGACGACGGCGAGGTCGGATACGCCTACACCTACCAGTGGGTCCGTGTGGACGGGAGCACCGAGACGGACATCTCGGGCGCGACTGGCAGCACCTATGTCCTGACCTCCGACGACGTGGGCAAGAAGGTCAAGGTGAGGGTGAGCTTCAAGGATGACGCGGACAACGCCGAGACGCTGACCAGCGCCGCCACCGACACGGTGGCCAGACCGGCCAACAACACGGCCACCGGTCAACCCGTGATCACGGGGACGGCGCTGGTGGGAGAGACGCTGACCGCGGACACCTCGGGGATCTCCGATGCCAACGGGCTGACCAACCCGCAGTACGCCTACCAGTGGATGCGCAGCAGCGGGGGCGTGGACACGGACATCTCCGGGGCCACCGCTGTTACCCACACACTAACCGATGACGACCTGAGCAGCGCCATCAAGGTGCGGGTCTCGTTCACCGACGACGTCGGCTACTCGGAGGCGCTGACCAGCGCTGCCACGGGTCCGGTACAGAGGCCGCCGAATGCCCCGCCCTCAGGCCAACCCACGATTTCGGGGACGGTGGAGGTGGGAGAGACGCTGAGCGCGGACACGTCCGCCATCTCGGACGCCAACGGCCTCACCGGCGCGCAGTTCAGCTACCAGTGGCTGCACTCGGTATCGGGAGACGACACGGACATCTCGGGCGCCACCGGCGCCACCTACACGGTGGTCGACGGAGACGCCAATAAGGCCTTCAAGGTGCGGGTCTCGTTCACCGACGACGACGGCTATGCTCACTCGGTCGTCAGCGATGCCACAGACTTGGTGCTGGTCACTCAGCAGGCGCAACAGGCCCCGGCCCAGAGCACCTCCGAGCCTGAGGGCGAGGATTTCGCCGGCGACAACACGACCGAGGCCTGGGTGGTCGTCGGAGACGACGGCGCCGAGGGCGACCTGGGCGCCGCTTCCGACGTGGACGCATTCAGGATCAACCTTGAGGCGGGGCAGCGGTACCGGATCTACGTCGTGGGCGACGGCCCCCGGGACTTCGCGAGTGGCGGCACCTATGCCGGCGATGTGGAACTCATGGTACGGACGTTGGATGACGCCGTCGGCACCGGTCTTGAACGCGTCAACGGGTTTGGGACCAAGAGTCCCAGCGACACCACCATCAACAACGTCGTCAACATCGGAAGCGGTCCGGACGGCGGAGCGTGGTCCGTGTTCGACGTGGTGACGACGGGCACCTACCTGGTCAAGGTGATCTCCGACGGGAGCAATACAGGCACCTACACGGTGCGGGCGTCGGAGATCACGTCTGAGCCGGCGTTCGGGGACTTCACCAGCCAGTGGAACAGCGGACGCATCAAGATCGACGATAGCGCAGCCATGACCGGCGAGATCGGCGATGCCAACGATAGCGACTGGTACAAGGTGACGTTCGAAGCGGGCAAGTGCTACGCGATCCACGTCAAGGGCGAGCATTCAGACTCGGATCACGACGGCGGTACGCTGGAGGACCCCAAGGTCAAGGTGATCAACTTCTACGACTATTACGACAAGCGGTTCTACGACCCGGATACCCTGGCGTTCGTCGGGGTGCCTGATGACGAGAAAACCGAGGCGTACTACGACGAGACCTACATCAACCCGTCGAACTTCACGCTCCTGAACAGCGCCGAAAAGGTGTGCAACACGGTGGAGCCGCACGGCCAGACCGACACCAGCAAGCTCATCTGCAACTACTACTGTGACGACGACGGCGGCCCGGGCAATAACTCGCTGATCAAGGTGCAGGTCAGCACGGGCGGGGAAGGCGATTACGTGATCGGGGTCGAGGGACAGGGTTCCACGGGGACCTACAGCGTGTTCGTCGAGGAGATCACCTGCCCCTCCGACTAGTACCGGATCGATTCAGGAATTGCGGGGATGGAGGCGGCACAGTTTGGAGCGAGCGACGTGGGCGCGGAAGCTCCAGTTGTATGGTGGCCCTGGCGACGCTGCGCCGGCTCTCATACGCGTTGATGGCTCCGGCCGGCGCCATTTCGTCACCGCGGCGTCCCCCGAGACGGCCTCGGGCCAATGCGCTGAACTGGATTTCCGCCATCCCTTTGACCTCACCGGCTGCGCCGTTGGTCGCCCTGCGTGGTCACGCTGGAACGCCTCTGCGTCAGGAGTTCCTTTCCCGGTTCGCGCCGGACCGAAGTCCTCGGGGACGGGCCGACATGACGCGCCCGTCGACTATGGCCAATCCGGCTGCCAACAAGGCGACCCCGACGAAGTAGCGGGGGTCCAGCCGCTCACCTAGGACCGTTATTCCCAGCAGCATGGCGGTGATCGGCATGAGCAGGGTCACCAGCATCGAGTTGGCGGCCCCCGCAGAGGCCAGGATCCGAAAATAGACCATGCTCGCCAGCGCCGTTGACAGCAAGGACATCCCCGCGACCGCGGCTCCGGTCTCCCATCCCGGCAGCGGCAGAGTCCAGGGATGTTCGACCGCCAGGGCAAACGGAACGATCAGCGCCGTCGCGCCGGTCAGTTGTCCGGTTGATGCTATCAACGGACTGACCCCCATTGCCCTGAAACGCGGGCTGGAGAACCTACGTCCGAAGATTGCGGCAAAGGCATAGGACCAGGTTGCCGCCAACACCGCCAGCTCACCGGAGAAGGCGGAGCCCAGACCGTCCAGCGCATCTATGCCGATGATCAGCACCACGCCCGCGAAAGCGACGGTGACGCCCGCCAAACGGTTCCTGGTCATACGCTCATCGCGGGTGAGGAAGTGGGCGACCACGGTGGTGGAGAACGGGGTTGTGGCGTTGAAGATCGAGGCCAGGCCGCTGTCGATCCGCGTCTGTCCCCAGGCGATCAGCGCGAAGGGAATGGTGAGGTTCAGCAACCCCATGATGAGGAAATCGCGCCACAGAGCCGGGACGGCGGGGATGCTGATCTTGATTGCCCGCAGCAGCAGGTTCATCGCCAGGGCCGCCAGGCCTATCCGCAGGGAGGCGGTGGTGATGGGCGGCAACTCGTCGACCGCGATGGCGACGAAGAAGAATGAACCTCCCCACAGGCCCGACAGGGCAAACAGCATGGCCCAATCCGCCCGAGTCATCGAACGACTGACGGTACTCATCGCGATTTGCCAGCCCCGAAGATCGGGGGACGCGGATACGCCATCATCTTCCAGGATCCCCAGTTCCGGGATCGCCAGGATCGCCGCCGCCGGAACGGCGGTGAGGCGCCGTCACAGGGAACAGCAACCTTCTTCAACCATCCGACCTCGGGCGTGAGCCGACCTCGGCCCAGTGGCCGTGAGCGTCTGACACCGCCGCGCCGCGGTCCCCCATCCGGTGAATTTCCAGGAACAGCCGGCCGCCCACCACGCACGCCATGTAGATCAGCAGGAACATGGCATGCCACATGTAGCCCAGGTTCAGCCGCTCCAGCGCCTCCTCCCGGGTGTAGCCCAGGGCCGCGAAATCCAGCTCCCAGGACCTCACCAGGTTGTGGTCCGGCAGCACCGACGGGAAATCCGGCGACAGATAGATCGACATCATGACCGCGATCCCCACCGTTGCGGACACGCACGCCGCCACCATCAGGGCCTGGAACAGCGTCCGCCGGTCGTCCTCAGTGAATGACACGCCGGTGTCCCGAAAGACCAGGAACAGGGAGAAGGCCATGGGCAGCGCCGCGAACACCGCCGCAATCTGTACAGTCACCGAGAAGTTGGTGATCAGCACGACCACGATGTAGACCACGCCCAGGGGAGGACAGGTGACCGCCGCGGCGTTGGTCACGGTGCCTCCCAC
>JAJEIA010000031.1 GCA_022823505.1 Dehalococcoidia bacterium
GCTGGGGATGGTCTGGGTGGGCTCGAAGTCCTGTTCATACGCCAGACAGATGGCGTGGGGGAACTTCACCCAGTCCTTCTTGCTGTTGTAGGTGTAGCGATGGTCGTAAGCGGTGATGCCGACTTCGATGTAACCCAGTTCCCGGGCCTTCTGCTTGATGGCCTCGGTTACATCTTCGCCGGTGGGCTCGGCTGTGGGTTCCTGGTCGCCAGTCATGCGGGCGGCGAGGATCAGCGGCTGGTTCAGGCGGTCGTGCTCCTTGCGAATCTCGCGCATCTCGACGTGCTGGTCGCGGATGGCGTTGGCCCAGTCGCGGGAGGCCCGCTCGGTGATGTTCATGGTCTCAATGGGATATTCCCGAGCGTACCAGTCAACTTCGCGATTGGTCATCGGAATGCCGGGTACCGTTTCCAGCTCTTCGGGGACCTGAATGGTAACCGACTCGTCACCGAGGTACTTGCCAGGCCGGACGACCTCATGGCCTATCTTTAGCATACCTACCCTCCAAAAATTAATGCACCGGGCAATGGGGGTTTGCCTTGTTCGCAACAATAAACCTAACCCGATTTGATTGTCAACCCTTGCGATTGGCGGATTTCCATATTCGATTGCCGCATACTGATTAGTAACTCCGGGAATATGTGACTGCAAGCGTAGTCGCATATCCCTTATTGGCCAGCCAATCGGCAAACCTGGGCCCAATTCGTAGAATCAGCTGGGTTCAGCCCCCCGTGCGGCGGGCTATCATGGCCGTTGCCAGCGGACTGGCCCCCGAACGGACGGTGACGTCAACGACGGATGGCTGCCCTGACGCCAGCGCCCTGCCCACCGCGTCACCCACGTCGGCGGGGCTTTCGACGTGCTCGGCATAGCCGCCGATGGCCTCGACCATCTTGTCGTAGCGGATGTGCCGCAGGTCTGTTCCCACGGCGCGGCCGAAGTAGGCCACCTGGAATGTCTTGTCGATGCCCCAGGTGGCGTCATTGCCCAGCACGGTGGTGATGGGCAGGTTGTGACGGATGCAGGTGTCGTATTCCATGGCGTAAAAGCCGAACGCCCCGTCGCCGATGAAGACCAGCACCTTGGCCTCGGGATGGGCCAGCTTTGCCGCCATGCCGTAGGGGATGCCCGCGCCCAGGTGGGAGAGCGGACCCAGCCGCATGAAGCGCCCCGGCTTGCGGGCCTTGATGTAGGCCCGGCCCCACTGCACGTAGTCCCCGCCGTCGAAGATTATCACCGTGTCGTCATCCAGGTGCTTCTCCAGACCGGTATAGACGTCCAGTGGGTGCATGGGCGACTCACCGGTGGCCCGGTCCCGCAGTTCCTGATCCCAGGCGTCACGGTCCTGCCTGAGCTGGCTGACCCACGCCGACTTGTCTCCGCTGGGCGAGGCCGAAGAGGCGACCGCGGCGGTAATCTGCTCCACCACGGCCCCCAGGTCTCCCTGGATGCCGACGGCGACGCCCCGGTTGCGGCCGATCTCGGCCGGGGAAGGGTCGGCCTGTATCAGCCTGGCCTCCTCGGAGAACACTCCGCCGTAGCGGTAGCGGTGGTCCAGCCGCTTGCCCAGCAGCAGCACCACGTCGGCCTCCCGGAACCGGCGGGCCGTGGGGTTCAGCGCTCCGTCGGCGTAGCCGAAGCACAGGGGGTGCTCGTCATCCAGCAGGCCGCGGGCCTGCTCCACGGTGAAGACGGGGATGCCGGTGGTCTCGGCCAGCTTCTCCATCTGTTCCGGAGCCACGGAGTAGCGGGCGGGATTACCGGCGATGATGACCGGGCGCCGGGCGCCCTTGAGCAGGCTGGCGGCTTCCTCTATTAATGACGGGTCCCCCTGCGGCCTGCCCGTGGGCCGGTACTCCTGCGGCAGGTACTTGGGCAGGTCGTCCTCGCTGATTTCGGCGTCCTGCAGGTCGATGGGCAGGGTGAGATGCACCGGCCCCGGTCGTCCGGTCGTGGCGGTGCGGAAGGCCGTCGCCACGTATTCGGGGATGCGCTTCAGGTCGTGGATCAGCCACGAACCCTTGGTCACCGGGTCGGCCATGCTCACCTGGTCAATTTCCTGGAAGGTCACCATGCCCTTTTCCGGCAATTCGGCGCATCCGGCCACGAAAACCACCGGGCTTTCGGAGGTGTAGATGGCAGGCAGGGCCGATATGGCGTTGGAGAATCCCGGCCCTCCGGTGAAGATCCCGCAGGCGGGGCGACCGGTGATGCGGGCGTAGCCGTCGGCCATGTGCAGGGCGGCGCCTTCGTGCCGGGTGTCGATGAACTCGATGCCCTCATCTGCAGCGGCGTCCACCAGCGGCAGTATGGTGTCGCCAACGATGGTGAACACCTTCTCGATGCCCTCCTGCTTCAGGCACCGGATGAACAGGTGCCCCCCGTTGAGCTTTGGCATGGAAATCTCCTGTTTTAATGTATGAGAGGCTCGCGTTTTTCCGGGAGTGAGCGCGCTGTGGGATGACGCAGATCCTTCCCAATTTTTCAGCTTCCGTATGATATACGATAGCAACGATGATTCAAAACGAACGCTCCAATGACCCGGCACGCCCCTTGGTAGAGGCCGTTGAAGAGAAGGACGACAAGCTCCTGACGGGTACCCTTTTCGTCGTGGGCACACCCATCGGCAACCTGGAGGATCTGTCGCCAAGGGCGGCGCGCGTGCTTCGCGAGGTGTTGCTGGTGGCCGCCGAAGACACGCGGGTTGCGCGGCGGTTGCTGAACCACATAGGGGCGAGGCCTCGGGTCGTCAGCTTCCACGAACACAACTGGCGGACCCGCCTCGAAACGGTGCTGGCGGCGTTGCAGGAAGGGGACGCGGCCCTGGTGACCGACGCAGGAATGCCAGGGGTGAGCGACCCGGGGCAGGGACTGGTGGCGGCGGCGGCAGCCCGGGGCATACGCATCGAATCGGTGCCCGGCCCGTCGGCAGTGACGACCGCGCTGGCCGTCTCCGGCATGCCTTCCGACTCCTTCCAGTTCCTGGGCTTCCTCCCTCGCCGCCGGAGAGACCGGCAGGAGCGCTTGCGCGAAGCGGCCGTAAGCTCAGTGACGATGGTGCTGTTCGAAGCGCCGCACCGGCTGAGAGCCACGCTGGAGGACATCGATCTCGTGCTGGGAGACCGACCGATCGCGGTCTGCCGGGAGCTCACGAAGCTGCACGAGGAGGTCTTTCGCGGTACGGCATCCGGGGCACTGGAGAGATTCGAGACGCCCCAGGGGGAGTTCGCCATCGTCGTATCAGGCGCTGAGCCCGAATCCCCTGGTGACACGGAACCGGACGCCGATGCCATCCGCCGCTTTCTCGCAGAACGGAGGGCAGCCGGCATTCGCGGCAGGGACGCCGTGGATGAGGCGGCCGTCCGTTTCGGCATCTCCCGCAACCTCGCCTATGACTATTGGCTGGAGACGCGCCCGTAAACAAAGGGTCCGAGGCTGACTGCATCGATAGCAAGTAGCTTGCGATAGCGTTCCAATATAGATGGTATGACCAACCTTGACCCGTCATACCCGCGAAGGCGGGTATCCAAGCCCC
>JAJEIA010000127.1 GCA_022823505.1 Dehalococcoidia bacterium
CCGCCGCTCCACCAGGACGAAGATCACCGTCATCATCGCCGCGAACACCAGGATCCCCACGATCTGCAGCGACAGCCATTCGAACTGCACCCCGGCCAGCGACAGCCCGACCAGCAGTGGCACCACCACCAGCACCAGCAGCGCCATCCCCGCGTAGTCCAGCCGATAGCTGCGCTTCTCAGGCCGCGTGTTCGGGAAGAACCGGATAAACAGCGCGATCACCGGCAGCCCCAGCGGCACATTCACGTAGAACACCCAGTTCCACGACAGCGTGTCGGTGATGAACCCGCCCAGCGTCGGACCGATCACCGACGACAGTCCGAACACCGACGCCACGATCCCCTGGTACTTGCCGCGCTCCGCCGGCGGAAACAGGTCGCCCACGGTCGTGAACGACAGCGCCATCATGCTGCCCCCGCCAATGCCCTGGATGGCCCGGAATGCGATCAGCTGATCCATCGTCTGGCTCACCCCCGCCAGCACCGACCCCACCAGGAACACCACGATTCCGCCCAGGAAAAACGCCTTCCGGCCATACAGGTCCGATAGCCGCCCCACGATCGGAACCGTCGTGGTCGAAGCCACCAGGTACGCCGTCGTCACCCACGTAAACCGGTCAAACCCGCCCAGGTCCGCAATGATCCGCGGCATCGCCGTACTCACCACCGTCTGATCCAGCGACGCCAGGAAAATCGCCAGCATCAACCCGCCCATCGTCAACACCACCTGCCGCTGCGGCAGCGGAACTGGTACCGCCGGGTTGCTTGCCATCAGCCTGTCCGCACCGTAGGGCTCACCTGGTTCAGACCACCATAGTCCGGCCGTCCCTGGCTGTGCGTCCGAATGGCAAGAAGTCCATCACTGGCGTCAATCCAAAGACGTGGCGTAGTAAGAGGACGGATGCTGCCGGCCCCACGGCCGAGAGAGACCTTTCCATGACCCTGGCCCCTCCTGGAAGGCGTGGCCGCTCCTGCTCCATCTCCCCGTGGAGCCCCGTGCATAACCCGGGCACGGGCGTCAGGTGTCAATCTCATCAAGCGGGCGCCGTTCTTTCCCCTCTCCTGGGGGAGAGGCAGATTCGGGCGTCTTCGGCCGAAATCGGTGAGGGGTCTTCCGCGCAACCACCTGTCGGCCTGCGCAAGAGATTCGGTTGAGGGAGCGTGCCGTTTGGTCTACGAGCCTATGAGCCCTTCCTGCGGACGAACCCAGGGCAGCTTCGGCAGGGCGGCCATGAACTCGGCGCGCGGAAGTTGCAGATCGCCGACTGGTACGTCGATCACAACCGGGGCATCACACGCAAGCGCGCGTGGAAGCAGGTCTTTCAGGTCCTGCGGATCGTCGGCTCGCAGTCCGACCGCTCCGAACGACTCGGTAAACGCCACGAAGTCGGGATTATGCAGGCCGGTCTCGTAATCGCCTTCAAAGAACTCTTACAGGTCGCGGGCCACATTCCCGTAGGCGTCGTCTCGAAAGACAATGCTGGTGACGTTGATGCCGTACCGCACGGCCGTGGCCAGTTCCACCGCGTTGAACAGGAATCCGCCGTCCCCGTTGACGGATATCACCGGGTGCCCGGGATGGGCCACCTTGGCCCCCAGCGCGGTAGGAAATCCGAAACCGAGGTTGAACGAGTAGCCGGAGTCGATAAACGTCTTCGGCTCGTGCACCTGGTAGTGCGTTCGGGCGTAGTAGCCGAACTGCGTGACGTCCCACACGATGTGGGTGTCCTCGGGAACGCTGCGTTGCATCGTCTCCAGGATCGGGTAGTGCGGTTCTTTGAGGTGGATGTCCCGGTAGGCAATCAGCCGTCGAGCTGCGACGACGGCCTCGACGGGTGACGGTCGGTCCCCGGCATTGGCTGCGCTGAGCAGGGGAAGCAGTGCCTCGATGGTGGCTCTGGCGTCTCCGTGCAGCGGGTACGTGTTGGCCTGAACTCGTGTGAGCTCCGCCTCGTCGATGTTGATATTGATCAGCGTGGAGGCCTCGCCCGCCGGATTACCCAAGGAAAAGCGCGTGCCAATGCCGATAATCAGGTCGGCCGCTTCCATCACCTCGAAGAGTTGGTTCATCTGGTCGAACTCGCCGTGGTGCGCAAAGCACGAGCCGTAGGCGAGCGGGTGCCGATCGGGAATGGTGCCCTTGCCGCCGCAAGACGTAACGACTGGGATGTTCGTGGCTTCGGCGAGGCGCACCAGCGCCGCTTCGGCGTCTGAGCGCGCCACGCCGCCACCCGCGTAGATGACGGGGAGCCGGGACTCCGCAATCAGCCGCGCGGCTTCACGCAGGTGTGCGTCGCTCGGGACGATCCGCGGCGCCGGCGCCGGGTCTTGCAGCGTCACCTCGTCGCGCTCGACCCCGGCCTCGGGCGGAATCTCGATCAGCACTGGATACGGCCGGCCGCTTCGCATCTGGCGAAAGGCCTCCGTCACCACCGCCGGAATCTCCTGCGGCGCGAGGGCCGCATGGCGCCATTTGGTGACCGCGCCCACGATGTCCGCCTGCCCCAGGACC
>JAJEIA010000052.1 GCA_022823505.1 Dehalococcoidia bacterium
CCGCCGCGAGCCCGATGCCGAAGGCCACCACCGGCACCAGGGCCTGCACAATGAACGTCAGCAGCGCGCCCAGGATGAAGGACAGCAGTATCGACTCCGCCGAGATCTCCAGGCCGGCCTGGAACCAGGCCTGATCGGACAGCGGGTGCGCCGACTCCTTAATAAGGACGAGACCGAAGAGCAGGGCCGCCACCCCGAACAGCATGGCGCCGGCCTCCCGGTAGTTGCCTCGGTTGAGACGGGTGATGATGACGCCGCCTATGCCGATGCCGTAGAGGGCGGCGATGCGTATGTCCACCGTGACGATGAACAGGATCAGCCCGACGCCCATCTGCGCGCCCAGGGCGATGGGGTAGCCCTGCTTGGCCGAGATCAGGCCCGACCGCAGCATGCTGATGGTGATGAAGGTGACGGCCGGGGATGACTGGGTGATGGCGCCGGCCAGGGTGCCCCAGCCGAAGGCGGCGAAGCGGTTGTCGGCCAGGCGGCTGGCCAGTATCCGGAGGCGGGGTCCCACCACCGTTTTGAGGTTCTCGGAGAGTAGCCACATCCCGAAGAACAGCAGCCCAACGCCGCCGAGGATGCCGCCGAACACTGCAATCATGGAGTTATCGAGCCCCCCTATAGCAAAGTATGAGACCCGGTGGCATTATCTTTGCGCGACGCGGGAGATTCAACCCGCTGGTGCACCCGTTGGTGCGGGCTGCCGGGCCCGTCGGTCCCGGGCAGGTTCCGTTCGAGGCCACACTCGGGCTCGGGTGTATTGCAGCGCCCGTTACTGGATCAGCCAGGATGTATAGGGAAATTAGCGAAGTTAGCGTTAAATTGTAATTTGCCTAATTTTGCTATATATAGTCGGCATGGATCCGATTCGTAACCCATACGCCCCGGGCGCTGGCACCCCGCCGCCCGAGTTGGCCGGCCGCGACTCCATTCGTGATTCTGCGCACGTGGCGTTGGAACGCACTCGTATTAGGAGGCCGAGCAAAAGCCTGTTGATGGTGGGATTGCGGGGTGTTGGAAAGACGGTGCTGCTGGAACGCATCCGACAGGACGCGGAGGCCGCCGGCATCTATACCCTCATCATCGAATCGCCAGAAAACCGGTCGTTGCCGGCCTTGCTCGCTCCCGCGCTGCGCGTCGCTTTGCTGAAACTCTCGGGCAAGGAAACGGCCAGGGAACTGGCCCAAAGAGCCCTTCGTGGCCTGGCAGGCCTGGTTGGCGCATTGAAATTGAAGTATCAGGACATCGAAGTGGGATTGGACTTTCTCCCCGAGCCCGGTTTGGCGGACAATGGTGACCTGGAGATCGACCTGCAAGCATTGTTTGAAGTCGTTGCCGCCGCCGCTGCCGCCGACAACACATGCGTAGCAATTTTCATCGACGAACTGCAATATGTGAGAGAGGACGAACTGGCGGCGCTGATCACAGCATTGCACCGGACGTCCCAACGGCGTCTCCCTATTGTCATGCTCGGCGCCGGTCTTCCGCAGGTCAGAGGGCGTATGGGGCAAGCCAAATCGTACGCCGAACGGCTTTTCGATTTCCCTGAGATAGGCGCATTGACGCCCGAAGATGCGCGTATCGCCATCGCGAAACCTGCTCAGGACGAAGGTGTGGATATTGATGGTCCGGCTCTTGAAGCTGTCATCACTCAAACGCAATGCTACCCATATTTCCTCCAGGAATGGGGCAAACACCTTTGGGATGTGGCTGATGAATCTCCCATCACGCTAGGCCATGTCCACGCCGCATCCCAACAGGCAATTGCTACCTTGGACCAAAGTTTCTTTTCAGTCCGATTCGACAGGCTCAGGCCTTCGGAAAGACGCTACGTACGCGCCATGGCTCAATTGGGAGCCGGACCGCATCGGTCCGGCGACATTGCCAATGAACTGAACCGCTCGGTAAGTTCCCTGGCTCCAACTCGCAACCAATTGATCAACAAAGGCATGATTTGGAGCCCCAGCCACGGCGATACTGCGTTCACCGTTCCCATGTTTGACGAATTTATGCTGCGCATTATGCCTGGCAATGACTGGCGGTAGCACAGCAGGCGAGCTAGCCATTAGCTCCGGGAGGCATCTCCCAACGGCCCGTCCCCCCACGGCACCTCGGGCAGGTTCCGCTCCCGGCGCACCTCGTTGATGGTGAGCACGCCCCGGTCCAGCAGGGCCGACTCCCGCTGCACCCGGTTGTTCTCGTCCTCCTGCAGCGCCTCGATGGTGGACAGGTCGAACTCCACCGTCAGCTGCGGGTAGCCGAGGCGGGGCAGCAGCATCCGGTTCAACTGCTCCTCCAGGAACCGGACCTCCGGCACCACGGTGTTGCGCCAGAACATGCGCTCCGACGCCTGAACGTTGGCGTAGGTGGCCCGCTCGAAGTCGCCCAGCAGCAGCTTGGGCACGCCGTAGGTGCGGCTGACCTCCTCCAGGCTCCAGCGCAGACCCTGGATGAAGTCGATGTCCCGGTGGGACAGGCCCAGGGTCTTCACGTCCCGCACCGCCGACGCCACGGCCGGACGGTTGGCGTTGGCCGATCCCTGGTGGCGCATCTCCCACCGGGTGTAGAACTCCTCCAGCTCCGCCTCGTTCATCTCCTCGTCGGTCAGCAGCAGGAAGTCGGGACGCGCCGAGTTGCGCAGCAGGTGCCGGTTGAACCGCAGCCCTTCGTGACCCATGTCGGCGGAGAGCCGCGCCGGCGCCAACGGCGACAGGCCGGCCAGATCCTCCAGCGGGTTGAAGTAGCGCAGCCACACGATCTCGTCGGGCGTGTAGGCCACCGGCTCCGTTGTCGAAGATCCCGGCCCGCGGTACACGAACCCGCGCACGTAGCGCCGGCGGTCCGGGATGACGGCCACGCGGTCGGGGCGCAGGGGCCACAGCTCCGGCTGGCCGTCCTCGTCCCGCTCGATGGCCCAGAAGGCCGCGCCCCACAGGCACAGGTGGGTCTCCGTCGCCCGCCACAGGTCGGTGCGGGTGTGCCACGGGTTCACCCGGTCCAGCAGGCGCGCCGCCGGATGCGACGGCTCCACCGCCGTCCGTCGCCCGCCCGACTCGCCGGTGCGGTATACCCGCAGGGGCGGCCGGGTCAGGGCGTCGGCCCGCAGCTTGATGGCGGCGTACACCGACGGCGACGTGGCCATGTACCGCCCGTACTCCGGCCGGGCCCAGCCGCCGGCGGTGTCGGATGCCAGGCCGGCCAACCGATCCTCCGACGGCAGCCGGTCGGCCAGCGCGGGACGCGAGCCCTTGCTGATCCCGGCCCGCTGCACCACGCTGCTCTCCGCCCCGTTGCGTCGCGGGATGCGAACCGCGCCCAGCATCTTGCCCAGTTTCACCATGTTTGCTCTCTCCTCTTGTATTGTCAGAATCAGGATTGCCGGGATTCGCAGGATTGTGGTGCCTCTGCCGTCGGACAACCCAATCCTGCGAATCCGCAAATCCGGTGAATCCTGCTTCGGACACTCATCTTTAAAGGAACAGGTCCCGCATCCACCGCGGCATCTCGGCCGGCTGCTCCGGGTCCAGGAAGGCCAGCATCAGGGCGTCGGCCTTGTCCGGCGACGGCAGCCCGCGCCGCTTCATGTCCTCCTTGCTCTCCATCAGAACCTTGCCCCGGCTGTTGTAGCGGTAGCGCAGCGACGCCAGCTCGGCGATGAGCTCCGCGTCCCGGGGGATGCGGATGGTGTGCTCGCGGAACCGGCGGGCCAGGGTCCAGTACCCCTCCGCCCGCAGGTTGGCGCAGATGACCTGCTCCCGCACCGGCGCGGCCGATCCGTTGAACCCGTACACCGCAAAGCCCTGCTCCCGCAGGATGTCCACCACGCCGGAACCCACGCCCGTTTCGTCCACGTTCAGCCGGTCCGGATGCCGGTCGCGCGCGGCCGCAACGATCTGTCCGGCCACGGCGGTGGTGGCGAAACCGTGGAACACCCGCAGGTCCAACACCACGTTGCCCCGACGGGTCACCACGACGCTGCGGTCCGGTCCGAAACGGGCCACGTCCACGCCGACGACCACCGGCTCGTACCCGTCCGTCGCTGCCGGATACTCTCCCGCCGGATACTCTCCCGGTGAATACGCAGCGTCGTCAATGTCCGAGATGGCGATCAGGTTGTCCTCGCCGCGGTCCGGGAACTCGCCCGTCACCCGCGCCCGGAACAACTCGCTGCCCGCTCCCCACATCTGCCGCCGTTCCTCCACCCACGCGGCCGTGGTCAGGCCGGGGATGACGATCCGGCCCTCCGCCACGTTGGGCGACTCCAGGGCCGACATGGTGATGGTCTCGTAGATCCCCCGCTCCCGGTGGAAGGCCCGGTGGAACCCGCCCGACGTGGTCGTCGGGTTGCCGATGAGCAGCAGCGTAGGGTGCGCCGAGGTCATCACCGCCTCCACCGCCTCGTAGATGGGCTCGGCGACGCCCTCGGCCTCGTCCACCACCACGAACATGTTCTCGCAGTGGAACCCCTGGAACTGGTCGGCGTCGCTGGCCGACAGCCCCATGGCGTAGCGGTCCTCCGCCACCTCCCACCGGGTGTCCAGCATCGTGCCGCCCAGCGTGTCCGACGCGTTCCGGTAGAGCCGGTGGATCTGACGCCACAGCACGTGGCGCACCTGCCGAAACGTCGGCGCCGTGCTCAGCACGATGGCCGGATCATGGGCGTGCACGTACCACAACACGGCCACCGCGGCGGTGAAGTCCTTGCCCAGGCCGTTGCCCGATTTCACCGCCACCCGACGCGCCCGCTCCACCGCCCGCAACACCTCCTCCTGCTTGCTCCACAGCCGCACGCCCAGGGTGTCGTGGGCGAACCGCACCGGGCCGCTGTCTGAAGCAGGACTGCCGGATTCGCCGGACGGGCGGAAATCCCGACCATCCTCAAATCCGGCCAATCCCGCTTCGGACGATTTTGAGACGGTTGTACCAACGTCCGTCCCATTTCGCCCCAACTACCGCGCCTCCTCGGAGTTGATCGGCGCCGCGGCCGGCTGCACGTTGGCGCCCCCGGCCAGACCCGCGGGCGGGCTGAACAGGAAGCCGCAGTCCAGGCAGCGGTACACCGTGTGGTCTTCCCCGTCCAGTCGGGCCAGTTCCAGCAGTCGGTCGGAGTTGCAACGACGGCACATCAACACTGTTCACCTCTCTGTCGTGGCCCGAATTTGCAAATTGGCCAGGCCACACCACACTACTGTATAGAACATATATTCGATAAGTCAACACCCTTGTGTCACCAAATAAAAAGCCCCGCCGGGAAGCCGGCGGGGCGCAATCTGCGGGGGTGTGCTGGTGCGGGAGCTAACTAGCCCGGATTGTGCCGCTCCACGAACTCCACGATGCGCGCGTCCAGCGATCCCTTCTGGTCGTCCAGCGTGCCGGCGTCGGCGAACGCCACCGCCAGGTGGGCGTCCCGTTGGATGTCTTCCCAGTCGGTCTCCAGCTCGAACTCGTCCCGCAGTTCTTCAAAAAGCTGGTCCAGCGAAGCCTTGTCGAACATATCGGTTTTGTTACCTCCTCCGGTTGGTCGGCGATCCTGCAGTCGGACCGCCCCGAGCCACGTCGCCGGCGCGGGCCGCCCCGTGCCCAAGCCGGGCCAGTTTCCGGCGCTCATGGCAGCACGGGGTATATTACTCCCATTCATCGCCGGGGGCAAGCATCGCCGGGGGCAAGCATCGCCGCGACCCCGCGCCGGCCCGCTTTGGCGAATACGGGGTCAACCTTACATCGATGCACAGGATCGACAGGATGGGGACGCCGGCGTCGGGCGCTTCATCACCCGGCGTCATGCCTGTCGCCGGGGCATCCGGGTCAAACATCAAATCCTGTCCATCCTGTGCATCGATGTGAAATGGCGGACCGCACGCGCACGGGGGGCCGGCGCCGGGGCAATGGATTGGCCTTTTCTCAAAAAATCGGCCAAATTTTGTTCCTTTCTGTAATACTCCCGTAATATTGACGCCGCTACAATGGCAAGCCAAGTCTGGAATTCCATCTAGCCGTCGCCCACGGCCGGCCACCCCAATCGTCATTCCGGCGAAAGAACGTCATCCCGTACTCGATACGGGACCGGAATCCAGGACCGGCCCCACCGACGGCCTCACCACAAGGAGGTGTGAGCCAAGATACCTGTCAAAAGCCGCCCCACGCCCGCCCGCGGGCAACTCAATCGCTCACCCGTCATTCCTGCGAAAGAACGTCATCCCGTACTTGATGCGGGACAGGAATCCACAGGCAGAGAACAGGCCCCGGAAACAACGGGCCGAGGGCGCAACCAGAAACTCAAATTTCCCAAGGACAATCTCGAAAGGGAGATTTTGTCAAATGAGTAGAAAAACGAGAAAGCTGATATGGTCAGCGCCCCTGGTGGCGGTACTAGCCGTTGCCGGCGCCCTGGCCATCTTCGCCGCGCAGGTGCCCCATTTGGTTTACGCCGACGCCTTGCCCGGCACACCGACTGGCCTCACCGCCAAAGCGGACGGGCGTAACGCCGTAGATTTGAGCTGGAATGCTCCCACAGACGGCGGCTCGGTTGACGGTTACCGGATTGACCGGTCCACCAACGGTCATACCTGGGACTCTTTCCAGGGCGCTACCATGGACACTTTGATCCAGGGAACCAGCTATAAGGATACTATGCTGAAGCCCGGGACGGACTACATTTACCGGGTATTTGCCGTGAACAGCCACGGAGCTGGCCCCACGTCCGACGACGCCGGAACCACCACCGACGCGATCGAAGCGCCCGGCGTAGTCCGCAACCTCCAAGCTTCGGATGGCAGCTATCCAACAAAGATCGTTCTGACCTGGCTGCCGCCCGCGGACAACGGCGGAAGGGCAATCACGGCCTACTACATCAATATCAAAGACTCCACCGGTGCATGGCCCACAAGCCGTTTTGACACCACAGATGATGAAGTCATCAAGGTTGATGTGGAAGCGGATGTGTGTGCGGTGGACGGCGAGATGCCATCCACTGAAACCGTCACTTACACGCACAAATCCCTGCTGGCGACAGTGGACCACAGCTACCGGGTGTACGCCAGCAACGGCGAAACCGCCGATGACAGCAACACTCAGAGCGCTAGCGACACCGACTCCGGTTCCACTGGCGACCCTATCGCTCCGGACCCGGTGACTGACCTGGTACTGCTGAAGGACCCGGATACTAACAACGTTTATATCTATTGGGTCGAGCCGGAAAGCAACGGCGGCCAGAATATCTCCGGTTTCCGCCTGCACGTCTCCAAGACCAACCGGCACTGGTCGAGGTTTGCTGACGCGACGATAACTATCGCTGCCGACTCGTTGGACAATACCAACGCCGTGGCTGAGCAGATCGCCGTGCCAGCCGCAGCTACAAATGCGTATCAGCACTCGCACGTGATACCGGCGGATTTGACCGGCACATGGTACTACCGGATCTACACCGAAACGAGAGACGCCGATGGTGCCAACGATGCCACCGAGACTCCCTTGCGCAGTCGTCGCGCGGAAGGAAGGGTCAACTTCGGCGCCATACTCCCCCGACAGCCAGGCACAATCACCGGCACAGGGGTCTCCCACGACCAGATCGACCTGGAGTGGGTAGTCATGGAATGGAATTCTGCTGACGGAACAGCGGTGGTCCCGGGCACTACGCCACCTGCCAACGTGCGCCGGCCCACGGGCTATCGCGTTGACGTTTCCGAGGACGCCATTAAATGGACGAGTGTTCTGGAAGACAACACCAACCTGGCGTTGCCTGAATTTTCGCACGAAACTGGCGTAGAGGCCGGTGATGGGTTCATGTATCGCGTGTTCCCCATCTTTGCCAGCAGGGTCGGCCCTGCCGTTCATGTCACAACCGAAGTAACCGCCGCCGCCGCCACTGTGCCTGGCAATGTTGGTAACCTCCAGGCAGTAGAGAGCGGAGCCGGACGCATCATGGTGACCTGGGACGCGCCCACCAACAACGGTGGCTCGGCTATCACCGGCTATCGGGTAGAGGAGTCCAGCGATCAGACAACCTGGACCTTGTCCGAAACCAGTTCGTCCTGTGAGTTGAGCTTCACCGACACTGGCTTGGCGGAAGAAACCACTTTGTACTACCGGGTGATCGCACTGAACAGCGTGAACGAAGGTGCTACTTATTTCGACACTCCAGCCAACTACCCCAGCAACCTGGTGGAGCGGAGTGCGACCACCACGGCAGCGGACCTGCCGCCGAAGCCCATCGGCCTGACGGTGGAGCCGGCCAAGGACTCCACCATCCAGACGCACGGTGACCGTGGCATCCTCGTGTACTGGAACGCGCCTGACGATCCGGACGGCGCGCCCATCGAGAACTATCGCGTGGAACGCCGTGTGAAGGCTGACGCCGATTCTCAGTACGGAGAGTGGGAATGGGTCCAGACCTGTTTGTCCACGGCAGGCACGTTGCTGTACACCCACTGTACTGACCCGGATGAGCCGGACGTGGCAGCCGGTGAAGAGCGGATGTACAAGGTCGCGGCGCAGAATGCCGCCGGCATCGGCGCCTTCACCGATCCCATCACCACACCGCGCCCCGCTGCTGACCACACGCATCCGCCGGCCTCCATGGAACTGACCGCGCCGACTATCACCTCGGTGATGGTTGACGCCACTACCGATCCCGGAACGACGAACATCGACGTCGCTTGGGATAACGGGGATAACGCCCTGTCCCACATGGTGTTGCTGCTTGACAACGACGCGGACTACGAACTCGCGAAGCCCGTGGCGAGCATGCAGGACGATGGCATGACGACATTCACCGATGTTGCGCCCGGAATGTACACGGTGGTCGTTGTCTCGTACAACGCCAGCTTTGACTTCCAGTTCGTGTTCACGACTGTGACCGTGAATGCCGCCGGGAGTTAATGGCCAGTGAGGGTTGGAGAGCGTCCTTGTGGACAGGTCCGTGAGGACGTTCTTCAGCCACCGGCGACAATACCTATCAACGACAATCTCAAAGGAGATTCAGTCAAATGAGTAACAAAACGAGAAAGCGCTTCTCGCCCGCGTTGCTGGTGATGTCACTGGCGGTGGTGGGCGTGCTGGCTGCGTTCATCGCGTTGGCGGCCCAGCCGGGTGATACCGCGGCCCACGGCCCCAATGACCACCCCAATCTGCCGGCCTGTGAAGATATGACACCGGCGCAGCAGTCCATCCACGACAGCGTCCACGGCCAGTTCGGCCAGGATGGCTGCCCTGACGTGACGCCGACCATGATGCCGACGGCGACGGAAGAGCCGTCCGCCGATGCTGAGGTCACGTCCAGTTCCACGTCGGGCAGCGCCACCGTGGAGCTCAAGCTGACCATTGACGAGCTGAACCAGGACCTGGCGGTCGGCGGTTCCATCGTGCTCTACATTGAGGACGACTTCCAGGAACCTGATGACATCAGCGCCAGCGACGTGTACTTCGTGGCCAAGGGCGGCACGGCTGACGAGCAGCGGCAGACCGGCAACGGCGCGCGCGTCTACGCCACCGTCGACCCGGTGATCGCCACCAGTGACTACTTCACGGCCGACAAGGACGACATTTCCATCCAGGTGTTGGTCCCCGACATGTGCACCAACGCCACCGACCTGTGCGAGGGTGACAATGGCCTGCACATGGGCCAGGAAGTGTCCCTGATCATCACAAAGGGCGCCGGCGTCAAGAACCCGTCGGAAGAAGGCACCCACAGCACCGGCTACAGCGTGCTGCCGTCCGACTACACCGGCTCAGTTCCCAACCCGGCCCAGGTGAACCTCAACACCCTGCCGACCGTTGCCAAGATCGGCCTGTCCGACGTTGACAACGACCGCGGCTATGAGCTGACGGTTACCGGTTCCGGCTTCAACAACGGGACCACCGCCGGCGCGTACGTCCTGCACATCGCGGGCAGCGACGGCGCCCACAAGAATGCTTACATCTGGAACGCGCTGGACTGCATGGAGATGGTGGCGGCGGTTCCGGCCGATGCCGCTGGCAACACCGGCATGGCCAACATGAACAACCCCTACTGCGCCATGTACGCGGGCCTGGGTGATCCTCAGAAGGCCGTTGTTGGAGCCTTGGACTTCAGCAAGGGAGCCGCTGAAGCGGCCCTGTGCTCTGCCATCATTCGGAGCGGCACCCAGGCTGGTGGCGCGCTGGTCGGCAGCGACGACAAGGTCGCCGTGACCTTCGAGGTCACCGTGCCCACCTTCGGCCCCGGCAACACCAACCACATCTGCATGGTTGACGGCGAAGGCCGCGCGTCCAAGACCGACGTTGAGGACTTCAACCTGCAGCCCTCCATCGCCGTGGTGCCTGGCACCGCCAACTCCGGCGACACCGTCAATGTGTTCGCCCAGGACTATCAGAACACCGGCGCCGCCTTCACCCGGCTGAAGATCGGCGGCCAGACCATGGCCCCCAACGGCGCTTCGCTCATGTCCTTCGTCAGCGACACCGAGTCCATCAGCGTCGCTGGTTCCGGGTCCGTCACCTTCGAGGTGCCCGGCGGCTTTGAAGGCACGCTGCGTGTGGACGCCCGCTGGGGTAGCCCCAACGCAGACGGCGACTGCAATGCTTCCGAGGGTTGTGAGGACGAGGACGGCAAGATCACCATCGGCGGCGCTGAGCTGAACGCCAGCAAGACCAGTGTTTTGCCCAATGAGACCATCACCATCAACGGCAACGGTTTCGGCTCACAGAGCTGTATACCCGTGGCAAACATCACCTTGGACAATGTGGCAGTGATGGTCCACGAAGATTCTGCCGACGCGTGTGAGGACAGGACTACCGGCGAAACATTTGTCGACGCTGTTGAGGTTTCGAACTCCGGCCAGTTTGTCGCCACCATCATACTGTGGCCGGCCGACTCACGCGCTGTGACCAACCCGACGCTCATCCCGGGTACCCACTCGCTGGATGTCACGGACAGCCAGGAGTACGACTCGGAAATCAGCCTGACCATCGCCGAGCCGTCCATCACCGTGACCCCGGACGTCGCCGGCCCGCGTGACTACATCACCGTCACCGGCGAAGGCTGGGCCGTGGACAATCTGGATAACACGCTTAGCGATCCCATCTCCGTCCTGGTGGAGGACTACAATAACGGTCGCACCTACCCGGTGTACGCCGACAGCGTGGGCCGCTTCACCGTGGAGCACCGGGTCCACCGCCGTGTTGCCATCCCTGACAGCGTTCAGGTCAAGGCCAACTACGACGACGGCCGCGTGGTGCAGATCGGCTCCTTCTCGGTGCCGGCATCCACCATCGAGGTCACCCCCGGTGAGGGCCAGCCTGGCGACATGGTCACCCTGACCTCCGGTAACCTGCCGGTGTACTCCGAGGTTGACTATGTCGAGGTCGGCGGTACGACCTACACCGACCCCGGCGTCAACACCGACCGCGACGGCAACGTCACCGTTGAGGACGTGCTGATCCCCGGTCTGGACCCCGGCGTCTACAGCGTCGTGATCAACGTTGACGGCACCATCGCCATCGGCGAGGTCAAGGTCCTGGCCGAGTCCTCCGCCGCCGGCGCTCCCGCCGCGCTCCCCGGAGCCGTGGAGAGCCTGGGTGACAACCTGGTTGCCATCTTCCACTTCGACGACGTGGGCAAGGTCTGGTCCTTCTACGACCCGCGCCCCGAGTTCGCCGATCTCAACACCCTGACCGAAATGGTCAACGGTGAGGCCTACTGGATCCTGGTCAGCGAGACCGTGGAAGACGTGGTCCTGAACAACAAGGTCCGCAGTCTCACCTGCCGTGGCGACGACTGCTGGAACCTGGAGGTCTGGTAGGCGTCCGGCCGCGTAAAGGCGGAAGGACAGTCAACCGACTGAATGAGTGTCCAGTAAAGCGCCCCGCTCCCGTGGCCCAGGGCTGCGGGGGCGGGGGGACCACCCCAAGCAGGAGCAGATGAGATGAAGAGAATTGGAGCGATGGCGGCGGTGGCGTTGATTGCCCTGCTGATCGCATTGCCCCTGGGCCTGGTTGCGGCCCAGGGAGATGCGCCGCGGGCCAACGTGCCGCCCGCCTTCATATTCGGCAACGCGATGGCGGACGGCCTTCCGGTGCCCGAAGGGACCATGATCGTCGCCATGGCCGGCGACGAGAAGATCGGTTCCGCCATGGCCATGCAGGGCGGCGGCTTCGAGCTGCAGCTGATGCAGCCCATGGACATGGACGCGATGGTCACGTTCATGATCGGTGAGCGCATGGTGGACTACGAGTACACCTGGATGAGCGGCGACCGGATGATCATGGACATTTCGGCCGACCTGGCCGGCCAGGACGGGGCCATGGGTCCCACCGGCCCGGCCGGCGCGGCTGGCCCTCCGGGCGTCCCCGGGCCCGCGGGCGCTGACGGCGCCAACGGCCGTGACGGCCGTGACGGAGCCGCCGGGGCCGCCGGACCTCCGGGTCCCCAGGGCGAGCAGGGCATCGCCGGGCCTCCGGGCCCTCCGGGTCCGCAGGGTCCGCAGGGTGAGATCGGTGCGGCCGGCGGCGCCGGTTCCATGGGCATCATCGCGCTGATCGTGGCCATCGTGGCCGTGATAATCGCGATCGTGGCCATCGTCATGGGACGGCGCACCACCGCGTAGTCTCCGGACAGCCCCCTGGGTCGGGGTCGCCCCCGCGGCGACCAACGATCCGAAAGCAGGCCCCCGTCGGCAACGGCGGGGGCCTTTTCGTTATCAAAAATTGTTCAAAATCGCGCGCCCGCGCCGATGTCGACCTCGCCCCGCGCCGGCTAGCATTAACCACCCTCAATACAAGACTGGTGAAGGGTCGATACACGACCTACAACTGATGGTGACCAGCGGGAGCACGGACATGAAACGCAACCATACACGCCGCCCCCGGTTCGCGCGGCGAATGATGCTTCGGCAAACAATGCTTCGGCATACAATCCTGACCCTGGGCCTGGCGTCGCTGCTGGCGGCATCCATGCTGGCCGCCCTGGGCGCCGGACCGGACGATACCGCGGGCGCCACGGCGTCCAACACGGGCAGCCAGTGGCAGGTGTTCGAGGGGCACGCCTTCGCCGACAGCCGCATTGTTCCCACGGGAGTGTCCCTGGTGGCCTGCCTGGGCGGGTGCGAGGACGGTTACGTCAGCGAAGCCGTGGCCATCGGCCAGGACGGGCGCTACAGCGGCCTCATGGTCGAGCCGGGCGGCGCGGACCGCAGCACGCTGCCGGATGCCGACGTCATCACCTTCTGGCTCGTGGGCCACGACGACCGCGTATCGGCCGTCCAGTCGTGGCTGTTCACCGGAGACGGGCGCACCCGCGAGCTGCACCTGAGCTTCCAGAAGCTGCCCGTGCCCTCGCGCGGGGTCACGGCATCAGGCGAGGGCCGGGGTACGGTGACCACCGACCTGACCGTGCCCGACGCGGGAGAGCTGGGTTTGGCTCCGGCGGACAGCCCGCACAGCTACGTCAACTCCTGGACCTACGCCGGCGTGCCGGTTCTGCCCGGCCTCACCATATTGGTCGGGATGCTGATCGCCATCATCGGCGTGGCGTTGCTGGTTCACCGACGGCGCCTCACCTGGTAGGGAGGCGCCGCGCCAACTATGCGTCGTCCAGGCCGGGTACGGGGAACTGCCGGCTCAGGTGCCGCACCTCGTCGCCGATGGTTGACATTGCAGGCTTGTCCCCGATGCTGCCCAGCGTCTGCACGATGAGCCGGGCCACCTGGCGCGTATCCTCCTCGCCCATGCCCCGGCTGGTGATGGCGGGAGTGCCCAGGCGCAGACCGGACGCGGTGCGCGGCGGCAGCTGGTCGTAGGGGATCGCGTTCTTGTTGGCGACGATGTTCACTGACTCCAGCGCGCGCTCCGCCTGCCGTCCGGTGATGCCCAGGGGCGTGAGGTCCACCAGCATCAGGTGATTGTCGGTTCCGCCGGCCACCAGGCGGACGCCGGCCTCGGATAGTTCTTGCGCCATCACCTGCGCGTTGGCCACCACCTGGTGGGCGTAGCGCGAGAAGTCGGGCTGTAGGGCCTCGCCGAAGCAGACCGCCTTGGCGGCGATGACGTGCATGAAGGGTCCGCCCTGCATGAAGGGGAACACCGCGAAGTCGATCTTGCGGGCCAGGTCGTCCTCGGTCAGGATCATTCCGCCACGAGGGCCGCGCAGGGTCTTCTGGGTGGTCGACGTGACAATCTGGGCGTGCGGGAAGGGCGACGGATGCGCTCCCCCGGCGATCAGGCCGGAGATGTGCGCCATGTCCACCATCAGCAACGCCCCCACGGAATCGGCAATGGCGCGGAACCGGGGGAAGTCCAGCACCCGTGAGTAGCTGCTGCAACCGGCCACAATCAGCTCGGGATTGTGTTCCCGTGCCAACCGTTCCACCTGGTCGTAATCGATGGTCTCGGTTTCCCGGTCCACACCGTAGGGTATGAAGTTGTACAGTTTTCCGGAAAAGTTGACGCCGGCGCCGTGGGTCAGGTGCCCCCCCATGTCCAGCTGCATCCCCAGCACGGTGTCCCCCGGCTCCAGGACGGCGAAGTAGGCGGCCATGTTGGCCTGGGCGCCGCTGTGGGCCTGAACGTTGGCGTGCTCCGCACCGAACAGTTCCTGGACCCGTTCGATGGCCAGGGTTTCCACCACGTCGACGAACTCGCAGCCGCCGTAGTAGCGCCGTCCGGGGTACCCCTCCGCGTACTTGTTGTTCATCAGCTGCGACTGCGCTTCGAGCACCGCCTTGCTCGCGTAGTTCTCCGACGCGATCAGCACGATTGAATCGCGCTGGCGGTGGTTTTCGCCTTCAATGGCAGCGGCGACGGCGGGGTCTATCCGGTCAAGCAGCGTGGTCATGCGTGAGTGGCTCCTGCGATGTGTTTGTACTATCTGCGTCGAATTTCGTACTTACATCATAACAAATCGAAAATGACCGGACGTTGCGCCTCCACGTCCTCCCCGATGCCTCGACCCGCTGGGCGTGCCGGATTGTCTCACGGGCGTGCGTAGATTCGGACAAAGTTGTTGGTAAAATCGTCGGGATTGTCGGGATTGTCGGGATTGTCGGGGTGAAGCACGAACGTTGGGATCACCTCCCGCTCGCGGAAACTATCGCATGGGTATTGCTGCGAATGCGTTGCGTCCTGGTCCAGGCAGACATACTCGTCGGGACTGTCCACGTGCTTTACGACGTTGGTTTCGTAGCACGCGCTCGGTTCCAGTGGGATCAGCGCCCCGTTGTTGGTGATGATCTTGACGAACTTGATCTGAGTTCCATAGAGGCTCGGATCCCACACATTCCAGGATGCCAGGCGGAACTTCCGGGTGCTGGTCAGATTCCCCAGGTAGCAGCCCTGCAGGCGGATTGCTTTGCCGCGCGCCAACTCATTGACCGTCGAGTGGGTGGCGTTGGGGTAAAGCCACTCCGCTGGCGTGAGCGTCGGAGTAGGCGGCAGAGGGACAGCGGTTGCAGTCGCCGGCGGGGTCGGCTCGAAGACTGCCGCCGGTGTGGACACGATTGGTGGTATTTCCACCGTTGGGACGATCGTTGCCGTCACCCCTGTCCCGGGCGGCGGTGTGATCGTTGGCGCCACGGTGGGCGAGAAATCGACCGTGGGCTCTGTTGCGGGTGCCAGGGCGACCATCAGTGTGGGTGTTGGAACCCGGGTGGCAACCACGACAGGCGGCGCCGTCGGCATCGACACGCTGGCGCTGTTCGTGGCGCGCGACGCTTGCAGGAGCCTCGCGAACTCCCGCTCGTCGCGGTAATCGCGCCACTCCTCGAAGGCCATTACCACCAGGTTGCAGGACACGTACGCGATGAACAGCGCTGCGGCCCCGATCAAAACCGTCCGCCATCTGACGCGCCGACGGGGTGGAGCAGCCGCCGGCGCTGGCGTCACCGGCGATGCCGGAGGCGGCGTCGGCATCCGCTGCGCCGGTGGTCTCGGCGGCGCCGGCGGCGGAGATCGGTAGACGGTTGGTGCCGCGGGTTGAACGGGAGGCGGAGGGGTCCGGGTAACGGCCGGAGTCGGCGCTACTTCGGCCGGCATTTCCTGCAGGGCTTCCAGCCATTCTTCGGGGGTCGGGCGCGGCTGTCCCTGGTATTGCCAGTCGAAGCACCGTGCGAACAGTTCTTGCTGCCCATCGGTCAGCGCCTCCCACGCGGCATCGTACGGCTCCGGCGCCTCTACCATTGCGCGGTTGCTGGGCGGGAACAGCCACGCTTTGATCCGGTCCCCGGGTTGCGGATGGTTCGGCTGGTTGACCACCGTGTAGGGGTGGTAGCCGGTGAGCAGGTGGAACATGATGACCGCCAACCCGAAGCGGTCGTGGTTCTGCGTCCGGTTGGCGTAGTCGTCCTGTGCTTCGGGCGCCTGGAATTCGGCGCGCCCCATGTTGTTGGCGAAGGTCCTGCCGGTGTCGGAGACAGTGAACCCATACGAGTCACAGTCCACCATGGCGATGTCGTTCTGGCGGTTGACCTCAACGTTCTTCTCGTTGACGTCGCCGATCACATAACCGGCGGCGTGGACCGCCCGGAAGGCCAGGGCCAGGTTGGTCGCCATGCGGACCCGGTCGTCCACCCGCAGTTCTCGGCCCTGCTCCTGCTCGGTATTCTGCGCCGCCCGCCGGTTGTAGTACTCGACTATCGGTTCCCACGACGCGCCGGGGTCCAGCAGCGGCATGGTGTAGCCAACGGTGACGCCGTTTTCCTGCACCAGGTGCTGGGGCCAGGTGATCTGCCAGGTCGCTCCCAGGTCCGGCTCGACGGGATTGCACAGCATGTAACGGAGCTTTGCGTCGGCGTCCTGCGGGGTTCTCCCGGGATGCCAGATCTTCATCACCGACCCTGGGTCGCCTTCCAGCAGGTACACCGCCCCTTCGCCGCCCTCGCCAAGCTTTTGCCCCGGCGCGACTCGGTTGCCGGTTTCGTCGTGGAAGCGACGTTGGTGCAGCGAAGCCATCGTATTCCGCGGTTGATACGCCCGGCCTCACGGACTCCGGAGCCCTAAAAGTCCAGGTAGTCGGGCTCCGGAAGCCGTATGTTCTCCCCCGGCTGGGACTGGGAAACCGCGGCCACTGACCGGGACAGCCACTGGATGGAGCCGTCAAGCTGCTCCATGTTGGTCAGTTCCACCGGCGGCCGGTGGTCCGGCGCCAGCTTGGCCAGTTCCGTCAGGTCGGCCGGAAAGCCCTCCTGGCTGATCCCGAACGAAAAGAACGCGATGCCCCGGCTGTCTTCCATTTCCGCCAGGCGGGCGGCGGTTTGGGCCAAATCCCCGGGAGTGTCGTGCTGGGGATATCCGTCGGTGAGGAAATAGGCCAGGCTGCGGTAGTAGGCGATGCCGCCGTCGCGGTAGCTCTGCTTGCGCGCCTCCACCATGTCCAGGGCGAGGTTGATGGCCTTGGAGTAGTTCGTGCCGCCGTTGATGCCCAGCACAGGCGGTTGGAAGTCGGTGCCGTTGGTGAAGTCCAACGCCACCCGGGGCTCGTGGTCGAAGGCAACGATCGCCACGTCGGCACGTAGCGACGTCACCGGGTCTTCCTGGATTATGTCGCGGAACTTGACCAGCGCTTGATTCACCGTGTCGATCTTCTGACCTCCCATCGAACCGGAGGCGTCCAGGATCAGCACGATGGAGCACCGTGCTTCGGGGTTGTCCGCGAACTCCACGGTGTCGTATGCGCCAACCGAGTCTTGCATACTCATATCCGGTCCTCCCTGTGGTTTCGAGGGTTTCGGGTTGCGATGGCTATGGTCACGTCGTCGCCGGTGCGGGACTGCACCCGCTCGCCGCTGATGAAACTGTACAGCCTCCCTGGAACGGCTTCGGGTTTGTCGGTCTGGGCCAGGTCATTCAGCAAAGGGCGCCAGAACCCCATGAACGCTTCCCGCTCCGGCATCTTCAATGCCAGGTTCTGCAACCCGTCGGTGATCAACGCCAGGGCGTCCCAGTCGGACCCGTCGGCGCAGCCCACCGACGCGATGCGGTGGGGACGAGTGCGTGACGTGATGAAGGTCGTCTCGTTGGCGTGTTCGCCCGTATGCGCCGCGCACAATGTCCTGGCTGTGCCATCGGGCAGGTTGAACGCCACAACGGCGCCGTCGCCCACCTGCGCCGCCGTGATCAGCCGGTCACTGGCGATAGCCACGATCAACGTGGACGCCAGTTCCCGGGGTTCGAGGTTCTGCCTCCGGGAGTAGCGGACCACCTCGTTCCTGGCCCGTTTCACAGCCATTCGGACCAGGGAGGTGGCCAGGTGTTCCACCAGGGCTGCGGCCGGTCTTTTCTCGATGCCTCGCACGACGGCACCGACGGCGATGGTGACCGCGATGCGGGAGCCCTCATCCGACCGGGCCGCCGACCCTGCGCCATCGGACACCGCCGCCACAACCACCTGTCCCCTTCCGGTCTCAACGATGCGGTGCGCTACCGCGTCCTGGTTGCGCACGCCGCTTCTGAGATGAGAAGACCCGGCAGCGGTGGCTGCCGCAACGCGCCAACCGTCTCTGCCGGGTACTCCGATACCCATTTCTATGGACCGGTTTGGAGGTGTCACATAAGCTTCCGGGATTGACCTCTATGATATGTGTCCGGAGATTACAGCACGTGGTACAGCAGCAGGTGGTCCCGCTGCACGTCGGCGGCGAAGTCGTTGTTCACGTCACGCAGCACCGAGTGGATGTGGTTGGCGCCGTCCTGCCGGTTGTCGTACTCCACCACGAAATCACCGCCGTGGAGCCGGTAGTAGTGCGGCTGGGCGCGGTCGACGGGGCCGCCCCAGGCGAGGTGGATCTTCTCCAGACCGCCCTCACGCAGGGCGTTGAGCTTCTCTTCGGCCAGGTCGGAGCGGATCCGCGTCACGTACTCGCTGGCCAGGGACATCAACATCTCGCGCTGGGTGCCCGACATGGCGGTGGCGGGAAGCCCTTCTTCCTTCGGGAGTGACGCCTTGGAGGAGTTGAAGGTGATGATGTCGGCCGGCGCCTCGTCATAGATGATCGCCTTGCTCTTCTGCCCGGTGTCCAGGCTGTCCATCAGTTCCAGGGCGATGTCCTGGCTGGCGCCCAGGATGCGCAGGCCCTGCTTGGGTCCCTTGCGGACCTCGGCAGGATTTGCGCCGAAGAAGAACGGCGTGACGGACAGCACCCGGTCGCCCCAGATGCTGTAGTGCAGCGAAACGTGGTGTCCCTCCACCCTCCAGCCCCACGGCTCGGCGTCGCTGGCGGGGTCGCCGAAAATCGTCCACGCGTACCACAGCGTGTCCCGCAGGAACGTCACGCGGCCCGCCTCCTGTTCCAGCGGACCCAGCACGTCCTCGTGCTCGATGATCAACTGGGCCTGCCGGTTGGAGTCCTCGGTCAGGCCGGTGGCCATCAGCGCGTAGGCCAGTCCCCGCTGCTCCTCGGTCATGTCCCGCAGCATCAGCCCGTGCCGGTTCATCGGCGGGTAGTACCAGAAGATCCGCTCGCCGTCGTGGTAGCTGTACGAAATCGCAACTTTCTGGGCCGCGTCCAGGCTGTTGAGCAGCGCCAGCGCCGCCGCGCGCATCTCCGACGCTGCCTGCGGGTGCGTGTGGGGATGATCGTGAGTGTGAGCGGTGGTCATATGGGGTATCCTCCGTGCAACGTCGCGGCCGGCGCCATCCCGGCCGAATGGCCAGAGTGTATGCGCCCCCGATTTGGGGTGTCAAACTACGAGGCGCAGGCGGCCGCGGCCCGCACCGACGCCAGGATGCGTCCGTAGGCGTTGCAGCGGCATAGGTTGCCGGACAGGGCCTCGCGTATCTCGGCGTCCGTGGGTGACGGGTTGCCGTCCAGCAGCGCCCGCGTCGCCATGACGAACCCGGGCGTGCAGAACCCGCACTGGCCGCCGTCCTCGTCGAGGAAAGCCTGCTGTAACGGCGACAGTTCCCCCGCCGGCGCGAGCCCTTCAACCGTCAGCACATCGTGTCCGTCGGCGCGTATCGCCAGCACCTGGCAGGCGTTGACCGGCGTCCGGTCCAGCAGCACGGTGCAGGATCCGCATTCCCCGCGATCGCACCCGCGCTTGGCTCCGGTCAAGCCCAGCGCTTCCCGCAGCACGTCAAGCAACGACCAGTGGTGCCGCACGGTGAGGGTCTGCTCCGCGCCGTTGACGGTGACGGTTATCTCGGCGGTGTGGGGGTTGGTCATGGTTGCTGCATCGTATCGCAGCGTTGAATGGCGGGCAAGCCAGCGGCGATGACAGCGTTGCGTTGACGGTGGAGGAAACTGCTGACTATAGTGCCCGCACATAGGTTATTTGGTGTTGGAGTTAACGATGTCAAGCGCAAAAATCGATTGGGGCCATGACCGCGAGAAGCCTGAGGGCGTGAAGATCAACTTGTCCTACGTGGGCCCGGGAATGCATCCAGAGGAAAGGATCGTACAGTTCAGAATAGGCGGGAACCAATACGTGGGATGGATGCCCGACTACTCGGTCAACGAGACCGAGAAATGGCTCAAGGCATTTATCATTGCGGATTTTGACGATGGTAGATGGCTGATCCAAATCCCTGACGAAACCCTAACGTCCGGCGCGAGGCTTTTCGTTCCCAAAGAAGATCAGAACACGGTGGTTACATCGGGATGGTGGTAATGATCTACAGCGATAGTGACATTATCGAAGCGCTGCAATCGAGCGCACTGGTTATAGAACCTAATCCTAGTCGTACGATGTTTTCGACATCGTCGGTAGACTTACGCTTAGATAATGGGTTCACTGTTTTCGACGCACCTCCCGCAGGATCCGAAATCCTCATCAGGGTTGACCAAGCTGATCCAGAAGCAATTGCAAGACGCTATGGCCGAGAAGTCAGGCTGGAATTGGGACAGTCGTTGCCGGTTCGCCCTGATGCCTTCGTTTTGGCCTATACGCAGGAACGGATAACCTTGCCCAGGGATGTTGCGGCTCGGGTCGAGGGCAAGAGTTCACTTGCTCGGCTGGGGATATCCATCCATCAAACGGCGCCCACCGTCCAGGCGGGTTGGGGACAGAATGGCAGCGCGCCGTTGCGGTTGGAGATTTCCAATGTCGGTCCGTTTGTGTGTCACCTGACCCCCGGTATGCAGATCTGCCAACTTATTTTTGAGGAGTTGAGGACCCGGCCGGGACAAGAGCTCAACTCGCGGTTCCAAAACCAAAGCCCTGACTGACGTCGTGACGACCACACCTTCATCGCCCCTCACCACCGTCGGCCGCAGCGTCCCACGCTACGAGCTGGCCGACAAGCTTTCCGGCGCTGCTCAGTACTCGGCCGACATCTCGCTGCCGGGAATGCTCCACGGTGTCATCGTGCGCAGCCCGCACCCCCACGCCGACGTGCTGTCCGTGGACCCCAGCCAGGCCCTGGCCCTCTCCGGCGTCCGAGCCGTCGTCACACCCCAGGACGTGTCTGACGCTCGCCTCGCCCCCGATATGCTGGTGCTGGACACCCGCGTGCGGTTCGTCGGCGATGAGGTGGCCGCCGTCGCCGCTGACGATCTCGACACCGCGAGGCGAGCCGCCGCGCTGGTCCGCGTCGAGTACAGCGTGCTGCCCTTCGTTACCGATCCCGTCGCCGCCCTCGAACCTGACGCTCCGCAGATCCATCCTCACGGCAACCTGGCCATACCGGAACCGTTGGCCCTGCAACGCGGCGACCCGTACTCTTTACAAAGCAATGCGGGTTTCGCCGCTGCCGACATCGTCCTGGAAGAGACCTACCACCTGCCCACCCACTCGGCCACGCCGCTGGAGCCGCGCGCCGCGTTGGCGTCCTGGGAAGGCGATCATCTGACGGTGTGGAAGTCCACCCGCGGCGTGCACGTGGACCGCGACGTGCTGGCCCAGGCGCTGGGGCTGGATGCCGCCAACGTCCGCGTCATCGGCCCCAACATGGGCGGCAGCTACGGCAACAAGGATGAGTCCCGCATGGCCGCGTTGGCGGCGCTGTTGTCCCGGCAGTCCGGCCGTCCGGTGCGCATCGAGTACAGCCGTGAGGAGGAATTCGTCGCCGGACGCACCCGCCACGGCGGCCGCATCAACCTCCGCATCGGCATAACCCGCGACGGCGACATCACCGCCATTCACGGCGATGCGCTCATGGACTCCGGCGCGTACCAGGCGACGGCGCCTCAGATGACCCGTCGTATCGGCCAGGGCATTCTGTACCTCTACCGGTGTCCCAACGTCCGTTTCGACGCCCGAACGGTCACCACCAACCGGCCCGTGGCCGGCAGCTACCGCGCGCTGGGAGCGCCCCAGGGTCACTTCGCGCTGGAAACCCTCATGGATCGCGCTGCCGAGGCCATCGGCATGGACCCCCTGGCTTTCCGGTTGCGCAACCACGTCCCGCCGGAGGGACAGGCCGGCCCGCGCCTCACGCCGCTCGATCAGATCGTGGATGGCCAGCCTGTGGAGGGCGGCATCCCATTCTCGAGCAACGGCATGGAGGAGTGCCTGCGCCGCGGGGCCGCCGAGTTCGGCTGGGCCGAGCCTTTCGAGCACGCCGATCCGTCGGATCCGTTCATCCGACGCGGCCGGGGCATCAGCATCATGCTCTACCGGGGCGGCGTGGGCTTTGACTCCGCCGCACGCCTTGCGATCGGCGACGACGGCAAAGTCCATCTAATCAGCGGGTTGATCGACGTGGGCGAAGGCGCGGTCACCGTGCTGTGCCAACTGGCCGCCGAGGCTCTGGCCGTGCCCTATGAGGACGTCATTCCACGCTTCGCCGACACCCAGGGCACGCCCGACGCGCCCATCACCGCCGGTTCCGCTGCCACCTTCTCCACGGGAACGGCCGTTGTCCAGGCGGCGGATAGCCTGAGGGAGCAGTTGCTCGAAGCCGCCGCGGGACGCCTGGAGGCCGACGTCTCAGCCCTTTCCATCACCGACGGCGCCGTCGGCGTTGCAGACGATCCTGCCCGCCGCGTAACCTACGCCGAGCTCGCCAGGGCGGTCGCTCCGCAAACCTTCACTGCCGAGGCCACCATCACGCCCGGCAGCCCCGACTATATCGTCAACTCCTTCGGGGCACACTTCTGCGAGATCGAGGTGGACACCGCCACCGGCCGGGTCCGGGTGACCCGCTACGTCGCCGCCCACGACTCCGGGCGCATCATCAACCCCCGCACCGCGTTGAACCAGGTGGAGGGCGCCATCTCCCAGATGCTGGGCTTTGCCCTCAGCGAGGAGCTGATCACCGACGAGCCCACCGGCGTCACCCTGAATGGAAGTTACCTGGAGCACAAGAGCCCCACCATCCAGGACTACCCCGACATCACCACCATCTTCGCTGATGTGATCGACCCGATAGGCCCCATGGGAGCCAAGGCGCTGGGCGAGGTGCCATCCGTGGGTGTCGCGCCGGCAATCGCCAACGCCCTATACGACGCCATAGGCGTGCGCTTCACCCGCCTGCCTATCACCCCCGACCGCGTGTTGAACGCTCTGGCGCAGCGGTAGCGAGTTACAACCGCCGGCCTTGGCTGTGGTTATAGCGGGCCACCCCAACCGAATCGAAGCGCCGGTACTGGAACCAATTCTTGACCTACTGGGTCCACCGCTAGCTTGAAGATTTCCAACGTAGTTGCCCCGAGCAAAAACTGGTTGTCCGGCCCGAAAATCACCGGGCAGATTTTGGTCCGTTTGCCGATGCGAATAGCGGCTTCGCCATAGGCGCGGGTATCGGTTTGCCCGTTTGCGTACCGGCAGGGGTATGTTCCCTCAGGTTCAACGTGAAGTTCTTCCAGCAGAGACGTGGGAAACACCGAATCCGACGCCCCCGTATCTACTACCGCCTCCACCGGGCGCATATCGCCTCCCGGTCCCCACGGATAACCAACGTAAACCGGAACGCTAAAGTACCCCATGTTGCTCTCCTTACTATCTCTTGCTGCGTGTTACTGTAACATAGGGAGCATCAGTTTGAGGGATTGTCCATGACCTTTCAGCTGCTTCAACCCTCCACCCTTGCGGAAGCGTGCGCTGCGCTGGCCGATGCTCCCGGCGGTGTTGTTCCCATCGCCGGCGGCACCGACCTGCTGTCTGAAATTCGCGACGGGACGGCAACGCCGTCCACCCTGGTCGCACTGGACGCCATCGCAGATGCTGATCTGACCGGCATCACGGAAACGCCCGACGGCGGCCTCCGCATCGGCGCGCTGACGACCATCGCTGACGTTGCCGCTCACGAAGGCATCCGCAGTCGCCATACAGCACTGGCCCAGGCCGCCGGCGGGCTGGCGACGCCGCAGGTGCGCAACCTTGGCACCCTGGGCGGCAACCTGAACCAGCGTCCACGGTGCTGGTACTACCGTCATCCGCTCACCGTGTGCCTGAAGCGCGGCGGCGACCGGTGCTACGCCATCCAGGGCGTGGGCAAGTACCTTTGCGTGACCGGCGGCGACCGTTGCTTCATCGTGCATCCCTCGGATGCCGCCGTCGCCCTGACCGCGCTTGGGGCGTCCGTGACCGTTGCTTCTGCTGACGGCGAGCGCACCGTTGCCATCGCCGACTACTTCGTTGGCCCCGACGTGGACCTGATGCGCGAAAACGTTCTTCAACCGGGCGAACTGCTCACCGCCGTATCGCTGCCTTCGCCCGCCGCCGGCCAGCGCAGCATCTACCTCAAGGCCCGCGAGCGCGAGTCGGGGGACTTCGCGCTGGTCAGCGTCGCCACCGCCCTGGTCGTGACCGACGGCACTGTCACCGAAGCCTCGGTGGTACTGGGCGGTGTGGCTCCCGTGCCCTACCGCGCACGCAATACCGAGGAATACCTGCGCGGCCGCGCGGTGGATGACGTTGTGCCAGCGGATGCCGGCGCGGCCGCTATCGCCGACCCCAGGCCGCTGCCCGACAACGCCTACAAAGTCCCCATGGCGTCCAACCTGGCGGCCCGCGCCGTGGCCTCCCTGCTGAGCGTTGCATAGCGTCGGGTCTCGGCCGAAATTCCCGTGGCCCGCGGTCCACTGTCCGGCGCCGCCGGGACACGGTTGGACCGGCGGTCTTTTCTTGACATCCTGTTACCCCTGTAACAGAATAACGCCATCCTCACCCCGCACAGGAACGAGAGTATGACAACAGTTCAGAGTGGTTCCCGCACTACCGTAAATGTCAACGGTACTGCCGTCGAAATGTACTCCGGCGGCAATGGTCCGCCGTTGGTTTTCTTCCATGGCGCCGGCGGCTCCAACGGCTGGCAGGCTTGGCACGAAGACCTGGCGGCGGAGTATACCGTTTACGTCCCGAGCCAGCCCGGTTTCAATGGCACCGAGGCCCCCTCCTGGATCAAGACCATCAACGACGTGGCCCACTTCAACCACATGTTCGTCGATGCCCTGGGCCTGCAGGATATCGTGCTGATGGGTTCCTCCATGGGAGGCTGGGTTTCCGCCGAGATGGCCGCCATGGACGACCACAACATCGATGCCCTGGTCCTGGTGGACCCCGCCGGCATCAAGCCCGTGGAGGGTGAGATCGCCGAGATCTTCATGGTGTCGGCCGACACCCGCCTCAAGCAGCGCTTCCACGACCCCAGCCAGGTGGAAAACTACGAGAACTACGCCCGTGAGTTGACGCCCGAAGAGCAGTTGGTGGTGCACTCCAACGCCATCACGGCGTCCCAGCTGTGCTGGAAGCCCTACCTGCACAACCCCAGCCTGCCGCATTTCCTGTCGCGGGTGACCACCCCCACCCTGATCGTCTGGGGACGGGAGGACGCGATCATACCGGTGGAATGCGGGCACCTGTTCCAGCAGGCGATCCAGGGCAGCCAGCTGCGCGTCATAGATAACTGCGGGCACTCGCCGGCGGTGGAAAAGCGCGGCGAATTCGTCGCCGCCGTAACCGGTTTCCTGAACAGCCTCTAACTCTGACCCGAGCGCGCACCCACTTTTGGACACGGGAACCATTTGCATGTATCAGCAGGATGAACGTGATAAGGATTCCGTAAATTTATTCGATCCTGTGAATCCTGTACATACATGCAAATTTCCCCAAAGGAGCGAACATCATGGCGCACGAACTCGAAGTATTCTGGTTCTCCGAACAGCCCTACGGCCACGTTACTGAGGATGACCTGGAGGGTTGGGAATCGGGGCGGATGCACTTCCCCAACACCTATTTCGACCCCGAAAAGGCCCACGTCCTCTACACCAACTACCACGACCAGTACCAGTTGGCCGATGAGGTCAATTTCGACGGCATCATGTCCAACGAGCACCACAGTTCTTACTGGTGCATGAAGCCCTCCGTCAACGTGGACGCGGCCGTCATCACCCAGCGCACCAAGAAGGCGAAGATCGCCATGCTGGGCAACGTCATCGCCGTCAACGACCCGGTGAAGATGGCCGAAGAGATCGCCATGCTGGACTGCATCAGCGGCGGCCGTGTCATCTCCGGCTTCGTGCGCGGCACGGCGGTTGAGACGCTGCACGCCGGCTACCCGCCCACCGAGAACCGCCCGCGCTTTGAAGAGGCCCACGACCTCATCGTCAAGTGCTGGACCCAGCCCGGACCCTTCCGCTGGGAGGGCGAGTACTGGCCGCACCGCATGGTCAACCCCTGGGTGGTGCCCATCCAGAAGCCGCACCCGCCGGTCTGGTTCCCCGGCACCGGCAGCCCTGAATCCGTGATCTGGGCCGCCAAGCACCGCTACCCGTACATGAACCTGGGCTCCCTGCTGGACCTCACCAAGCAGCTGAAGGGCATCTACCACGAGACCGCCGCCGAAGAAGGATACGAGGCTGGCCCCGAGCACTTCGGCTACCTGATCCGCTGCCTCGTCGCCGACACCGATGAGAAGGCACAGGAGATCGGCCGCACCTTCCTGTGGACCGAGAACCACCGCAACCGCGGGCCCATGGAATTCAACGACCCGCCCGGCTACCAGTCCCGCGAGGCCCTGCGCATCAAGATGTCCCGCCCCCTCATCGGCACCGGCACCATGGGTCGCCGTATGACCTACGAGGACCTGCAGGACGCCTACAACATCATCGTCGGCAGCCCGGAGACCGTGACCGAGAAGCTGCGGCACATCCGCAAGGACCTGGATCCCGGCTACATCCTCATCTACGGCAACGAGGGTCACATGGCCCACGAAGACGTGATGCGTTCCGTGGAACTCCTGGGCACCAAGGTAATACCGGCGCTGAAGGAAGGCTAGTCAGCCCAGTTCAGCCAGACACAGAGTTTATAGGAGCGGGTTCGAAAACTCGCTCCTATTGTTTCATACCCCGAATGTTACACTCGAAGTAGTCAAGGCGACGGCTCTGGGGGAAAAGGCATGGCTACGTCGGTCGAACTCTCGTCGGAAACCGAGGAGCGCCTCGGTTTTCTTTCGGCGCACACTGGTCGTTCGATATCTTCTCTTCTCCGCGAAATTATCGAAAGCGGACTTGAAGATGTGGAAGACTATTACCTCGCTCACGAGGTTTTGGAGAGAATTCGCAGCGGGCGCGAACATACTCACACCGCCGCAGAGGTGAGGCGAGAGCTTGCCCTGGACGATTGAGTATTCGGACACTGCCAGGGATCAGCTGCACCGGTTGGATAGGCAGATGACCAGGCGCGTCGTGGATTTCATGGATGAGCGGGTGGCCACGCGAGACGACCCCCGCAGTATTGGGCGAGCCTTATCCGGGCCAATGGGAGGACTTTGGCGGTATCGTGTCGGAGGATGCCGCATCGTTTGCGATATTCAGGACGAGACTTTACGTGTCCTCGTGGTTCGTTTAGGCCGGCGAGACAGCGTTTATCGCAAGCACTGATCGATCCCAAAATGCAGGGGCGAAAATTCTCGCCCCTACGCTCTGTCTATATGCGTCGCGTCCCTGCTACTTCCCGTTCCGCGACTGGGAGCCGTCGGGATACAGGTCGTCCCACAGGGCGTCGCGCCAGTCCACGCCCACGGGCAGGATCGCCTGCGACGGCCGCAGCATGTAGTAGTTGTCCCCGACGCCGGGCGGGGAGCCGCCCTCGGCCACCGTCCGCGCCGCCTGCAGCAGTTGTCTCCGGGCGTAGATGATGGCCATGTCGGTCCGCGAGAGGTTCTCCCTCGAGCGGTCGACGATGTGCCCCATGCTCTCCTGCACGGCGACGTCCTGGGCGTTCACGCCGTCGATGCCGCTGAACGTCTCCGTCTTCTGCACCGACCGGTTGATCATCCAGTTGTTGTCCCGGTTCACGCGAGTGCGGAAGTCGGTCAGCATGTGCTCCGGCCCGCGCCCGTAGCCGCGGTCCATGTCGACGCGTTCCTCCTCCTCAATGGGCTCATCGTAGGAGAGGTCCCAGTTCCAGACCATCACGTTGTGGTCGTCCATGGGTACCCACATGTGACCGGAAGCGAGGAAGCCCACGGGACCCGCCTGTCCGCGATAGCCGCGCTGGCTGGCGCGGATCTGGTGGAAGGGCATCACGAAGTGGTACGCCCGCACGTGATTGCCTTCGTCGCCCAGCGACCGGATGCCGACGTAGCGATACCCGTAGTCGGTGATGTCCACCTCCAGTTCCGGCGGCTTGCCCCGCACGTGGGGCGAGTCGACGCGCAGGCCGGCGTGGGGAGTGTCCACCCGCAGCGTCCGGTGCAGGATGGTGGCGTGCGCCGAGTCGATGCCGCCCTCCAGGGCCTGCAGCCAGTTGCACTCCTGGATGTTCTTGGTGACGTGGCGGTGCGTTTCCGGAACGGCGGCCCACTCGAACTTCGGCGGCGGGGGCATGTGCTCCTTCGGCCCCATGTAGGCCCAGATGACGCCGCCCAACTCTACGGTCGGGTAGGACGTGGTCGTCATCTTGGACGGAAAATCGCTGTCCTCCGGCTCGTTCATCATGTCCACGCACTGCCCGTTCACGTCAAACTTCCAGCCGTGGTACACGCAGCGCAGGCCGCAGTCTTCGTTGCGGCCCAGCCACAGCGACACCAGGCGATGCGGGCAGAACTCGTCAAGCAGGCCGATGCGCCCGTCGGTGTCGCGGAAGGCCACCAGCTCCTCGCCGAGGAGCTTGACCCGAACCGGCTCTCCGTCCGGCTCCGCCAGCTCCCAGGACAGCAGGGCGGGCATCCAGTAACGGCGCATCAGTTCGCCCATGGGTGTGCCGGGCCCGACTTGCGTGAGCGTCACATTTTCTGCTTGCGAAATCATAGGGCATACCTCCTCTGCATGGTGCCAGAGTAGCAGCAAATGGGCCGATTTGCTATGCTCTGCAACTGCTACGTGCGCCCTCGATCGGACGCTTTCCGATCACCCGAATCCTGGGGGATGCAACCATGACCATCGTCGATACCCACGTCCACATCGGCCGGGACCACTACGAACCGGTGGAGATGTTGCTGGCCCAGATGGAGCTGAACGGCGTGGCGAAAACCGTGCTGGTGCAGTCCACCGCCACCCTGGATAACTCCTACGTGCTGGAGTGCCGGCAGCGCTTCCCTGGACGCCTGGCCGTGGTCTGCCGCGTGGACGTGGACGATCCGGCCGCGCCCGACACCCTGGAAGGCCTGCGCGACGCCGGCGCCGAGACCCTGCGCATCCGTAACTTCCACCGGTCGCCGGGAAACGACCCGCTGGCCATCTGGCGCGCCGCCGCCCGATTGGGCGTGTCCGTCAGCGTCGGCGGTCCGGCCGAAGGCTTCGCATCCCCCGAATTCGCCGCGCTGGTCGAGGAACTTCCCGACCTCACCGTTATCATCGAGCACCTGGCCGGCATGGGCATCCACGCCATCGGCGCGCCGGAGATGCCGCCCGACGACGTGTTCCGGCAGTCCCTGACTCTGGCCCGTTTCCCCAATACGGTGATGAAGATCCACGGCATGGGCGAGATCAGCGATCCGCCCTTCCCGTACCGGAACACGCCGCCCTACGTTCGCATGGCCTATGATGCCTTCGGCCCCGACCGCATGATCTGGGGCTCGGACTGGCCCCGAGTGACCAACCGAGAAGGTTACCGCAACTCGCTGCGGCACACCTGGCGGCAGATGGAAGAGTGGTGTCCCAAAGCCGACCTGGAGAAAATCTTCGGCGGGACCGCCCTATCGCTATGGTCGTTCGCATAGCAGTTCCCGGTATTCGCCAATCCGGCGTGTCATTGCGATTGTCAAAACCGAAGACGTTGACTTATCATTGCCGTGAATTGTGTGCCGACGTAGGGCGAAATAGACATCCCCAGGAGGTAATATTTGATGACCAAGACCGTTAAGTACATCGCCGGCATGATGCTGCTTGCCGCCACGGTGGCGCTGCTGGCCTGCGGTGGTGAAGAGACCGCCGCCCCGGCCCCCGTTGCTGAACCCACGGCTCCCGCCGCCGCCACCGCCATGCCCGAGCCGCCCACCGAAGCTGTTCCCACGCCCACCGAATCCCAGGACGTTCAGGTTGGAAACCGGCTCCAGACCGTTATGGACCGCGGGCACGTCATCTGCGCCAGCCGCAACGACGTTCCCGGTTACGGGTTCCTGGATGCTTCCGGCAACAACGTCGGCTTCGACATTGACCTGTGCCGCGCCCTTGCCACTGCAGTGGTGGGCGATCCGAACGCCATTGAAATTCGCCTGATCACCGCCGCTGAGCGCGGGCCCACCATCCAGTCCGGCGAGGTCGACATGCTGGTCCGCACCGTTACCTGGACCACCTCCCGCGACGCCCAGTGGGGCAACTACGCACAGACCATGTTCTACGATGGCCAGGGCTTCATGGTTAACAAGTCCCTGGGCGTCAGCAGCGCCTATGACCTGCAGGGCGCCTCGGTCTGCGTGACCCAGGGCACCACCACCGAGCTGAACCTGGCGGACTTCTCCAACCAGAACGGCCTCAACCTGGAGGCGTTGACCTTTGAAGATACCGCCGCCGTGGTCGCCGCCTACGAGAGCGGCCAGTGCGACGCCTTCACCAACGACCGCTCGCAGTTGGCGGCGCTGGGCACCTCCCTCTCCAATCGCGACGACCACGTCATCCTGCCGGAGACCATCTCCGAGGAACCACTGGGACCGGTGGTGCCCCACGGCGACGACCAGTGGTTCGACATCGTCAAGACCGTGATGGCCATCCTGATCTACGCCGAGGCCTACGGGGTTACGTCTGACAACGTCGCGAGCGCTGCCACCGGCGACACCAAGGTTGACCGGCTGCTGGGCACCGAGGGCTCCTGGGGCCAAGAACCGCTCGGGTTGAGCCAGACCGCCGCCCAGGACGTGATCAAGGCCGTCGGAAACTACGGCGAGATTTACAGTCGTAATCTGGGCCCCGACGGCATCAACCTGCCTCGGGAGAACGGCCGCAACGCGCTGTGGGCCAACGCCCCCTGCCAGGACTGCCCCAAGGGCGGCCAGATTTACGCGGCTCCCTTGCGCTAGTCATACTCTCCTGCGTAACCGACGCAATTCACGGGGTGACCGGTCCAATCCGGTCACCCCGATTTTTGCCGGCCACCGATGCCGGCGTGGCCGTCCGATTTGCGCTAAAATCTGGCCCACCTGAGATCACGGCAAAGTAGAACGCCTCCAACTGTTCGATGGCCGCAATACTGCAAAACCTCACCTACCAGGGCATCCCCATCTGGCGGCATGCCCTGGTCATCCAGTGGACCGCCCAGATCCTGTCCGGGTTCCTGGTGGTCTTCCTGGTCGCCTGGTTCTTCTTCAACATCGCCAACGCCATCGAACATCGGGAGATCCCCTACGGTTTCAGCTTCCTCGAGCGCGCCTACCAGACGCCCATTGGCCAGCACTTCCTCCCCTACGAGACTTCGGACACTTTCCTGTATGCCTTCGTAGTCGCCGCGGTCAACACCATCGTGGTCTCCATCGTCGGCGTCATCCTGGCCACCCTGGTCGGGATATTCGTCGGCGTTTGTGCGTTGTCGGGCAACTGGCTGGTGGCCAAGGTTGCACTGGTCTATGTCGAGTTCTTCCGCAACGTTCCCCTGCTGATCCAGCTGTACTTCTGGTTCTACATCGTGTTGACGTTGCCCCAGGTGCGGGAGGGGTACGTCATCGCTGACCGGTTGTACATCAACAACGCCGGCGTTTCCATACCGTTTCCGTTTCCCGACGGGTTGGCCGCGGCGCTGATCTGGCTGGCCCTAGCGGCGGCCGGCATAATCGCCGGGACCGCCGTCAACAAGGGCTTGACCCAACGCGAGGTCACCACCGGCCAGCCCTCATATCCGCTCGTGGGTGGGTTCGCGACTGCCATCGTCATCGGAGCCGTGGCGTGGGTGGTCATCAGCTTCGTCGCCGGCGCCCCCCTGGTCGTGTCTGATCCGGCGCCCCAGGGCACATTCGGCCGGATCGCCGGTGGATTTACCATCTCGGGAGGCCTGATGGCTCTGCTGATCGGCCTGGTGATGTACACGTCGTCGTTCATTGCCGAGATTGTCCGCGCCGGCATTCAGTCCGTTGGACGCGGCCAGATCGAGGCGGCCCGCGCCCTGGGGCTGTCCCCCATGAGCACCCTGCGGCAGGTCACCTTCCCCCAGGCGCTGCGCATCATAATCCCGCCGCTGATCAGCCAGTTTCTCAACCTCACCAAGAACAGCAGCCTGGCCGGCGCCATCGGTTTCGCAGATCTGATGAACGTCGCCAAGACGATGACGCAGACCGCGCCCGCGATCAACATTATCATTCTCGTCATGGTGGCCTACCTCGCCATGAGCCTGACCTACTCTTTGATCGGCAACCTGTACAACCGCCACATCCGTATCGCGTGAGTCTGACCGGTGTCCGCCGTTACCGAACGCGCCACGAACTCTCCCCTGCCTCCGCCGCGCCTGGAAACCGGCGTGGCCGGATGGCTGCGCGCGAACCTTTTCAGCACCTGGTACAACGCCGCGCTGACGATGGTGGTCGGCGTGCTGACGGGCCTGGCCATTTGGTACGGCTTGCGCTGGCTGCTCACCGACGCCGACTTCACCGTGATCCAGACCCTGGGCGGCCTGCTTGTCATCGGCCAATACAACACGGAGCAGGCCTGTCCGGGCCAGAACTGTTTCTGGAGACCGCAGGCCGCCCTGATGCTGGTGACCCTGCTGCTGGGAATGTCGTGGGGATTGGCGGGCGGCGGCTTGACCGGGCGTATTGCGATCATCGTCACCGTTGTGGTCGCGCTGTTTGCCTTCTTGCCCTACAGCCTGGAGCGGATGGGGTGGGATGTCCGCCTTCTGCTGCTGGCCAACGTGCCGGCGGTTTTGCTGGGCTGGATTCTGGCCCGCTATACGGCACTGGGCACCTGGCGCTGGGTCGCCATCCTCAGCGTGGCCGCGTTCCTGCTGACCCTGGTGCTCCTGCGCGGACTCCCCGGCGTCCCCGGCCTGCAACCGGTCTCCACACTGTACTGGGGCGGGTTGATGCTGAACCTCCTGCTGGCGGTGGCCGGCATCGTGGTCAGCTTTCCAATCGGGATCGCGCTGGCCCTGGGGCGACGCAGTGATCTGGTGGTTCTCAAAACGCTGTGCGTCGTGTTCATCGAGGTATTCAGGGGGATGCCCCTCGTCACCCTGCTGTTCATGTCGCAGGTTCTGGTCCCGCTGGCCTTCCCGGAAAACTTCCCGCTCAATGCCCTGCTGCGCGCTGCCATCTTCATTACGCTCTTCAGCGCCGCCTACATGGCGGAAAACATTCGCGGAGGATTGCAGGCGCTCCATCCGGGGCAGGCCGAAGCCGCTCGCGCATTGGGACTGCCCGGCTGGCAGACCACGCTGCTGATCTCGCTGCCCCAGGCTATCCGCAACGTCATCCCGGCCATCGTGGGCCAGTTCATTGCGCTGTTCAAGGACACCAGTCTCGTCTACATCATCGGGATGCTGGACATCGTCGAACTCAGCCGCAAGTTCGCAACCACCTACGTCGAAGGCGGTATGCTGCCGTACCTGGACGACGTGCAGGAGGTGTTCATTTTCCTGGCCTTGGTGTTCTGGATTTTCTGCTACGGCATGTCTTATATCAGCCGCCGCATCGAGCGTCACCTGGGGGTGGGAGAGCGGTAACGGGTGATTCACTGGCCCACTCTGCTAGAATACGCTCGGGCGGCAGCTTGGGCGAATGAAGAAACGGTCATTGGCATGGGCGCTGCGTCTGCTGTTTTACGTCTTTCTGGACGCCGTCACTGGTGCGGTAATCTACGGCATCAGCATAGGCGAAGCTGACCTAGCTCCGGGGCAGTTGGCGATTCGCATATTGACCGCCATGACGCTGGTCAGCGCAATTGTAGGAGGGCCGGACTTCATGCTTTACTGGCAGGAATCAGGGCGGCGCATCGCCGCCGAGCAAGAGCGGGATGAGGAGCGGGACGCCCGTATCGCCGCCGAGGAACGTCTTCAAGCCGCCATGCAGGAGCGGGACGCCCGCATCGCTGCGGAGCAGCTCCTCGAAGCCACTGCGCAGGAGCGGGATGCCGCCGTGGCAAACGTGGCCGCCATGACGCAACGATTGGACGAATTGAGCGCCCAGGTAGAACAGTTGCGAAATGATCGGGCTGCCCGCCGTTCCCGCCGCCGTCGCCTGCGCAGCAACGGCCAATAGAACCCACCGCAACGGAGCGCACCATGACTATGACCACCAACGGACCTGCGGACGCCGTCGAAGACATCATCGTGTGCCGTGACGTGCACAAGTGGTACGGCAACTTTCACGCTCTGCGGGGCGTCACGACCACCATCCAAAAGGGCGAGGTCGTGGTGATCATCGGCCCCTCCGGCTCGGGCAAGTCCACTTTCATCCGCACCATCAACCGCCTGGAGCAGCACCAGCGCGGGGACATCATCGTCGACGGCATCGAGCTGACCAACGACGTGCGCAACATTGACGCCATACGCCGCGACGTGGGCATGGTCTTTCAGTCCTTCAATCTCTTCCCCCACCTGACGGTGCTGCGGAACATCACCCTCGCGCCGACCAAGGTCCGCAAGATGCCGTCCCACGAGGCCGAGGGCGTTGCCATGGAACTCCTGGAACGGGTCGGCATCCCCGAGCAGGCGGACAAGTACCCGGCCCAACTCTCCGGCGGCCAGCAGCAGCGCGTGGCCATCGCCCGGGCCCTGGCGATGCAGCCCAACATCATGCTCTTTGACGAGCCCACCTCGGCTCTCGACCCCGAGATGATCAAGGAAGTGCTGGAGGTGATGCGCGAGTTGGCCGAGTCGCAAATGACGATCCTGGCCGTCTCCCATGAGCTGGGCTTCGCCCGTGAGGTGGCCGACCGTATCGTCATGTTCGACGAGGGGCAGATCGTGGAGGACCAACCTCCGGACGAGTTCTTCAACAACCCGCGCCACGAGCGTGTGAAGCACTTCCTGTCGCAGATCCTGTAGTCTGGTTGTCGTTGCGAGCGCAGCGCGGTAATCTCGTAGACAGCGAAGGCATCCACGATGGAACTGGCGAGGAAATTCGGGCGCTGGATCTGGGCTGGCGGCAGCGCCGATTCCCTTTGGGCGCGCGAAAGGCGCCTGCCCTTCTGGGAACATCCGTGGTTCACGCGCCTCTATCGGATTGCGTTCGTCACGGGATGGGTGGCGGTTATCGCGTTCTTCCTGATCTGGAACCTGGCGTGGGCCACTCCCTGACGCCGCGAGCCCGCGTTCTTGCCGTACCCAGGCGGCGATGCCGAAAACCGGGCAGACCTCCTCACGCATAACCGCTTCAAGCGGCCATCGGGGTGATTTTCACATCGATCACAGGATATACAGAATTTGATCGCTTGATGCCTGCGTCCCGGATGCCGCGGCGCTGCTGTGATCGGAAGGCCGGGACGGCATTGTGGGCATCTTGTTCATCCTGTCATCGATGTAAAACGACAAAATGGTCGCGCGTGAGAGCCGACCTCCGTTTGCCCCGCTGACACACGCGCGATAAAATCCCGGAAGCCTCATCCCGTACCCAGTCACCAGGAGCGCAGCCATGCCTGACCGACAGATGCAGATAGGGGTCGTTTTTCCACAGACGGAAATCGGTTCCGACCCCGTTGCCGTGCGCGATTACGTGCAGGCGGCCGAGGAGCTGGGTTACGCCCACATCATCGCCTATGACCACGTGCTGGGCGCGGACACCGCGTACCACCAGCCGTGGACGGGCAGCTACACCAAGGACAGCATGTTCCACGAGATCTTCGTGGCGTTCGGGTACATGGCGGCCCTGACCACCACCGTGGAGCTGGTCTCGGCCATCGTCATCCTGGGGCAGCGGCAGACGGCGCTGGTCGCCAAGCAGGCGGCGGAGGTGGACGTGTTGAGTGGCGGTCGCCTGCGCCTTGGGGTTGGCATCGGCTGGAACCCGGTGGAATACGAAGCCCTGGGCGAGGACTTCTCGACCCGTGGCCGCCGGGCCGAGGAGCAAATGGAGTTGCTGCGCCGGCTCTGGACGGAAGAAGTGGTTGACTTCCATGGCCGGTACCACGACGTCACGAACGCCGGCATCAACCCCCTGCCCGTGCAGCGCCCGATCCCGTTGTGGATGGGAGCCGGCAGCCGCGCCCGCGGGCCGATCCCCACCGACCGCGTGCTCAGCCGAGTTGGGCGTTGCGCCGACGGCTGGTTCCCGCAGTTCCAGTCCGATGATCCCCAGGCGGCCACCGCCATCGCCAAGGTGCGCGAGGCTGCCGTGTCCGTCGGCCGCGATCCCGACGCCATCGGCATGGAACCCCGGGTGAATTACTCCGACGGCGATCCGGAATTCTGGCAGGCCAGGGCTGAGGAGTGGCGGGGCATGGGCGCAAGCCACTTTTCCGTGAACACCATGTCGGCCAACCTGAGCGGGCCGGATGCTCACATCAACGCCATTCGCGAATTCAAGGAAGTAATCAGCGGTTAGCGTGGCGTTCAAACCGCAGCACGTTGCTGCCCGCTAACCGACAGTCACAAGGAGGGATCACATGGGCAGGTTGGACGGCAAGGTTGCTCTCATCAGCGGCGGCGCGCGCGGTCAGGGGGCGGTGGAGGCCAGGATGTTCGCCGCCGAAGGAGCGTGCGTCGTGTTCGGCGACATCCTGGACGACGAGGGTCGCCGGGTGGAGGCCGAAATCAGGGAACTGGGCGGCCAGGCCACCTACATCCACCTGGACGTGACCAGCGAGTCTGACTGGCAGGCCGCGGTCGATGCCGCCGTCTCCGAGTACGGCAAGCTCAACGTGCTGGTGAACAACGCGGGCATAGTCCTTGGCCGCAGCATCGAGGAGATGACCGTCGAGGAATGGGACCGCCTCTTCGACGTCAACGCCAAGGGAGTATTCCTGGGCACCAAGGCGTCCCTGCCCGCCTTGCGCGAGGCCGGAGGCGGCAGCATTGTGAACATATCCTCCACTGCCGGCCTGGTTGGCAACGACTACAACCTCGCCGGGTACAGCAGCACCAAGGGCGCCGTCCGGCTGTTCACCAAGTCCACTGCCATTCAGCACGCCAGCGAGGGCATCCGCTGCAACTCGGTGCATCCCGGCCCGATCGACACGCCCATGCTGCAGGAGTCCCGCGCCAATCGCGGCAGCGGTCTCAGTGACGAGGAACAGCGCCGACGCGTACCCCTGGGCCGTATTGGCCGTCCTGAGGACATTGCCTACGCGGTGGTCTACCTGGCGTCTGACGAAGCCTCGTTTGTCACCGGAAGCGAGGTCGTCGTCGACGGCGGGAGAACCGCGATGTGACGCAGAAGGGCACCCTTCAAGGGTGCCCCAGTTAATGCGCTTCGGTCAAAATGGTCGGGGCGGCCAGATTCGAACTGGCGACCCCCTGCACCCCATGCAGGTGCGCTACCGGGCTGCGCTACGCCCCGCCCCGACCGTTTCAGGGTATCACCCGCACCGACAATTGGCAAACTGGTTGGCATCGGCAGTGATTATTCTGACTATTACCTGATACGATTGCGGCGTATCACAACAGAACCATGAACGGCGATTGCTACAGTATCCTCGGTGTTCCGGCGGCAGCCACGACGGAAGAGATCCGTGCCGCCTACCGCAGACTGGCCCGGCAGTATCACCCGGATCTCAACACCGGGCCCGAAGCCGAGGCGCGCATGAAGGAAATCAATCATGCGTACGCCACCCTGTCCGATCCGCAGCGCCGCCGCCACTACGACATATATGGCGTTGCTGACCTTCCCACGGCCGAGCCGAGCCGTCGCAGCCAGCAGCGCGGCCCCAGACCGAGCGCAACCCGACCGGCCCGGCCTCGCTCCCATTCGCCGTCGGATCCCCAGCGCGGCGAGGATATCGAAGCGGCGCTGCTGATCACGCGCCGCGAGGCAAAACAGGGGATGCGGAAAGTGTTCCCGGTCACGCGCACCGAAACCTGCCAGCGCTGTCGGGGAACGGGCTTCGAGCCGGAGGAGACTCTGGAGGCTGGCCAGTGCTGGCGGTGCAGCGGAGAACAGAGGTTGCGGCGGGACTTGTGGCTGAGCGCCACCATACCGGCCGGCGTGGCTGACGGACGCCGCCTGCGACTCCGCGGTCAAGGGAACGCCGGCCTGGACGGCGGAGCCAGCGGGCACATCTACATCACCGTCCGGGTAGCCCAACACACCAAATTGCGCCAGGCCGTTTCCTTCGTGCTGCGTCACCTCTTCCGCTAGCGTTGCGGATCGGTTCCATCTGCGGAATCAGGGGTAGGTTCGTCGAACGGCATACCGTCGGCCATAGCTTGCAGCCGTCGTTGGTTCCACTCACGCCAGGCAGCGTCGGCTTCTCTGCGTCCTTCCTCTCGCCCCTCCCTGCGGATTTTCTGGCGAAACATTTCAGCGTATACGATGGAGGCTCCGCCGACCGGGATCGAACTGAACACGATCCCTGAACCCAGCGTTGCCGACCGTTAGGGCCGGTATCCGTTATTCCCTCACGCTGTTTGTCCCGTTCGGTGGATCGGGAGTAGGTTCTTCGAACGGTACCCCGTCGGCTATCGCTTGCAACCGTCGCTGGTTCCACTCGCGCCAGGTAGCGTCGGTTTCTTGCCGCCCTGCTGCCTGTCCTTCCTCGCGACCTTCTTCACGTCCCTGCTCACGCCCTTCTTGTCGCGTCTTCTGTCGAAACATTGCGGCGAATACCATGGTAACTCCTTCGACCAGGATCGGGCTGAATATGATCCAGAACCCGGCGGCGTACACGATGTCGCCCATAATAGCCGATGGCGTGTCACGCCATGATGACGTGTCGGCGTCTATCGCGTGGACGTAGACGTAAAACATGGTGGTGGCGATGAAAAAGGTGCTGAACGTCCAGAAGTGTGGCCTGATGCGTCGTACCGGCACGGTGAAAATCGACGCTCGTTCCGCATCGTCATCAAATTGAATTGTGTCGTTCACATCCTAAATCCTTCGACCGTTGTCTATCAAGGTCGCAATGTGCCGATGGCGCTCAGCTCAACTCACGGGCGCGGTACTGCAGCGCCTCGGCGAGATGCGCCGGTCCGATGCGTTCGGCTCCCGCAAGATCGGCAACCGTGCGCGCCACCTTGATGACACGGTGCAGCGCCCGAGCCGAGAGGTCCAGTTGCTGGGCTGCCCGTTGCAACAGCGCTTGCGCGTCATCCTGCAACACGCAGTGCTCCCAGATGGTCGAGCCTGACATTTCCGCGTTGGAAAGGCCGGCGGTTTCGGAGCCCTCGCTGAACCGTGCCTCCTGCATTGCGCGCGCCGCAATGACGCGTTCGCGTACGGCCGCTGAGCCCTCCGCCTCCGACCGACCCAGCAGGTTGTCGTATTCCACCGGCGGCACCTCCACGAAAATGTCGATGCGTTCCAGCAGCGGCCCACTGATGCGTCGCTGGTAACGGGCTCGCGCCGACGGGCTGCATACGCACTCCTTGCGCGGATGAGAGGCATAGCCGCAGGGACACGGGTTCATCGCTCCCACCAGCATGAAACTGGCCGGATAGGTCACCGTGCCGCTGACCCGGGTGATCGTTACCGTTTTGTCCTCCAGGGGCTGGCGCAGCGATTCCAGCGCGGCGTGCCCGAACTCGGGCAGTTCGTCCAGGAAAAGCACCCCCCGGTGGCTCAGCGTGATCTCTCCGGGGCGCAGCATGCGGCCGCCGCCCACCAGGCCGGCGTTGGAGATGGTGTAGTGCGGCGCGCGGAACGGACGCTGGGCGATCAGCGGGCTGTCCGGCGGCAGGTTGCCGCTCACGCTGTAGATCTTGGTGACGTCCAGCGCCTCGTCGGCGGTCAGGTAGGGCAGGATGCCCGGCAGCGCACGCGCCAGCAGCGTCTTGCCGGAACCCGGCGGTCCGCTCAACAGGATGTTGTGGAACCCGGCGGCGGCTACTTCCAGGGCGCGCTTGGCGTGATCCTGACCCCGTATGTGGCACAGATCGGTATTGCCCGGCTGCTCGCGGTTTCCGTTGAGGTGGACGCCGTTCTGCGGAAACGGGGATATGGCCCCCTCGCCCTGCAGGTGGGAGAGCAGTTGCGCCAGCGTGTCAACGGGATAAACCCGAACCCCGTCCACCAGGGCTGCTTCGGCAGCGTCGACTGCCGGCACGTAAACCGAGCTTATGCCCTGGTCGCGCGCCACGGACACCATGGGAAGTATGCCCGCCGTGTGGCGCAGGCCGCCGTCCAGGGAAAGCTCGCCAAGGAATATCGCCGGTTCCGCGGTGGGCGGCGCCTGGCCGGTGCTGAACAATATCCCCACCGCGATGGGCAGGTCATAGGCCGGGCCGGCTTTCTTCAGGTCGGCTGGCGCCAGGTTCACCGTGATGCGGCGCATGGGAAACTCGCAGCCGCTGTTGCGCAGCGCCGCCCGCACCCGCTCCTTGGCTTCCTGTACCGCCGTGTCCGGCAGGCCAACGATGTGGAAGGCCGGCAGTCCCGGTGAAATATCCGTTTCCGCTTGAATTATCTGGCCGTCCAGCCCGATGACGGCGCACGTTTGAGCAGTTGCCAACATTCCTGGTCCTCCGTGGTTGATATGATCGCCGCTCTGATCGCGGTTCGCAGAGACACTATCAGCCAAGAACACCCGTTCGCTACGGGTGGCTGTCATCAATTTTTCGGAAGTCCTGGCCTTTGCCATCGCCGCAGCCCTAATCTATACTTGCGCCGATGGACCTGCAGTTTGAAATCGGCGACCCACAGCGGCCGCGGGGCCACGCGATTCTCTATTTTCGCGTGGACACCGAGCCGGACCACGTTTACGGCACCTACATCATCACCCTGCCCATCACCGCCGATCTGACCAAATATGTCCCGCCCTTCCTGGCCGCGCATTTGGGGAGCGCCGGGTCCGGCCCGCTGGCAAACTTCTCCGCATTCGCCATGCCGCCAATGTCCGAGCTGGTGGACGGCGGCTATGAACAACTGGTCCGCCTCGCCAACGTCCGCAACGACGATCTGGTCTATGGCGGCAGCATGTTCTCGTACGACCTGGCGAGGATGATGGAATCGGTTGCCCAGGCCGTCCAGGAATACGCTGACGCGTGGTTCCGTACCAGCGGCGAGGAGGGCGTCTCCACCCTGCCTGCCGAGGACTCCGCCATACCCCTGGGAGGCTCGTCACCCCTGGCCGGAGCGTTGGATGGCGACGAGGGCGACAGCCTGGGCGTGAATGAGGTGCTCTGGAGCTTCATGAGCGAGGGCGACCGCCTGGCCGAGATGGGTCGGCTACTGGGCCGCCTGCGCTTCGCCCAGGAAGGCAACGATGCTGCCGCCATCGCCGACATCATCGCCGAGATGACCGCCCTGGGACGGCACCTGCCCGATGAGTTTGGCATCGGCTCGCTGGTCGCCGCCGCCAACGACGCCACTCCGAACGGTGTGCAATTGGCCCAGCTGTATCTCGACCGCTGCTACCGGCTGTCGTCGGGAGACACGGAGCAGGTGCGGCGCATCGACGAGGCCATCAAGAATCTGCAACGGCGAGGGTGACGAAACCCTCGCCGTTCGCAATCGGCAGTGCGGGCGGCGGACCGCTCCGACGTCACTGGTCCTTCGGTCAGGCCCGTGGGTGGCTCCGCTCGTATTCGGCGCGGACGTGGGAATCGGTCAGGTGCGTGTACACCTGGGTCGTGGAGATGCTGGAGTGTCCCAGCAACTCCTGCACGTGGCGCAGGGATGCCCCGTTCTGCAGCAGGTGGGTGGCGAAACTGTGCCGCAGCGTGTGCGGGGTGATCTTCGGGTCGACGTCGGCGGCCTTGGCGGCGGTTTTGAGGATGTTCCAAACCCATTGCCGGGTGAGCCGCTCACCACGCTGATTCAGGTACAGGGCGGTTTCACCCTTCTTGTCACCCAGTAGCTCGACGCGGGCGCCGCCGATGTACTCCCGCAGGTTCGACAGGGCGTCGGGGTAGAGGTAGACGATCCGCTCCTTGGAACCCTTTCCCCAGGTGCGGATGAAGCCCTCTTCGAAGTCGATGTCCTGCACATTGAGCGCCACCAGTTCGCTCACCCGCAGGCCGGTGGCGTACAGCAGTTCCAGGATACTGGCGTCCCGGCGCCCTTCGGGCGTGCCGGTGTCGGCCGCCGTGGTCAGCAGTCGCCTGACGTCGTCTTCCGAGATGTACTTGGGGACCGTCCGCCCCACCCGGGGCGAGCCCAGGTTCTCCGTGGGGTCTTCGGTGATCAGCCCGTTGGCGCTGAGGTAGCCGAAGAATGATCGAACCGCCGCCACTTTGCGAGCCGTGGTGGTGTCCCGGTACTTGCGGTTATCCCTGAGCTCGCTGATATACGCGTTGAGCAGGTTGATGTCGACCAGACGCCATACTTCCTGATCCTCGGAATTGAGGCTGTCCGCGACGAATTCGCGGAACTGGTTCAGGTCGTTGCTGTACGCGTCCAGCGTGTTCTGGGAAAAGCCCCGCTCAACGATGAGGTGTTGCAGGAACGAATTTACCGTTTGCCTCATGATCTCCGCCAGTGGGCTGGTGTATGGCCCGTCTCCGCCTTGCTTCCCGGTCTGCCGGGTGGTGTGGCGGGCGTATTGCGCTATTCTTGTACATCCAAACCAGAGACGTCATTCGGCGAACGATGCGGGATTCGGCGAATTCCGGTCACACGAGGCTGAAAACTCCCACCGCCGCCAGCGTTACGAGAGCGGCGTGGATGATCAGGCTTGCGGCGATTGATGCCAACAACCGGCTCCGGCGCATCCCGGCCACCTCCAGGGTCAGCGTGGTAACATACACCCCGGCCCACGGTGTGACGACCAGAACGCCCCACACGCCCCAGCGGTCCAGCGCCTGCAACAACCGTTGGCTCCGCCGCCGCAGCATCCACCTGACCGCCGATCGAACCGGCTTGAGACGCATACGAAGCATTACTCTGAGCACCCCCGTGCCGCGCTCCGCCCTCTGGAACATCACGGAAATCACCACCGCGGGCAATAGGTTGAACGCCACAGACACCACGGCAACCAGTACGGGATTCAACCCCAGTCCCACGCCCAGCGGTATGGACACCAACTCCTCGCCGATGGGCGATGCGGCGGTCAGCGCCACCGCTACATACTTGGCCCACAAACTCGCGGCCTCCCGCACCGGCCGGTTGGCCGGCCGACGGTGCGTTCCTTACAGTCGTCCGCAACGACGACCAGAGATTTGAACATGAACGGGTTAATTGTACTGGCAGCAGCCCTGCAGGCCGGCGGAGAGCCGGCGGATCTGTCTTTCCTGGCCTACCTGGATATATGGATTATCGGTGGGTTGGTGTTGCTGGCGGTAGTCGTGGTGACCGGCAAGTGGATCTATGGACGACTCCGTCGGCGTGATGAGGACGACCGGTATTATGACGAGCGGTACGACGGCTACGATTATGAATGCTGACCCACGCGATCCCTGTTGATGCATGCTGCGAGTTGGGATTCTCCGTATATCGTTTGACAGGATTCTACGGATTTTATACCCTCGGCTAACAACGTCGGCCTCAGGAGTACGTGCAGATGGTCACCCGAGGATTCTTCGGACGGCGCCGCGAAACACCCCCTCGCCCCATCCCGCCCGGTCAATACCTGGAACGGGGCTTCCCGGTGCTGACCGCGGGTCCCACCCAGCGGGTGCCGCTGGATCAGTGGAGCTTCGTCCTGGTCGGAGCGGAAGGCGAACCGCTGGGCGAGTGGAACTGGGAGCAATTTCGTTCGTTGCCCGAGACGGAGATTTTCACCGACATCCACTGCGTCACCAAGTGGAGCAAGCTGGACACCACCTGGAAGGGCGTCACCATCGATGATCTCCTGGTGGCCGCCGGAGTTTCGGATCCACCGCCGTACCTGATGGCCTTTTCCTACGGCGGCTACACCACCAACCTGCCCACGTGGGATGTCCTCGAGGGTCGCGGCATGGTGGCGTTTGAGTTCGACGGACAGCCCATCGCGGCGGAGCACGGCGGGCCGGCTCGCCTGGTGGTGCCGCACCTGTACTTCTGGAAATCCGCCAAGTGGCTGCGTGGCATCCGGTTCATGCCCCAGGACCAGCCGGGCTTCTGGGAGCAGTACGGTTACCACATGTACGGGGATCCCTGGAAGGAACAGCGGTATTGGGGCGATTAGTGCCGGACGCGGCCACAGCGCCCGCCACAGCCTGGCAGTTGACCACCGTGGAGCGGGTTACTGTCGAGACCTACCGCGCCAAGACCTTCACCCTGCGGCTCGCCGAGCCGCGCCCGTTTCGCGCCGGCCAGCACTACGACGTCCGCCTGACCGCGCCTGACGGCTATCAGGCCCAGCGTTCCTACTCGGTGGCGTCGGCTCCGGACGATTGCGCGCGCATCGATCTCACGGTGGAGCTGATACCGGATGGCGAGGTTTCCCCGTACTTCCACGAGATGGTGGAGCCGGGTGATGTCCTGGAAGTGCGTGGCCCCATCGGCGGCCCCTTCACCTGGACACCTGACCTTGCCGGCCCTCTCCTGCTGTTGGCCGGTGGGTCCGGGATCGTCCCCCTGAAGTCCATCCTGATGCATCGAGATCTGGCAGCCCCGGACACGCCGGCGTTGTTGCTGTACTCGGCGCGCGGCCCGGAGGACATCATCTACCGCAAGTTCCTGGACGGCGCTGGCCGGCGCAACTCCTGTGTTGCCGTCCGGTGCGCGCTGACCCGACGACAGCCGCCCGGCTGGATCGGATACTCACGCCGGGTTGATGCGGTCATGGTGCGGGAATGCATCGATGAGCTCATGACGATGCACGGTAGCGACGCCGTTCCCCTGGCCTACGCCTGCGGGCCCACCGGTTTCGTGGAGACTGCGGCTGACGCCCTGCTGTCCGTCGGCGTCGCCGAATCCGCCATTCGAACGGAGCGGTTCGGGCCGACTCAATAGCCTCACGCCTGCCCGTTTTCGCTTGAACTGCCATTGCGAGCGAAGAGCGGCAATCTCGTTCCGGGCGGAATCATCGCCCAAGCAGCGAGACCGCCACGACGCTGCACTCCTCGCGATGACAATAACTGGGTATATGTGAACTCAATAGCCGGTGCCCAGCTCAGCCAGCCAGTTAGCCACCGGGAGCAGGGTGGACCACAGGATGCCGGGCCGCAGCACGTAGTCCGACGCGATGAGGGCCACCAACAGCAGCGGCGCAAACCGCTGGAACCGCTGGTGCGTTTCCGCCGCCGACTCCGGGAGCAACGCGGCCAGCACCCGGTAGCCGGCCAACGGTGCCAGCGGCAGCACCTGGAACGCGGCCTGCATCAGGTTGTAGATGATCAACAATCCGACCACGTCCGATATCCCCGAGCGCAGGCCGCCCGTCATCACCAGCGTCAGGGTGTCGGGCGACGGGTAGGTCCAACCAAGCAGGCCGGCCTTGACCGGCGAGGCCAGCAGGAACGCCACCGTGATGTTCCCCAGCGGTCCGGCGGACGAGACCACGACCGATGGCCAACGTCCCTGCCGTCCCGGCGGCCCCGGCAATTGGCGGCCCCAGCCGAATCCGGAGACGGTCGCCAGGATCAGGCCGGCTATATCCAGATGTCGCAGCGGATTGCCGAGCAGGCGTCCCTGGGCGCGAGGCGCAGGGTCTCCCAACAGGGTGGCGATCAACGCCTGGAACCACCCGTTGACCCAGATGGCGACCGCGCCGGAAAAGGCGCAGAGCACCACCAGACGCACGAAGGCCCCAATGTCCTCGGGCAGCAGATTCGCGGACGATATCAGCATCAGCGGCGGCTATTTTACGCCATAGCCGCCGCAACGCCCGCACACCCCGGTGCGGGTTCTCGGGTCATTCGAGACCGGTCAGCCCGGTTCGACCCACTGCCCGAAGGATACGCCGCCCGTGTATTGCTCCGGAAGCAGATCGCAAAGGATATCCAACAGCGGTCGGACGTCCGCCAGGGCATTTCGGGCGCGTTCCGAGTTCATATAAACTTCGTAGAAGTTGCCGTGCAAACCCTCCGCAGCGCGAAGGCCCCGGTCAATAGTCAGGGCCTGTTCGGGTAGTTCTGCCATCAACCCTGCGATCGCGTCTCGGATGGCCTCGTGATCATAATGCTCCCATTCACGCAGGGTGGCTACGGCCTTGGTGAGTTGTGCGACCGTGCCCCAGCCTTTTTCGCCGGCCTGGCAGTAATCACCCTCTGCCAGGTGCGCCGGCCACTTCGACCAGTAATCGCGCGCCTGGGCCAGGTGCTTCATGACGCGAGCGTCTCTGCGATCCGGCCTTTCAGGCCGGCGGGTTCGTGGCGGCATGTCCTTATTCAGCCTGCTGCAACACAGCGGCCAGGTCCGGATGCAGCCCGCTCTCCTGCTTCTGGATGCCCACGTAGTGCAATCGCGTCAGGTACTGGCGGACGTAGTCCGCGCGCAGTTTGTTTACCGCGGTCATGCCCTCGGTCATCCCTGCGACCGAGCCTCCGGCGATGATCGCCATGGCTTCCCACAGTACCGGGTCGCGCATCTCGCCTGCCATGTCCTTCTCAATGGAGCCCAGGATCCGTCGCAGCGACACGCCGAAGTCAACGCCCTTGACGGCGACCGTCAGCTTCAGCATCGCCATGCCGTAGGCCAGGTGTCGAGCCTTGTCCTGCAGGGAAAGGCTGAACAGCTTGCGGTCCACCGGGTTGGTGGCGAAGTGCGCCCCGAACCGGTAAAGCAGCATCGTCAGCGTGCCCCGGGCGATGTACAGCGAAACGGAAACTTCCGGCCAGCCGGCCCGGGTCTCGGTCATGCGCCGGCTCACCATGCCGGGGGATTCCAGACCCAGGGCGCCGCCGTTGCAGAGCGCCCGGTGCCGCATCGCCTCGAAGTGCCGCGCCGAGTCGAATTCCTGGGTGGCCAGGAACATCTTGGGTTCGATGTAGGCGTAGTTCATGCGGTGCAGCCACAGGCCGATGGTTTCGATCTCGGCGGTGGCATGCTGGCCCAACTCGGTGCACAGCTGGCACCATGCCAGTTCCAGGGTCTCCGGCTGGTCGGGAATCTCGTCCCACGGGATGTCCTGCATGGCGTTCCAGCGGCGCTGGATGGCCTCTTCGTAGAGCCAGGCCGCGTTGTCCGACCATAGCTCATCCTTGCGATTCACTGAGTAGTTGTCCAGGCGTGGCATTCCCGGCGTGGCAAAGGACCCGCGGGGCATTCGGGTCATCTCCCGGCTCTCCTCGGGGATTTCGCCGTACAGGCCAACGTTGATCCCATCTATGGTCAGCCCGTGAGCGGTGGGAGTGGCACGGGTTCCCCACTGCCGGGTGTCCTTCATCCAGGGGAACCGCTCGGTCGGAGACGGTGGTGCCTCGGGCTCGGCCGGCGCCTCTGCGGTCTTGGCGACCTCTGGCTCAGCGGCGGTGTTTTCGGCGACGTTCTGCTGGACGCGTTCTGCGGCCGACGACCGGTAGTTCCCGGTGGGGTTGCTGTCGTCGACGGGCCCGGCCGGGTCGCTGCTGTTCTGCGGATCATTCTGCGTGGTCATGATGTGTTACCCCAATCAATACGGCCCGTCAATTCGAATGAGACGGGCCGTGAGCAATGATCGTGCCGCTCGTCGCAGCTACTTGAATTGGTTGTTGTGGGCCAGTAGCGGTTCCAAAATGTCCAAAAACTGCCTGACGTCTTCCAAGCCGTCCGCCACGTCCTCAACAGTGTCCAGATCTTCGTAGAAATTTGTGTGCAGGCTGTCGGCCACTCTGTAGAGACGGCGGATGTTACGATCGCCGGTTTCATCGGCCAACCGACTCGCTACCCGCCGGATCAGCCGATGCCCTTTGTGCTCCCATCCTCGCTGCTCGGCGATGGATTTGAGCATCTGGGCGGCCGCACCCCAGCCTTTCTCAGACGCCTGTTGGGTGTCGCCTTGCGCAAGTTCAACGAAGCCCTGCTCCAGTAGCCTTCGGCTGGCCTCTTGGTATGTTTGCGCTTGCGTAACCATGGTCCGTGCAGGTTACGCCGCTGCCTGGTAGACCTCCAGCAGCGCGGGGTTCACGCGCCCGTTCTCGATGCGGTCGTCGAAGCCACAGGACTTGAGGCGCTGGAAGTATTCCTTGACCTGGCGCTGGCGGATGGCCGCCAGGATCTTCTGGCCCTCTTCGGCCTTGTCCGCGCCGCCGCCCAGCAGGATGGCCAGCGACTCGGCAGTCAGGTTGGCGCTGCGGGCCGCCGGGTTCTCGCCGCCGTTGCCTGTGGCCTGCCGGTCCTCAGCCTCGTCCAGGTAGGCGTGGACCTCTTCCCGCCGCTCCGGCACACACTCGTTCATGTAGCGGGCGTGCAGTACGCCGAAGGCCACGTGGCGCGCCTCGTCCTGGGCCGCGCGACGGTAGATGGCCTTCTCGGCGTCGTTGTATGCCATGAGCTCGCCCAGGCGGAACAGGGTCAGCACGTTGCCCTCGCCGACGATGTGCAGCCGGCTGGAAAGCTCGGTGAACTCGCGGGCGTTGTCGGTGCTCCCGCCGGTGACGTCGCTCACCGAGTCGATCATCCGCATCAGGCCGCCGCCGTTGGCCAGCGCCCGCTTGCGGAACACTTCCATGTGCCGCGACTCGTCCATCACCTGGGTCAGCAGGAACATCCGCACCTCGTGGTAGTCCGGGGACATCTGCGCGATGAACCGGCCCGGCACGTCGGCGGCGACGAACTCGACCTGGGCGAAGAAGGTGGCCAACTGGCACTGCGCGGCCTCAACGTCGTCGGGCAGCGGGCGCAGCGTCTCCCACGGAATGTCGGTGGCCGAGGACCACTGCCGTGAGACGGCCTCCTGGTACAGCTTGGTCAGGTTGAAGCCCCAGACTTCCTTCTTGTCGCGGAAGGTGTAGGCCCCATATTGCGGAACGCCTTCCCGGGGGATCGCGCCGCGGGTGCGCTGGGTCTGGTTGGGCGACTCGTCCAGCAGGCCGGCGGTGTACTCCGCCAGCGTGGGGTCGTGCGCCAGTTCCTCTTCGGCGCCGGGAACCTGGTCTTTTATTTGCTGGAGCCACGACAGGCTGAAGCCGTTCTGCAGCGCCTGTTCCATCTCTACAGTGGTGCGGTCTTGCAAAGTAGCCATAGGTAGTCCTTCTTCGCCGATGATGACGGAATTATGCTCGCAATGTACCCGATGGCGCGGTGAAGCGTCAAGCGTGGTGTCGCGGGAGTCAAGGCCTTGTCAAAGTTAATTCGTCATTCCCGCTTATGCGGGAATCTAGGAGGTCGTAGTGATCGGATTGTTCTAGATTCCGGCGAAACCGGAATTACGGTTCGGGGTGAAAGGCCGCCAACCTGCGCTTTGAAAAGGCCCTGCGCGGGAGTGCGTTGCGGGAATGTGTCTAGCCTGATACTCTCCATGATAGATCAAATATTCTATCGAGGCTATGGCATGACTAGCGAAGCAATCCATCCCGAGCGTTCTTGGACGGAGGAAAAGCTACAGATTCTCGAAGGCTACTTGAAGGCTTACACGACCGCACTGAAGAACCGAGATTTCCATCTCACTTACGTGGATGCGTTCGCTGGCACCGGGTATGTCAGCCGTGACGCAACGCAAAGCCTAGCGACTTGGGGTGATGACCTTGATGACATGTCGAGGGACGTCTTGCAAGGTTCTACACGACGGGCAATCGCGGTCGACGACAAGCCGTTCGACAGTTTTATATTTGTGGAACAAAATCCTGAACACGCAGCGGCTCTGCGCAGAATGCAGCATGAATTCGGAGAGCGCGACATTAAAGTTGAGCGGGCAGAGGCTAACGGATTTCTACAAATGTGGTGCGACGCCCAAAATCGCCTGCTTGGGGTCCCTTGGGATAAGCCAGGGAACCGCCAGCGTGCCGTCGTGTTCCTCGACCCCTTTGCCACACAAGTCGAATGGCAAACCGTATCGTCCATTGCGAGAACACAATCCATTGACCTATGGATTTTATTCCCATTGTCTGCGATCACGAGGATATTGCCTCGCAACCGCCAGCCTGACGAAAGCTATGCTGCAACCCTTGATAACATTTACGGAAGTGACGAATGGCGTACCCTGTATCGAACCAGAGTCCGGCGGACGCTGTTCGGTGACGAATTAGAGATCATTCGTGCCGAGCAAGAGGCTATTGTGCAGCTGTATTTGGAAAGGCTGAGTTCTGTTTTCGGCGCGGTTTCACCATCACCAAAATGGTTCAATAATTCGCGCAATTCTCCGCTGTTTGCATTCATGTTCGCTGCAGCCAACCCAGGTCGCGGCGGGCGGATAGCGCTCGACATCGCCAACCACCTGTTAAGAAACTGGTAACTCATGGCCGCCTCAAAAATCGAGTGGACCGACGCAACCTGGAACCCGGTCACTGGCTGCAACAAGATCAGCCCGGGTTGCAAGCACTGCTACGCCGAGCGCCTTTCCAGGCGTCTCAAGGCTACCGGTATGGACAAGTACCGGAACGGTTTTGCCGTGACGTTGCACCCTGACACGCTGGATATCCCGTTGCGGTGGCGCAAGCCCCGCTCCATCTTCGTCAACTCCATGAGCGACCTTTTCCACGATGAGGTGCCCAACGAGTTCATCGCGCAGGTTTTCGACGTAATGACCCGTGCTGACTGGCATCGTTACCAGGTGCTTACCAAGCGTCCGGAGCGCGTGGCCAGTTTGAATCCGCAACTGGAGTGGCCCGACCAGGTCTGGATGGGCGTCAGCGTTGAATCAATGGACTACATCCACCGTATCGACCTGCTGCGCGAGACCGACGCGACGGTAAAGTTCCTGTCCCTGGAACCGCTGCTGGGTCCCTTGCCCGATATGGACTTGTCAGAAATCGATTGGGTCATCGTGGGCGGCGAATCCGGCCCAGGCGCGCGTCCCATGCAGGCTGATTGGGCTCGCGACATCCGCGACCAGTGCCAGGCTGCCGGCGTACCGTTCTACTTCAAGCAATGGGGCGGCGTCTTCAAGAAACGACACGGCCGCGCCTTGGACGGCAGAACTTGGGACGCAATGCCGCTGCTATAATCACAACGGATAGATACATAGGAGCAACCGTTATGGACTGGCAAGATCGGATTGAAAAAGTGCCGGGTGTTTTGAGCGGCAAGCCTGTAATAAAGAACACCCGGATCTCCGTTGAGCAGATCGTGGGGCATCTCAACGGCTCTTGGACTGAGGATGACATCATCTCCGGTTACGACATCACCGCGGAGGATATTGAAGCCTGTCGCAAATTTGCCGCCACCGGGGAAGCGCTGTCTCCAACGACTTGGGCCGAATTCGAAGCCGCCGTTTTTAGCGACGACGACCAGCGACGCAAGCAAATCGTGCTGTACTGTGAGCGCCATCGCAACAAAACTTTGCAGATCTCAGATTGGCAAGAGCGCATCGAGCAAGTGCCCGTCGTACTCAGCGGCAAGCCAATAATCAAGGGGACCCGTATCTCTGTAGAACAAATCGTTGGCCACCTCTACGGCGGCTGGAATGAGGATGACATCATCACCAGCTACTCTCACCTCACCCCAGAGGACATTGAGGCCTGCCGCCAATTCGCCGCCACTGGCAAACCTCTGTCTCCGACAACTTGGACCGAATTCGAAGCCAACGTTTTTGGCGACCGCCAGCCGGGTAAACAAAAGGCGTAGATAGCGTATGCGAATACTGGCCGACGAAAATATCCCTGAACAGTCCATCCCAATGTTGCGCGACTTTGGTCACGATGTCCTATGGGTCAGAGAAGAACAGCCCAGGACTCCTGACCCCTATGTGCTGGACTGGGCTACCAGAGAAAGCCGGTTGTTGATTACATTGGACAAAGACTTTGGGGAATTGAACCAGCGTTACGGCAGTCAAGCTCCTTTTGGTGTAATCCTGTTCCGAATCGCTGACAATGTGCTCGGAGCCGAACGGTCTCTGCTGATTACCCAAAACGTCAACGCTCAAGTTGATTGGCTCGGCTATCTATGGGTAATCAACATCCGCAAACGCCCTGTGGCCTGAACAAAGCGCAGGGGCGGATTTCAAACCCGCCCCTGCATTAGTTTGCGAGTTCGCCAACCAGCCTAGTCCGGCGTTGTGCCCACCGCCGGCAGCTCTGCCTCCTCGTCGGCGGCCAGCATGCGGTTCATGGCACTCAGGTAGGCGTGCGCGCTGGCGACGATGATGTCGGTGTTCGCGCCCCGCCCGGAGAACATCCGGCCGTTGTTCTCGACCCGGATCGACACTGAGCCAACCGAGTCGCGGCCTTCCGACACGGCTTGCACTTGGAAGTCGGAGATCCGCGCGGTGGTGCCAATAACGCGGTCGATGGCGCGGCACACCGCGTCCACCGGGCCGTTGCCCGTGGAGGCGTCGGTCTTGGCGTTGCCGTCGGGACCGATGAGGCGCACCGTGGCGGTGGGGATGTCCTTGTCGCCGCTGGTGAAGTGGACCGTCTCCAGCGAGTAGGTCACCGGCTCCGACGCCGTCCGGTTCTCCTCGTCCATGAGGATTTCCAGGTCGCGGTCGGTGACCTCGTTCTTCTTGTCGGCCAGCTCGACGAACCGCTCGTACACGCTGGTCACTTCCTCGCGGGTCAGCGAGTAACCCAGCGCCTCGAGCCTGGCCTGCAGGCCGGCGCGGCCGCTGAGCTTGCCCAGCACGAGCTGGACGTCCGGCGGCAGGCCCACGCGCTCCGGCTTCATGACCTCGTAGGTGGAGCGGTCCTTCAGCACGCCGTCCTGGTGGATGCCGGAGGCGTGGCGGAAGGCGTTCTCGCCCACGATGGCCTTGTTGGCCTGCACGCTCATGCCGGTGATGCGGCTGACCAGGCGACTGCTGGGGTAGAGTTGCGTGGTATCCACGCCCAGCTCAACGCCGAACAGGTCCTTGCGGGTGTCCAACGCCATGATGATCTCTTCCAGCGAGGCGTTGCCGGCCCGCTCGCCGATGCCGTTGATGCAGCCCTCCACCTGGCGCGCGCCCACTTCGATGGCGGCCAGGCTGTTGGACACGGCCAGGCCCAGGTCATTGTGGCAGTGCACGGACAGCGTTACGTTTTCGATACCGGCCACGTTGCGCTGGATGTCCTTCAGCAGGGTCTGGAAGTCGGACGGGATGGCATAGCCGACGGTGTCGGCGATGTTGATGGTGGTCGCCCCGACCTTGATGACCTCTTCCAGCATGCGGTACAGGTAATCGGGGTTGGTGCGGGTGGCGTCCATGGGCGAGAACTCGACGTCTTCGCAGTAACCCTTGGCTTTGGAAACCATGTCCACGGCCATGGTCATGACGTCTTCCCGGTCCTTCCGCAGCTGGTGCATCTGATGGATCTCGGACGAAGACAGGAACACGTGGATGCGAGGCTTCGCCGCGCTCTTGATGGCGCCCCAGGCGGCGTCGACGTCGCCGGGAACCGCACGAGACAGCGAGCAGATGATCGGGCCCTGCACGTCCTCGGCGATGCGCTGGACGGCCTGGAAATCACCGGGCGAACTGGCGGCGAAGCCGGCCTCGATGATGTCGACCTTGAGGCGGCCGAGCTGGCGCGCGATCTGGAGCTTTTCGTCCACCGTCATGCCGATGCCGGCGGACTGTTCGCCGTCGCGCAGCGTGGTGTCCAGGAATTTTACTTGTGCAGCCATTTGGTCCTTTCCCTCCATTGGGATGAGCGCCCGTCGTGTCCCGGCATGGGTTGGGCGCGTCAGCGTTGATTGTTACGTCGTGCCAGATGGGGAAAGGCCGGGCAGGCACACGCAGTCCACCACAGCCAGCCCCGCCAGGACCAGTCTGCGATGGTGAACTGCTCTGCACAGTACCTCCATGCCCATGTGTCACCTCCTGCTATCTCTTGGCATTCGTCAGAATCAGGATTTTCAAGATTGCGAGATTGCTGGGATTACGTTCCCTACCATCCTGTAAATCCTAAAATCCAGTGAATCCTGATTCTGATGAAACCTCCTGAATGACAGTCGAGTCTTGGGAAGTCACTCAATCTCCCGGGGGTTCATCCACGGCATCATCTCGCGCAGGCCGCGGCCCACCTCGTGAATGCGGCTGGTGCGGGCTTCCTGGCGCAGACGCAGGAAGTTGTGCCGTCCCTCGTCGCACTCGGCCATCCACTCCTGGGCGAAGGACCCGCTCTGGATGTCGTCCAGCACCCGGTGCATGTTCTCGCGGACGTGGTCGTCCACGACGCGGGTGCCGCGGGTGAGGTCGCCGTACTCGGCGGTGTCGCTCACGGAGTAGCGCATGTAGTTGAACCCGCCCTGCTGGATCAGGTCAACGATCATCTTCAGCTCGTGCAGGCACTCGAAGTACGCGATTTCGGGCGGATACCCGCGCTCGACCAGCGTCTCGAAGGCCAGGTTGATCAGGGCGGTGACGCCGCCGCACAGCACCGACTGCTCGCCGAACAGGTCGCTCTCGGTCTCGTCCTTGAAGGTGGTCTCCAGCACGCCGGCCCGGGCGCAGCCGATGCCGGACGCGTAGGCCAGCCCGATGTTCTTGGCGTTGCCCGTGGCGTCCTGGTGAATCGCCAGCAGGCACGGCACGCCGATGCCCTGCTCCACGAAGTGCTCGCGCATCCGGTGGCCGGGCGCCTTGGGCGCGACCATCATCACGTCCACCGTCGGTGGCGGCACCACGAACTGGTAGTGAATGGTGAACCCATGGGCGAACATCAGGGCCTTGCCCGCGCCCAGGTTGGGCTCGATCTCGTCCCGGTACACATCCTTCTGTACGTGGTCGGGAATGGCCACCATCATGACGTCGGCCTCTTTGGCGACCTCGGCAACGCTGCCGACCTCCAGCCCGGCGTCGCGGGCGACCTGGCGGCTGGCGCTGCCCTCGTACAGGCCCACCATCACCTTGATCCCGCTGTCGTGCAGGTTCAAGGCGTGGGCGTGTCCCTGGCTGCCGTAGCCGATCATCCCCACCGTCTTTCCCTCAAGGAAGGACATGTCGGCGTCTTTGTCGGTGTAAATGTTCACTGCCATGCTAGTTCATCCTTGTTTTGTGCTGGTTTCCCGTCATTCCCGCGAAAGCGGGAATCCACGGAGGTTGTTTGCGTGCTACACATCTGGATTCCGACCCAGGGCCGGAATGACGGATCCCGATTAGACTCCCTCGTAGTGCCCCGGCGCTGAGCCGACCGCCCGCTCCGCCACGGCTCCGTTCCTCCCCATGATGACGGCGTCGGCGCCAACGTCGTCGCTGACCCGGCCGCCGGACTTGCCGCGCACCATGGCCACGCGGCCGGTGCGCATCAGTTCCAGGATGCCAAAGGGACGCAGCAGGTCGTACAGGGCGTCGATCTTGTCCTCCTCGCCGGTGGTTTCCACCACCAGTGAGCGGTTTCCAACGTCCACCACCTTGGCCCGGAACAGGTTCACGATTTCCAGGATCTCGCTGCGGTTGGACGGCGTGGCCCGCACCTTGATCAGGGCCAGCTCCCGCGCCACCACGTCCTCCTCGGAAATGTTGGACACCTTCACCACGTCGATCAGCTTTTCCAGATGGCGGGTGGCCTGCTCCACGGTGTACTGGTCGCCGGTGACCACGAAGGTCAGGCGGGACAGGCCCTTCTGCTCGCTGGCGCCCACGGCCAGGCTGGCGATGTTGAACCCGCGCCGCCGGAACAGGCCGGCCACCCGGGTCAGGACACCGGGCCGGTCCTGCACCAGCGCGATGATGGTGTGCTGTTGCGTGCTAGGCGCGTTCAAAACCCACCCCCTCGGCCTCGGGCTCTTCCAGCATCTCGTGCACCGACTCCCCGGCGGGGATCATCGGGTACACGAACTCGTCTTCCTTCACCACGAAGTCCACGACCACCGGCCCCGGCGTCTCCATGGCTTCCTGGATGGCGCCGGACACCTCTTCCTGCCTGGTGACCCGGATGCCCCGGATGCCGTAGGCTTCGGCCAGCTTCACGAAGTCGGGGTTGCCGCTGTAGATGGTGGCGAAGAAGTCCTTGTCGTAGAAGAAGTCCTGCCACTGCCGCACCATTCCCAGCGAACCGTTGTTGAGGATGGCGTACTTCACGTCGATCTTGTTCTCCACCGCGGTGGCCAGGTCGCACAGGGTCATCTGGAACCCGCCGTCGCCGGCGATGGACCACACGGTCTTTTCCGGCCGGCCCACCTTGGCGCCCAGCGCCGCCGGCACCTCGTACCCCATGGCTCCGCTGCCGCCGGAGGTGATCAGCGAGTTCGGTTCCTTGTAGCCGTAGTGCTGCGCGGCCCACATCTGATGCTGCCCGACGCCGGTCACGATGATGGCTTCGCCGTTGGTCTCGTCCGAAATTTGCTTCATCACCTGCTGCGGCAGCAGCTCTTCCGACTTGCGGATGAACAGCGACGGATGCTCGGCTCTGAGTGTGTCCGTCTCCTTGATCCAGTCCAGGTGCACGTTGGACTCCACCAGGGGCATCAGCGCGCGCAGGCTGGCCTTGAGATCGCCCAGCACGGGGGCGTCGGCGACCACGTTCTTGTTGAACTCGGTGGGGTCGACGTCGACGTGAACGATCTTGGCGCCGGGCGCGAAGTCGCTGAGGCGGCCGGTCACCCGGTCGTCGAACCGCGCTCCCAGGGAGATCACCAGGTCCGACCGGTCGATGGCCAAACTCGCGTAGGCCATGCCGTGCATTCCGGGCATGCCCAGGTTCAGCACGTGCTCGGTGGACATGGCGCCGATGCCCAGCAGCGTGGTGATCACCGGGATCTGCGCTTTTTCGGCCAGTTGCCGCAGCTCGTCCCAGGCCCGGGAGATGAGCACGCCGTGTCCGGCCAGGATCACCGGACGCTCCGCCTGGTTGATCAGGTGAGCGGCGGCCCGCACCTGTCGCGCGTCTGGCTCACCCGGCGGCACGTAGCCGGGCAGGTCAACCTCCTCCGGCCATTCGAACTCGATCTTCTCGCCGGCCAGGACGTCCTTCGGCACGTCGATGAGGACGGGGCCGGGACGACCGGTGCGCGCGATATAGAAGGCTTCCTTGATGGCCGGTGCGATGTCGCGCACGTCCATCACCAGGTAGTTGTGCTTGGTCACCGGCAGGGTGATGCCGGTGATGTCGGTCTCCTGGAAGGCGTCGCGGCCGATGGCGGCGCGCGGCACCTGTCCAGTGATGCATACGATGGGCACGGAGTCCATTTGCGCGGCCATCAGGCCGGTTACCAGGTTGGTGGCGCCCGGCCCGGAGGTGGCGGAGCATACCCCCACCTTGCCGGTGGCGCGGGCGTAGCCGTCGGCGGCCATGGCGGCGGCCTGCTCGTGGCGTACCAGGATGTGGCGCAGCTTGGGATAGCCGGACAGCGCGCCGTAGAACGGCAGTACAGCGCCGCCGGGCAGCCCGAATATAGTGTCCACGCCTTCGCGCAGCAAGCTTTCGCAAATGATCTCTGCGCCTGTCATTTCCATAGTACGGCTACTCCTGTGATCTCTCCGGTTTCCGGTTTGGCCCGTTTCCAGTCCTGTCCGTTCCCTGTCTGGTCAAAACACAAAAAAGCCCGACCCCGAAGGGACGGGTTGTGATTCCCGCGGTACCACCCTTCTTTTCCGCGCTCCGCTCATTGCCTGACACGTCCCTGGCGAGCGCTCAACGCGAAACTCTTTGTACACAGCCGTTATCGGAGCCGACCCGCTGTCCCTACGCACGCTGTCGCGCTTCAGGCCAGTCGCTCAGGGGCGAGTTCGGAGTTTCCGGCCGCCGACTTCCACCAACCGTCGGCTCTCTATGAGGCCTTCCGCGCCTACTACTCCCCGTCACCGCGATAAAACTGCCGGATATGCTAACACCCGCCCCAAATGCTGTCAACGAAAACCGTAACGCGCAACCGACCAATTACGGGCCTCGACACACCCCCGATTGGTCTCACGCGCGTCCGGTTCCGCCTGCTTTGTCATCGCGAGCGAAGCAGGGCAATCGCGCCGAGGGCGACGGACGCGCCACCGGAAACGAGACCGCCACATCGCTGTGCTCCTTGCGATAACAGACTGGGTACGCGTGAACCCAATCGAGGGGTGCGGGACCGGTGAACATCGCGTTTCCCTCACCATATATTTACGCTTCCCGGCGTAAATTTCACGCCATTTTCACAGGCCCGCGCCAGCAGCCCGTCTGAGGATAAGGTTGTGCTGTCGATAGGACCGTGTTTTGGCGAGGGTTCACGCCGGTTGGGGGATGGGTGACGGTGGACTGACTGACCGACGAGAGTGGCGAAAAAGCTTGAGCAGGTTGTGACCGGTGCAGATCAGCGACCACTCGCCCTGCACCTGGTCCAATCCCCGCAGCAGGAACTGCCGGAAGCCTCTGCCCTGCTTGATCTGGCCGAATACGGGCTCCACCGTCGCCATGCGCAGCGCGTAACGCTTGCGGCCCCGTTTGGTCTGCAACTTGCGGCGCATCCGGTCTTTGGGGGAGAGAGCTTTGGGGATGAGTCCTCCGGGCGCGGGCGGCCGAGTAGTAACCGGCATCGGCGGACACTTCCCGGGGCGCCACTCCCACATTGGCGATGGTCTCCTCGATCAGCGCCAGCCTGGTGTCGTTGAACACCACGGTTCGGTTGTTGGGATCCAACCCGGCCAGGATGGACTGGCCCGGTTTCTCGGGTACTGTGTTCCACAGGATGCTGAGGTCCAGAATGTTCTCCAGGATGGATTCAACCGGCACTGGCGGACAGGCAATCGGCCCGTACCTTTCCTCGTACCGGTCCAGTAACCGGTACGCCATCCGTTCGAGTGCCGCTTCCGGCGAGTAACTGTTCGTCGTCATTATTCCGATTCCTGACCCTGTATCAGCCTTTGCCACTCGTCGGCGGATCGCACATCATCCCCAAGGGAGCGTAGAAATCGCACCGCCCCGGGATTGCGGGCCAGCGTTTCGGCCAGGTCCGACGGGATGTTGCCGGCCAAGGTGATCAGCTCGTCGATAATTCCGTCGTGTCCAGTTCCAGTGCCTCGGCCAGCACTGCTGCAATGTTCTTCACGACGGTCTCGCTGGGCGGTTCGACCCGGCCGTTTTCGATCTTGCTCAGGTAGGTGAAGTCAACGTTCACGCGCTCAGCCAATCCGCGCTGGCTGAGCCCAGCTTCCCGTCATAAGGCTCGTAGACGTTGCGGGAAATCCATGATTTCACCTCATGTGAAGTATGATGTGGGCGAGGAGAATCATGGAAAATCCCTTCTTTGACCAGCCGATCATCAACTCTCCGTACGAGTATCCCGCGCAACACTGGGAGTTGGATGACGAAGGCCAGCCTACCCAACAGATCATCGCGACCCGACGCGGCGCCAAGTTCATCACGCCCATCCCCAGGCCCCGCCAGCGCGGGCGGGCCCGTGAACCCCAGGGCCGTCTCGTGATGGATGAGGGCGCGGGTATGTCCACCGCAGAGCAGGAGTATGACGTCACCGCCGCAGTGAATGAAATACGGCGGCACGTCGACACTTGGCGCAATATCCCGTCGCCCAGCGACTGGGGCGTAACACCGGAAACCGCCCGGTTGATGCTCCATTGGCGGCAGCACAAGTTCAGCCACTATCGCCCTTTCTTCTGCCAGGTCGAGGCGGTTGAGACCCTGATCTGGCTCACCGAAGTTGCGCCCCGGTTGGGGCAGAACGAACGCCGCGTCCTGCAACGCCTGGCGAACGCCAATCACGAGGCCAACCCGGAGCTGCTGCGTACCGCGTTGAAATTGGCCACCGGCGCCGGCAAGACCACCGTGATGGCCATGATCATCGCGTGGCAGACGGTAAACGCCGTGCGACATCCCACCAGCAACCGCTTCACTCGCGGGTTCCTGGTGGTCACGCCCGGGCTCACCATCAGAGACCGCCTGCGCGTGCTGCAACCCAATGACCCCGACAGCTACTATGCCAGCCGTGAACTGGTGCCCAGCGACATGCTCGGTGACCTGCAGCGGGCCAGGATCGTCATCACCAACTACCATGCTCTTCGCCAACGGGAGCGCGTCGAAATATCTCGGGGTGGTCGGGATCTGCTGCAGGGACACGGCGACCCCGTCGCAACGCTGGAATCCGAGGGCCAAATGATCCAGAGGGTCATGCCCGAATTGATGGGCCTGCGGAACATCATGGCGCTCAATGACGAGGGGCACCACTGCTACAGACGCAAACCGGGCGAGGACGATGAGCGCAGCCTGACCAGGGAAGAACGGCAGGAGGCCAATCGGAATAACGAAGAGGCCAGGCTCTGGATTTCAGGCCTGGAGATGGTCAAGCGCAAACTGGGTATCGGTCGCGTCGTTGATCTCTCCGCCACGCCCTTCTTCCTGCGCGGTTCGGGATATGCCGAGGGTACCCTGTTCCCCTGGACCGTCAGCGACTTCTCGCTGATGGATGCCATCGAGTGCGGCATCGTGAAACTGCCCCGCGTTCCCGTCGCCGACAACATTCCCGGCGAGCGGGTGCCGGTGTTCCGCAACCTCTGGGAACACATCCGCGAGGATATGCCCCGGGCCGGCCGCGGCAAGAACGCCTACCTCGATCCGTTGGGCCTCCCGGTGGAATTGCAGACCGCCCTGGAAGCCCTCTACGGCCACTACAAATCCACCTTCGAGCAGTGGCAGTCATCGGGGGCCACCGTTCCTCCCTGCTTCATCGTCGTGTGCAACAACACGTCCACATCCAAGCTGGTCTATGACTACATATCGGGATTCGAGCGGGAGAACGAAGACGGCTCCACCGCGCTGCACAATGGGCGCCTGGAGCTTTTCCGCAACTTCGATGAATCGGGCAACCGCTATTCAATCCCCCGCACCCTGCTCATCGACAGCCACCAGTTGGAATCCGGAGAGAAGCTCAGCGACGACTTCCGCAGGGCGGCCGAATCGCAGATCGACCGATTCCGCGCGGAGCGGCTCGAAAGGACGGGTGACCGCGAGGCCGCAGACAATATCACCGACACCGAGCTGCTTCGGGAGGTGATGAACACCGTCGGCAAGGAAGGCCGGTTGGGCGAACAGATCCGCTGCGTCGTGTCCGTCTCCATGCTCACCGAGGGGTGGGACGCCAACACCGTTACACACGTCCTGGGCGTGCGGGCGTTCGGTACCCAGCTGCTGTGCGAGCAGGTGGTCGGTCGCGCCTTGCGGCGCCAGTCCTACGACCTGAACGACGACGGGCTGTTCGACGTGGAATACGCCGACGTGCTGGGCATTCCCTTCGACTTCACCGCCCGCCCGGTGGTGGTGCGGCCGGGACCGCGCCGGAACACCGTGCAGGTGCACGCCGTTCGACCCGATCGCGATGACCTTGAGATAACCTTCCCGCGCGTTTCCGGCTACCGGGAGGACCCGCCCAGGGATGACCTCATCGCCAACTTTACCGACGACTCCCGCTTGCGCCTGACGCCCGACTTGATCGGTCCAACAGTGACCCGCAACCAGGGGGTCATCGGCGAGGGTGTTGATCTGAACCTGGTGCACACCGGCGACCTGCGCACCTCCAGCCTGGTGTTGCACCTGACCAAGCGGCTGCTGGAGACTAAGTGGCGGGATCCCAACGAAGACCTGAAGTTGCACCTGTTCGGCAAGCTGAGGAACGTCGTCAAGCAGTGGCTGGACACCTGCCTCGTCTGCCGGGGCGGGACCTATCCGGCGCAGCTGATGTACCAGGAGCTGGCGGACATGGCGTGCAATCGCATCACCGCCGCCATCACCAGCCGGACCGGCGAGCGCTCGGTCCGGGCGCTGTTGGACCCGTACAACCCCATCGGATCCTCCCGTTTCGTAAATTTCGCCACGTCTAAGCCGGGGCTCTGGACCACCGACTCCCGCAAGTGTCACGTCAACCTGGCCGTGCTGGACAGCGACTGGGAGGCCGAGTTCTGCCGCGTCGTGGAGTCCCATCCGGCGGTGACGGCCTACGTGAAGAACCACAACCTGGGCCTGGAGGTGCCGTACCGGTACGGCTCGATCCCGCGCACCTATATCCCCGACTTCATCCTGCGGGTGGACGACGGCCACGATGATCCCCTGAACCTAATCGTGGAGATCAAGGGCTATCGCGGCGAGGATGCGGTGGAGAAGAAGAACACCATGGACGCCTACTGGCTGCCCGGCGTGAACGCCGCCGGCGAGTTCGGCCGCTGGGCCTTCGCCGAATTCACCGACGTGTACGATATAGAGAGCAACTTACGACAGGTTGTTGAAGCCCAGCGCGTCAGAGTTTAGAGTTCCGCCACGGAACCACAACGGGATGGTGAGCATCATGTCCACAGCCGGAGAATTCCCTGCTGACCAGGCCGGCAAAATGTCAGACAACCGGCACAACTACGGCCTGTATCAGGATCCGGTAGATTATGCCTACCTGGAAGAACATCTCGACGAGTTGGACCTCAGCCCAACTTACCATGAAACCATGGAGGAGAAGCACCTGCGCCAGGGGGCCGAGTTCTTCAGGTTCGAGGAATTCAGCCGCAATCTCGATGAGCAACTGCAAGGGTTGAGTGATCGAGAGCGTCATCTGATATTCCTGAAGGAAGAAGGCAAGCACGACAAAGGACAACGCCGGCGCTATCTCCTGTTCCTCAGGCATGAACGGTGGCGTGTGGAAGGGAAACTCGAAGCATGACGCTGCTCGCCGATACCGGGCCTCTGGTGGCCAATATTAACCCGGCGGACCAGTATCATGCGGAATGTGCGGCAAGGCTCCGGTCTTTACAGGGGGAGCCGATGATTAGCACCTGGCAGTGTTTCACCGAGGCGATGCACTTTCTCGCCCGCGACGCCGGGTACCACTTGCAGGACGCTCTGTGGGATATGCGCCGTACCGGACTGCTGCGTATTCACGCAACAACAGATTCGGAAGCCGACCGCATGGACCTCTTGATGCACCAGTACAGAAACTTCGAGATGGACCTGGCCGATGCGTCGCTGATTGCAGCGGCGGAATCCCTTGCTCTGCGCCGCCTTTTCACGATTGATCACGATTTCTACTCGTACATCCTTGCCGACGGCTCGGTAATGGAAGTAGTTCGCTGACCCACACGGCTGCATCATCCAGGAGGAACCCGCCATGCCCCGCCCCCGCCGACGCGAGCGTACCGTCGAAGCCCTGCGCCACGAGGATGACACCCGCACCAACATCCCACCGCCGAGTATCAGTCCATGGTGCGGGAGGAGCAGGAATCGCCGCTGCAGAAGTCGTATGAGCGGCGCAACCGCGACCTTGATCCCCAGTTGGTGTGGCGCGGCAAGGACGAGCAGGACCTGTCCGACCTGGTGGTCAACGTGCCGCCCCTGTACATCCAGGAGAAAGTCCACCCCAAGGCGCTCATCGCCGATTTGATGGCCAGCAGCCAGTGGCTAGCGGCCAGCGGTAAGCAAGGAGACCAGACGCCAGGCACTGACGCCCGGTCACCGGGCGCTGACCACTGGCAACCGGAGCTGTTCGCCGACTTCAACGGCCTGCCCGAGGGAGTAGACCGCACCGACTTCTACCAGCACGACGGCTACTGGCAGAACCGCATGATACTGGGCGACAGCCTGCAGGTGATGGCGTCGCTGGCCGAGCGGGAGGGCCTGCAGGGCAAGGTGCAGTGCATCTACATCGACCCGCCCTACGGCATCCGCTTCAACTCCAACTTCCAGTGGAGCACCACCAGCCGCGACGTGCGCGACGGCAACGCGGCCCACATCACCCGCGAGCCGGAGCAGGTCAAGGCTTTCCGCGACACCTGGCGCGACGGCATCCACTCCTACCTCACCTACCTGCGCGACCGCCTCACCGTGGCCCGCGACCTGCTGGCCGACTCCGGTTCCATCTTCGTGCAGATTGGCGATGAGAACGTTCACCGGGTGCGGGCGGTCATGGATGAGGTGTTTGGGGAGGATAATTTCGTAAACCAAATAGCCTTTGTGAAGACAAGTGGTCTGGGCTCAAACTACCTGAGTAAACGATATGACTATCTGCTTTGGTACGGGAAAGATCGCGGATCCCTGAAGTTCCGTCGACCCTATCTGCCCAAATCCCGGGAGGACGGTAATGCGTCCACCTACCATTGGCTCAAAAATGAGCTCGGTGAATATCGGGGAATGACGCAGACCGAAAAGGACGGTCAATCCATTCCACAGGGTTTCGACATTTACAAGGCCGACAATATCACCTCCCAAGGTAACCCTCTGCTAACGATCGAATTTGAAGGCCGCCAGTATGAATTAAGGTCTAAGACCACAGCAATTGGACATACACGCCTTTCCAATGCCGGCCGAATTCACAAGGCCAGAAACAGTATTCAGTACGTCAGAAAACTGAACGACTTTGCCGTAACACCAGTTTCTGAATTGTGGGCCGACACAGGAACCGGGAGTTTTACGGATGAGAAGGTCTACGTAGTACAGACCGGTGTGAAAGCTGTTCAACGCTGCATCCTGATGACCACAGACCCGGGCGACCTGGTGCTGGACCCCACCTGCGGTTCCGGCACCACCGCTTACGTGGCCGAGCAGTGGGGCCGGCGGTGGATCACCATCGACACCTCCCGCGTCGCCCTGGCCCTGGCCCGCGCTCGCATCATGGGCGCCCGCTACCCCTACTACATCCTGGCCGACAGCCGGGAAGGCCAGGTCAAGGAGGCCGAGCTGTCCCGCCGCGACCCGTCGCGGATGCCCACCTACGGCAACGTCCGCCAGGGTTTCGTGTACGAGCGCGTCCCCCACATCACCCTGCGCGACATCGCCAACAACGCCGAGATCGACGTCATCTACGAGGAATATGAGAAGCGGCTGGCGCCCCTCCGTGGTCAGTTGTCAGCGGCCAGTGGTCAGGAGAGAACCTTGGAGGAATGGGAGATACCCGGGGAACGGCCCGATGACTGGCCGCCGGACACTGACCACTGGCTCACTGACTACTGGACGCTGCGCATCGCCCGCCAGAAGGAGATCGACGCCTCCATCGCCGCCCATGCCGAGTACGAGTACCTGTACGACAAGCCCCACGAAGACCGCAGCAAGGTGCGCGTCGCCGGCCCCTTCACCGTGGAGAGCATCTCCCCCCACCGGGTGCTGGGCGTGGACGAGAACGGAGACGTGCTCGACGGCATCGCCGAGCCGCGCAACGGCTACGGGACCGGCTACGACTTCGGCGCCATCATCCTGGACAACCTGCGACGCTCGGGCGTCCAGCAGGCCCACAAGGAAGACCGCATCACCTTCACCTCGCTGATGCCTTGGCCCGGCCGGCTGGTGTGCGCTAGTGGACAGTATTCAGTGGTCAGTGGCCAATCCCCAGAGGAATTCGAGGAGGAACTGGACACTGGCGGCCGGCCACTGGCCACTGCCGGCATCTTCATCGGCCCGGAGTTCGGCACCGTGTCCCGTCCCGACCTGGTGGAGGCGGCGCGGGAGGCCGCCGAGTGCGGATTCGACGTGCTGATTGCCTGCGCCTTCAACTACGACGCCCACACCACCGAGTTCGAGAGCCTGGGGCGGGTGCCGGTGCTGAAGGCCCGCATGAACGCCGACCTGCACATGGCCGGCGAGCTGAAGAACACGGGCAACGGCAACCTGTTCGTCATCTTCGGCGAGCCCGACATTTCGGTGGCCAGTGGCCAGTGGTTGGTGAGCAAAAGTGGAAGGATGGTAGCGAACTATGACATCGCTAAAGAGTTATCAGGACTTGGAAGTCTGGAAGAAATCAATGGATCTGGCCGCGATGGTCTATATTCTCTCTGCGAAGTTTCCTCCGGAGGAGCGGTTCGGGATCACGAGCCAAGTTCGGCGATCAGTGGTCTCGATAGCAGCGAACATAGCCGAGGGGGCGGAGCGTCACGGGACGCGAGAATATCTGAATTTTCTGGGGATCGCCAGCGGGTCTCTGGCGGAAACCGAAACCTTTCTGATGCTGTCCCAGCGTCTGAAAATGGCGAGGGAAGAAGAGGTCAAGCCCCTGCTGGCGTTGGCCTCGGAAGTGGGACGGATGCTCAACGGACTCAAACGCTCGCTGCGGTCCAGAGCCTGAAAGCCGCTGACTTCCCGCTCACGCTGACCACCGATCACTGGACGCAGGTCACCGTCAACGGCGTGGACGTGTTCCATCCCAACACCGGCGAGGTGCGCAGCGACGGGCCGGAGGGCATCGCCTGCTGGTTCATCGACACCGACTACAACCAGGAGAGCTTCTTCGTCCGCCACGCCTACTTCCTGGGCGCCAGCGACCCCTACCGCTCCCTCAAAACCACGCTGAAGGCCGAGATCGACGCCGACGCGTGGGCCACCCTGCACAGCGACACCTCGCGCCCCTTCCCCCGCCCGGAGTCGGGACGTATAGCCGTCAAGGTAATCAACCACCTGGGCGACGAGGTGATGAAGGTGTTTCGGGTGGGATAGATCGAAGATTAACCACAACGCGACTGGCAAGAGCACGAACATGACGTACTTCAGTGACAGGGAATTCGGTAATCAGCTGGGCACCATCGAAGAAATTGATGATCCAGTCTGGGTAGGATTCCGAGCAATAGTGAACACCAAAATTGAGGATGGCTCATTCGCTTTGGACTTCCCGATCAATTGCCCTGATGGCCTCGGCCCGTTCGCGACTGACAGGGATAGCTTCGAGGCGGTATTGCAAGCTGAGATACCAAGCCTGCCAGAAGATTCATTGATGACCCTGTTTGAGCGCCTACCAAACACCGCGGCAATCCTAGACCTGCTTGAGTTTTGCTGGCATCACATCGCTGACCCCCTTCAAGGTTCATTCCACGAGTATTTCGGGCACGTCCACTTGAAATTGGACAGAGAGTTAGGCCAAAACAAATTCCGCCAGCAAGTCAATTCAATCCTAGTGCGGAACCGGCTTGCATTTACACTTACTGCTGAAGGGAGGGTCGAGCGTGTGATCTCCCCTGTGTTTAGCGAAAAGCTAGCTTCCGCCGAATTCGTCACAGGTGATCCAGAATTGGACCGTATCTTGGAATCCTCCCGCCGGAAATTTTCGAAGCCCAGTGAGGGGATTCAGCGCGAGGCTTTACTTGATCTGTGGGATGCTTGGGAACGTCTCAAAACCACGGGCGTGGGATCCCGCAAGAAAGATCAGATCATGTCCTTGCTCGATGACGCAGCTGGACCGGGGTTCCCTAAATTTAGGCAACGCCTAGAAACAGAAGCTAGGGAATTAACGGAGATCGGCAATAACCACCAAATCCGTCACACCGAGACCACTCAGGAAAAAGTGGAAGCCAGCGAACACATTGACTATCTCTATCATCGCTTGTTCAGCATGATTCAGCTCATACTCAAAACCCAAAGTCGGTAAAACCGGCGTTCGAGCGCCTTGCGGTGAGGACTTGCACGTCCACGAGATTTTATGCAATTCCGCATCGCCGACACGTTCACGGCCAGCCTGGGCCGGCTGCCCAATGAGCAGCAGCGGGCGGCCAAGACGGCCGCCTTTGACCTGCAGACCAATCCGTCCCAGCCCGGGCTGGGCGTGCATAAGCTGAGTAACACCAGGGGTCCCGGTTTCTGGTCGGCCCGCGTCAACCTCGATGTGCAACCTGCTGTACGTGGCCTGCACCAGGGCGAGGGTCGCTTGCTGGTCAGCCGTGTCAAGCCGGCGTCTGAGTCCTTGGACGACCTCCGCTGTCGAAGGCTCGACAAGCCTGACGCCGACCGAACGTGCCGAAAGGAGATGGTGCACAATCCAGG
>JAJEIA010000144.1 GCA_022823505.1 Dehalococcoidia bacterium
GCAGCAGCCGGCGCACGATGTCCACCGTGTCGCGGACCCGGGGGATGGGGCCGGAGAACTCCAGGCCATGCTCAGGTTCAACCTGAACCTTGTGGCTGCTGCCCAACCCGAGAATGAAACGGCCGTTGGAGAAATGGTCCACGCACGCCGCCGCCATGGCGATGGTCGGCGCGCTCCTGACGTATACGCTGCTGATGCTGGTGCCCAGGCGGACTCGCGACGTCGCCAGCGCGCAGGCCGTGAGAATGGAGAACTGGTCGCCGCCATGCCCCTCGGCCACCCACGCCGACTCGTAGCCAAGTTCCTCGGCCAGCTTGACGCACTCCACGATTTCCGGAGGCGTCATTCCGCCTCCGGCAAAGGCTACTCCGATACGCTCCATCACATGCTCCCGTTCAACCGACAACTCCCGCTGAATCCAGCCGTGCGCCCCTGGTATCCCACGTGATCATCGCCTGTCGCGCTCCGCTCAGCCATCGCGGGCTCAGGCCGGCCGGGCCACGCTCGAAAAGTTGGTCGAAATTGTCCCGAATCAGGCGAAGGGTTGGCTCGCCGTTACTCTCCAATCGGCTCACCGCCAGGTCCATGGCCTGAGCCTCGGACAGGCCGCCGGCCGCCTCGGGGATCCACCACGGCGGTTCCTGGATTACCCGAATGTCGGGCATGAGTCCCATTTCCCACAGGACGGCGGCCAGTTCCGGCAGCCCGGGCCAGGGAGTGGGCTGCTCGTCGTAGAGCACGCGCCGCAGTTCGTTGTCCATGTCTCCCGGCGTGGGTCGCCAGATGCATATGATGACCCGACGCGACGCCGACTCGTGCAGCTTGGCGACGAAAGGCACGATGTCACGCACGAAGTAAACGACGTCCGAAGTCATCACCACGTCGCCGGTTTCGGCGGAGTCCATCCACCAGTCCGACGACACCCGCGCGTTCGTGATGCCCGCCTCGTCACGCGACGCGATGAATTGGCCCCGCATGCTTTCCGACGGCTCCGCCAGCACGACCTCACGCACCTGTCCCGCCAGGGGCAGGGACACCCGGCCGGCGCCGCCACCCACGTCGAGCAGGACATCCGTGGGCTGCAGGTACTCGGCGATTGCCTCGAGGTTCTTGTCCCATGGGCGATGCGGGTCCAGGCGGAATTCCTCCGCCAGGTCGGACCAATGGTCGGCTCGTCGACGATGGTCCGCGAAACGTTCCGCCGCCACCGCCGCGTCGTGGACTTCCGCGTAGCGTTCGGCCGCGGTCGTCACGGTGTCAGGATCACCTTGCCGCGAGTCCCTCGCGAGGCCAGGTGCAGATGGGCGTTACCCGCTTCCGACATGGGGATGATGCGATCAACGATCAACTTGAGCCGGCCGTCCATGATCATGGGAATGAGATCATTCATCGCCCCCTGGTGGTCCAGCGAGCCGATTGGCGAACGACCCATGCTGAATCCGATCACCGTGCGGTTGAGGGTCGTGATGTCGGAGGCGGCCAGGTTGGCCGGCTGGCCGCTGGCGTTGCCGTAGCTGACCACCCGCCCATAGGAGGCGACGCAGCGCACCGACTTTTCTAGCACCGGGCCGCCCACGCACTCCAGCACCAGTGCGACGCCGCGCCCGTCGGTCAGCTCACGAATCTCATCCTCGAAATCCGTTTCCGTGTAGTTGATGGTGACGTCCGCCCCCAGGGAACGGCAGAGGTCCAGCTTGTCCTGCGTCGAGGCCGTCGCAACCACCCGGGCGCCCCACTCCTTCGCCAGCTGGATGGCGACGGTGCCCACGCCGGACGCGCCGGCCTGGACCAGCACCGTATCGCCCTCCTGCATCTGGCCGCGCGTCCTGAGCAGATGATAGGAGGTGAGGAACGTGATGGGCATGCCACCGGCGTGGATTGGGTCGATGGCCTCCGGGTACGGGAAAACGAAGCTGTGGTTGACCGCCACGTATTCCGCCTGGCCCTGCGGCCCCATCGCCATGACCCGCTGGCCCACCGCGAGTCGTCCGTCCGTCACGTCCGAACCCAACGCGGTGATGGTTCCCGCGGCCTCCAAACCCAGCGTCGCCGGCAGATCCGGCCCGGGGTAGTTGCCCTGCCGACGCATGATGTCCGCGTAGTTGACGCCGGCCGCGTCCACCTTGATCAGCACCTGGTGCGGGCTGGGAGTGGGTTCCGGCGTGTCCTTCCATTCCAGGACCTCAACACTGCCGTATTCCTCGATGCGTAGGGCTTTCATCTAGCGTTTCTCCGCAATGGACTGGGTTGGTTGGAGGTGGATGTGAGCCAAATCAGGCTGTCCGCTGCGATCTGCATTTCCGCTGGTAGTTGGGTGTTAAAAATCTCCAGCATAACGCCAGTGTAATATAGTCCCAGGCGGAATTCGTTTTCGGCCATGTTGGGCTTGTGCTGAAAGTTGTGCAGCCGGGCCAGGTGTCTCCAATAAGCATCGAAAATGACTTTATATGCGGTTTTGGCGTACTGACGCATATCTGAGGAAACGCCGGTAACACGAGAGTTATGCAGCAAGGCCAAGGCGGACAACAGGTCAACGGCAGCATCCCAAACTAGTGATGCGGACTTTGCGGCCGCTCCGATACAGCGATCGTAATCCAGAGCAACAGCGCTTTGAAACTTATCCCGTGCCTCCAATAATCTTGAACCAGCGAATCGGCAATATTCTGCCGCCGTTGGATCAGGCATTCTCCGCCTCCAGCATCTGGATTACAAGCTCCGCGCCGTCGAAGCAATCTTCCCACTGCTCGTCGTTGAAATCACCGTGGCCTCCGAAGTCTCGCTCGAACATCAGCAAGCTCCAGCACACGGACTCGACAGCAAGGTCATCTATTTCTCTCGACAAGTTCCGAGCGGCAACCCAGAGATCCGGATCCGGGTCGGGTGCAATCTCCCGGATCCGCTGCTGCAGTGCTTCAAGCAGCAGACGAGGCGCGATTTTCGGATTCTGCTCTTTGGCCAATACGGCTTTCTTCAGCAGGGTCGAGGTTGGGGTTAGTGCAATCGGTTTTTTCTGCATGGCCACTGTATTTCACCTTACCTAACCATTTTACCTGGCCGGGCCGCGCAGATTGGGCGATTGGAGCACGTCGGGGTTGATTACCCGTATCGCCTCGCCGGAGGCAAAGGCGCGGATATTCTCGACCACGCCGGAGTAGAAGGCGCGATACCCCCCTTGCGTGACGTAGCCCACGTGCGGAGTGATGAGCGTGTTGTCCAGGGTCAGGAAGGGATGGCCCGCCGGCAGGGGCTCCACGTCGAAGGTATCCAGCGCCGCGCCGCCGATGGCCCTGCGCTCCAGCGCGTCCACCAACGCCGGCTCGTCGACGATGGGACCGCGAGAGATGTTCACCAGGACCGCCGACGGCTTCATCAACCCGATTTCATGGGCTCCCACCAGGCCGCGAGTGCGGTCGCTCAACCGGACGTGTACCGACACCACGTCGCCTTCCGCGAACAGCGTGTCTTTGTCGACCAGCGTGGCGTTGCACTCCGCGGCCCGTTCGGCCGTCAGGTTTTGGCTCCACGCGATGACCCGCATGTCGAAGGCGTTCCCGACCCTGGCCACCAGCGAGCCGATGTGTCCGAGGCCCAGTAGCGCCAGCGTCTTGCCCTGCAGGCCGGACCCGACGTGGATTCCCCACTTTCCTTGGTCGCGTGTGGCCCGGTCCTCCTCGGCGATGCGGCGCATCAGGCCGATGATCAGGCCCCAGGTCAGTTCGGTGGGACCCTCGCCCTGGCCCGGGGTACCGCACACCGTGATCCCCAGGTCTGTGGCCGCATCAGTGTCGAATGAGGCATTTCGCGCGCCGGTGGTGATCAGGCAACGGAGCGAGGGAAGCCGTTCCAGCAGCGAACGCGGGAAAGCCGTTCGCTCCCGCATGCCCATCACGATGTCAAAATCGGCCAGCCGCGTCGCCAACGCGTCCTCGTCGGCGATATGATCGCTGAAAAAGGTGACCTCTATACCGCCGGGAAGGCTGGACCAATCGGCCATGCTCGAGGCAACGCTCTGATAGTCATCGAGGACTGCGACTTTCATAGATCTGGTCACCTCTTCAGTTCGATTGCTTCCCGCCGGCTCACTTGAACGCCGGCATTACCTTTTCGGTCAACAGGCGAATGTTCCTTGCGACCACGTCATGGGGGATCATGCCGCCGGCGTTCAGTTCTGCTACCACGCCGTCCAAACCAAGCTCTTCCCGCAGTTGGGTGAAACGGTCAACCAACCCGGCCGGTGTGCCGAACGCCACCTTGGTCGCCAGGATGTCGTCGTAGGACAGGGCAGAGAGCCGCGCCGCGCGCTGGTCGCGCAGTTCGGTCGCCTGGATGCCCGCCGTTCCAGAGTCAGCGGCGTAGAGGCGGCCCATGCGACCGAAGTACGCCTGGATGCTTTCGAAGGGCTCCTCAACGGCGCCGGTTTCGGTCAAACCCACGTAAACCGGGACGCGCAGGGATACGTCGCCTTCCCCGGGATGTCCCGCCGCTTTCCACGCAGCCCGGTATTGCCGGAGGTTGTCGCGCAGTTCCGGCACGTCCATGCCGCGCAGTCCGACAAAGATCGGGTAGCCGTCGGTTCCGGCGCGGGGGAACGTCTCAGCGGTGGTGGCCGCCATCCGGAAGGGCGGATGCGGACGCTGGTAGGGCAACGGCGCCACGGTAGCGTTGGTCACCTGGTAGTAATTCCCGACGTAGGAAAAGGGTTCGCCCTCCCAGGCCTGCAGGATGATATCCAGGGCCTCGCGGAAACGGTCGCGGCTTTCGTTGTACGGCACGCCGTAGATGTCGTAGGAACGGGCGAACCCGCTGCGCCCGATCCCGAAATCGAACCTGCCCTCGCTGATCTGGTCGACGGTGGCGACTTCCTCGGCGATCCGCAGCGGATTGTTCAGAGGCAGCACGTACACCGCCATGCCGATGCGCAGCCGACGCGTCCGCGTGGCGATGCTGCTGGCAATGGTTATCGGCGATGAAAGGACCGACCGGTCGGGAGTGAAGTGCATTTCGGCCAGCCAGGCCCCGTCCAGACCGCATTCCTCGGCCGTATCGATCAGTTCGAACCCCTCGGCGAAGGCCGCGGCCTGGTTCCCGTCCGGGCGGGTTTCGAACTGCATGAACATGCCGAAGTGCATGGAAAAACCTCTGGAGGCGGCGGTGGACTCCCGGCCAGGATTCGCGCCGGCGTTGGGCAAGTAAAGCACAGGGCAAATGGAGGGTCAAGTTGACCTGCGCGACCTCCGGACCAGCGTTGCTCGAGGGACATTCGCCCCTGGAGTCTGTGGTCGTAGCCCACCCGGGCGGTACCGTCCGGGCGCTGTTTGCCCAGCGGTTCGGCTGCGGCTGTACGGCCATGGCAGAGCGCGGCGTTTTGCACTTGTATCAGCAGCCGGGATTGGGTAGAATCGTCGCCTGCTGTTCCCGAGGCGCCGTGCTGACCCGTTGCCCGGCCGGGGGAGCCAATCCACACGGAGGAAAGGGTGATTGGATGTACTAGGTACTCACGTGCTCCTGGAACTTAGAGATTGCGACCCCGGGTTGCTCGACGATTTAGCCCATATACGGCAGGAGATGCTGCGCGCTGCGTCGTCGGTCGAAGCCCATGTGGTCGGGGAGTCGTTCCACCAATTTACGCCTCAGGGCGTAACCGGCATTCTGTCCATCGCCGAATCCCACATATCCATCCACACCTGGCCGGAGCACGGCTACGCGGCGGCGGACATCTTTACCTGCGGCGACCAAACCATGCCGGAACGGGCGGCGGCAGTGATAATCGAAGCGCTGCGCTGCCGGGACCCCGAGATTACACAGATCCGCCGCGGGCTTCTGGGCGCGCACGTTGTAGAACTGCAACCGGCGCACCACCTGAACTGACGCTCACTCGCCCTCGAAACGAGGCAACGGCCGGCTTGCCGGCCGCGTGCCCCGAGTCTGCCGTCTCCAGCCCGATTTTCGGTTGCCCAAGGAGTCCCGATGGCCAGCTACCCGATGGAAGAGATCACCGGCAAGTGGGTGATCGAGACCGTGATGCCCGATCTGGCGATCATGCTGAAGGTCGACGAGGTCCTGTACTCGGGCCACACGGGATACCAACGGGTGGAAGTGGTCCATTCTGAGGTGTACGGCCGCAGCCTGCTCCTGGACGGCAAGACGCAGTCAACCGAACGCGACGAGCACATTTACCACGAGACCCTCGTCCATCCGGCCATGCTGCTGCATCCCGACCCGCGCCGGGTGTTCATCGGCGGCGGCGGCGAGGGCGGCACGCTGCGCGAAGCCCTGTCGCACCGCTCTGTCGAACACGTGGTCATGGTCGACCTCGACCAACGGGTGGTCGAACTGTGCCGCGAGCACCTTCCGCAGCATCACCGTGGCGCGTTCGACGACGCACGGACCGAGTTGGTGTTCGACGATGCGCGCGGGTTTCTCCAGGCCACCGACCAGTCCTTCGACGTGATGATCATGGACCTGGTCGACCCCCTGGAGGGCGGCCCCGCGTACCTACTGTATACCGAGGAATACTACGAAATCGCCCGCGCGCGGTTGAACCCGGGCGGAATCCTGGTCACGCAGTCGGGCCCCGCCGGATACCTGAGCCTCCACGAATGCTTCACGACCATCTATAAAACGCTGGATAGCATCTTCAACCACACCGCCCCGTATCAGGTCCACGTACCGTCTTTCATCACGCTGTGGGGCTTCACCGTCGCATCAGACGCGCCCCTGCCCGGCCTCGGTGCCCCCGAGGTGGACCGGCGCCTGGCAGAGCGGATCACCCAGCCGTTGCGGCACTACGACGGGCGCAGCCACGAGGCCATGTTCGCCCTGCCGAGGCACATCCGCGACGGCATCGCGGCAGAGACCCGTATCAACCGGGACGATTCGCCCGTATTCATGGTGTAGGCCCGAGCAAAACCGGCCTGTGCTATGATGCGGATAACGGAACTGCCGCAGGCAATTTATCGGGCTATCAATGGCTGGCGGGTATGGGTGACGCTGCTGTTCTTGGCGTCCTTAATCCTCAACGAGGCTGCGCTGGGAATCCGGGAAGGGCAGACGGTTGTAGAAGCGCTGACGCGCATTTCGTACCTCCGGATGCTGCTGCTGGCTTTTGTATGCGGCGTCATCGCCCAAGCCGTCATCGGCACAGTGCCATTCGCTATAGGAGTAGTCATGACGATGATAGATTTCGCCCTTCGTCGTCGCAGGGAGTGGCGTGAGGAGGGGCGCGGAGAGGGTCGTGAGGAGGGGCGTGCTGCGGAACGGAGCAGAGTCATTGCCGCGATTATGGCGGCCCCCGGTCTGACGGATGCCGCCAAGTTGCAGGCCATCGCCGCAATCAACGGCGCGGAAGACGGGGAAAGCGGATCACCGGCTCCGCGCCGCCAGGGCGAATGATACTCCGCCACTACCCCTGAGCCGCGGCAAGTTCGGGGAACCTGGCCAACGGTAGAACCTCGCCGGCCGTCTCCCAGTTATCCACCATGTCTCGGATCGCATCGGGAACCCGCCTGGTTTGCCCAGTGTCCGCGTGGAACCCGACGTATATGGCCTCCATGGTGGTCAGCGCCGCATCGTCGGGAGTTCCGCCGGCCGCGAAAATCGCCACTTCCAGCGCCATGCTGGTGTTGCCGATGCGAGCAACCCGCGCCCGCAGATCCAGCATTTCGTCCACCCGGACCGGCGCCCTGTACTCGATCGTGACCTTTGCCACGGCGCTGTCAAAGTAACCCGCCGCCGCGACCCGGTAGATGCTGAACCCCAGGTTGCGGAAGTATTCGGCCTGAGCGATTTCCAGCCAGCCCAGATAGCTCCCGTTGAACGCGATGCCCTGCGCGTCGCATTCCTGCCAGCGCACCCGCACGTCGAAGCCGAACCGGTAGTCTGAACGCAGATGCGCCATGTCAATCTGACGTCCCGCTCCATCCCAGGCTGGCCAGGAAGACGCGGTCGGAATTGGTCAACGGCGCGGTGTTCAGCAGATCGGGACGCAGTCGCAGCGTGCGTTCCAGGGACTCCCGCCGGCGCCAACGCTCGATGTCGGCGTGGTTGCCGGACCGCAGCACCTCCGGCACGGCTGTGCCCCGAAAATCCGCCGGCCGGGTGTACAGCGGGTGCTGCAACAGTCCCGAAGTGATGCTGTCGTGCTCCACGTTCTCAGCGGATCCCACAACCTCCGGCACAAAGCGGGACACCGCGTCGATGATGACCATGGCCGCCAGCTCGCCACCGGTGAGCACGTAGTCGCCTATGGAAACTTCGTGAGTGATCAAACCCTCCCGAATGCGTTCGTCCACGCCGGCGTAGTGTCCGCAGATGAGGATCACGCCGGGCGCGCGGGCAAACTCGTTCACCGTTCCCTGGTTCAGAATGTCCCCCTGCGGAGAAGTGAGCGCAACGGGCGTCGCCGAGCGGTCTTCGGCTGGAATGTTCGCCAGGGTGGCTTCCACCGCGGCAAACACGGGCTCCGGTTTCATCACCATCCCGGGTCCGCCGCCGAACTGGTAGTCGTCCGCCGTGCCGTGCCGGTCCGTCGCGTAATCGCGGATGTCCACGGTTTCCAGCGCGATCAAGCCGCTGCGAACCGCGCGTCCCAGCACGCTGTATTCCTCGATGAACCGGAACGCGTCGGGGAACAACGTCAGGACGGTGAAGCGCATCATCGCCACGGGCGCCGCCGTTGCAAGCCCTGGATCGGCGGCGCTGCCCGAGGGGTCAGTTGCCGATGAGGAGATCAGGCCGGCTGCAGCTCCCGCGCTGCCAGGCCGTTCTTGTACGCCTCGCCGCCCTTCATGATCAGCAGCAGACGCTCGCGGTCCCGTAGAACCGAGATGTTCTGCAGCGGGTCGCCGTCCACCACCAGCACGTCGGCCTGCTTGCCGACCTCGATGGTGCCAACCTCCTTGCCGATGCCGCAGCACTCGGCGGCGTACCCGGTGGCGGCCTGGATGGCCAGCATGTTGCTCATGCCCTTTTCGACCATCAGCTCCAGTTCGCGGGCGTTATCGCCGTGGACGAAACCGCCGGCGTCGGTGCCGGCCACGATGCGCACGCCTTCCTTGATCGCCAGCTCGGTGCTCTGGATGTGGATGTCCATCAGCGCCTGCGCGCGCACCCTGATGTGGGGGGCGCTGACCGTGCTGTGGAAGTCGTACACCTCGAAAGTGGGTGTGAAGAAAGTCCCCTGGTCGGCCATCATTTTCAGCATGTCGGGGTCGGTGGCCAGGTAGCACCCGTGCTCAATCGAGCCGGCGCCCGCCTTGATGGCGATGGGCAATCCGGTGCCGCCCACGGCGTGGCACAGCGTGCTGCGCCCCATGGCCGCCGCCTCGTCAACCAGCGCCCTGGCCTCATCCAGCGCGTAGGCCTGGTCCAACGGGCCGTTCCCCGGGCGGCCGGATGCCCCGCCGGTGGTGGCAAACTTTATCTGGTCGGCCCCGCACCGGACCAGTTCACGCACCTTGGCGCGCACGCCATCCACGCCGTCGGCGACGCCGTCGGGCGACAGCGGGTCGTGGCCCAGGATGACCTTGCGATGGCCGCTCCCGCTGACCTTGTCTTCGATGCCCCCGGTGGGAGACATGATGTTTACGGAGATGATGAGGCGTGGCCCCTTGATCAGGCCCTGCTCCACCGCCATCTTGAAGCCGGCGTCGAGACCGCCGGCGTCACGCACCGTGGTGTAGCCGGCGGCCAGCGTGTCCTCGATGACCTGGGAGGTGCGGATGTTGAACAGCGATAGCGGTTCGTCCATCCCCCAACGGCCGGTCAGGCCGTATCCCCCCGAGGCCAGGTGGTCGTGTACGTCGATCAGGCCGGGCATTATGGTGTGCCCGCTGGCGTCCAGCACCTCGGCTCCTTCGGGAACCGGAACCGCGGCGCTGGGGCCGACCTCCAGGATGCTATCGCCGTCGATCAGCACCGTGGCGTTTTCCACCACCGGTCCGCCCGATCCGTCGATGAGATTTCCTCCAACTATTGCCAGCATGATCGACCTCTCATTGTTGCCGAATGCGCAGCCGACCGGGTGACCCATCAACGGCGCCAGGGTATTTTTATGGTGACGCGATGCTAATTTGGGCCCCGGCCGATGTCAAGGAACATAAACCGCGTAACTGGTCAACCGGCGGCGCGTATATGCTGGGTAGGCTGCGATATAATCGGCGGCGAGAAACAAGCGCATATTGGATCGAATATTGATGAGATTGGTCACGCGAAATTGTCGTCATTTGTTGTTGACCGTTTGTTTCGCCGTGGCCTTGTCATCGGGCGGCTGTTTTGCCGGGAACTTGTTCGGCGGAGACCTCCCTGCCATCACCTACATAGTATCCGACGACGATGGCGCCCAGGCATGGGTCCAACGACCGGACGACGAGTCGTCACGTATCTCCTCCCTGAGCGCCGACGCCAGGAACCCCCGCTGGTCGCCGGACCAATCCAAGATCGCGTGGGTCTCGGTCGGCAACAAAACCGAGCTGATGCTCTACGACGTGGGCAGCGAAGGGGTCACGTCACTCGTCTCGGACGTTGATGCCGATCAGCCCCCGATCTGGGCGCCGGAATCAGACCGGATCGCCTACGTGTCGGATGAAAACGGTGAGCCGGACATTTACATGGTGGCTCTGGACGGCGGGCAAAAGACCCGGCTGACCTTCAATCCCGAGCGGGAACTCGTGGGCGACTGGTCGCCCGACGGGGAATGGCTGGTGTTCACGGAGCGCGGTAAGGACGGGCTTTTCCTGCGCAACCCCAACGGCGTCAACCGCATCGAACTGACCGCGGGCCCCGACACCGATCCGGTGTGGTCGCCAAAGGGCGACCGAATAGCCTTCCTGCGTGACGACGGTGGCGCCCGTGACGTTTATGTGCTGCGACCGACCAGCTCCGATAACTGGGCCGATGATACGGACGAGGTCGCCGTGTCCGATGACCAACACGACGAGTTTTCGGTGGCCTGGTCCTCCGACGGCCGGCGCCTGGCGTTCGTGGTGCGTTTCGACGACCAGTCCGAGATTTTCTCCGTGTTGGTGGATGGCTCGGAGCGGCGGCAACTCACCCAGAACACTGAGGATGATCTGATGCCGGTCTGGTCGGCGGGTGACGACCGTATCGCGTTCGTCTCCTATGCCTACGGCGACGCCGAGATCCTGTATATGAACGCGGACGGAACCGGCCAAATGCGTCTCACCGTCAACGAAGCCATGGACACTCACCCCGATTGGTAGACGCGCCGGACGTCTCCCTGGATGCCATGCCTCACCCTGCACCCGATGTTGACCCCGCCGACCTGGGCCCGTTGCTGGGCGGTCTCAGCGCCCCCCTCGCGGCGGTCTCGACCCGCTCCGGAGATGTCAGCAACGCCCAGATAGCGGTGGCAATCACCGCCGCGTCCATTGTTCCCCAGCGGCCCCGGCTGATCGTCCAGATTTACCACACGAACTTCACCCACGGCCTCATCGCTGCCAGCGGCGTGCTGGCGATCAACTTTCTGGAATGGGAGCAGCTTCCGCTCATCTGGCAGTTGGGCATGCACTCCGGTCGTGACGGGAACAAGCTCGAGAGCGTGAGCCATACCACCGGCGCCACGGGCAGCCCGCTGCTGGAGGGGTGTTATGGCTACCTGGATTGCCGCGTGGTCAATGCCATGGACGGCGGGGACATGACGGCGTTCCTGGTCGAGGCCGTGGCCGGACGCACCAACGGCGGCGAACGGATGACCTGGCGGGAGGCCAGACCGCGTCTCCCCCGCCGGTGGGCCGACGAATGGGATCGCAAGATCGCCGGTGAGATCGACGTATCATTGCACACCATGGACTCCATCGACCCGACTCCATGGCCGGGCCGGCCGGTCACCTGAATCCGATACAATGCTACAATGCGCTCATCGGATTTGCCCAGCGAACTGATTGATCGGGGCATCTATTGGCAAATGGGCGGGTTCACGCTGGTAGCCGTGGCCAGCGTCGCTGTCCTGGCGGAGTTCTCCGGCTCCGAATTGCGAGCGTTTATCTACTTTGAGATCGCCGTTACCAAGCTGTACTGGGCGCTGGTAATTCCGTTGGCCGGGCTGTTTGACGGGGTGCGCAAAATGTTTGAGAAAATGTCCGACATCAGAGCCAAACGCCGGCAACGGTGGCTTGAAGAAGGCCGCCGGGAAGGGCGCCGTCAAGAACGTGAGACCTTGCGTGTAGAGTTGCGTCGCCTGGGCGTGACGCTGCCGCAGGAGGCCATCGATTACCTGGACGGCAAGGGCGATGGAAGTGAGCCGCAACATGGATGCTGAAATTGCTGAAATCGTGACCCGAATACACGACACGCCGCAGCAATCGGTGCTGGCCGTCGCCGGCGCCGGTAACTACGCCCTTGCCTGGCTCCTCGGCGTCGGCGGCGCCTCCCGCACCGTGCTGGAGACCCGGGTGCCCTACGGATACCTGGCGATGACCGATTTCCTGGGCGGGTACGCTCCCGAGCAGACCGTCTCCGCTGATACCGCGCGCCGTATGGCCCGGGCGGCATGGTCTCGCGGCATGTCCTTGCGCGAGCAGGATGCGCCGATAGTCGGGCTCGCCTGCACCGCCACCATTGCCACGGACCGGACCAAGCGCGGCGATCACCGCGCGTTCATCGTTACATGGGACGATGACGCGGCGACCACCGACTCGTTGGCGCTCGAAAAAGGCCTTCGGGATCGCGCCGGCGAAGAGGACGTCGTCAGCCGTTTGGTCATATCCGCCATTGCCCGTGCCTGCGGTGTATCTGCGGAACTGGACCTGGGGCTCGCCTCCTCGGAGCGGCTGGAGACCGAATCAACCCGTCACGCCGAACCGGTGCAGCGCTTGCTGGACGGGGATGCCCGTTGGGTTACAGTTCATCGGGACGGACGGATGGTCGTGGACGGCGATGCGCCGCGGGCCCTGCTGCCCGGCTCGTTCAATCCCATCCACGCTGGTCACACCGAGTTGGCCGAGGTGGCAAGCCGTGTGTTGGGCGCCCCGGTCGCCTACGAACTTTCAGTGACCAACGTGGACAAGCCGCCCCTGGCTGTGGGAGAGGTTCACCGCCGACTGGAGCAGTTCCGAGGCGTCGGGACAGTGGTGCTCACGCGGTCGGAGACCTTCATCAAAAAGTCGGAGGTGTTCCCCGGATGCGGTTTCGCCATCGGGTGGGACACCGTGACCCGGTTGATCCAGCCGAGATATTACGGGGATTCCGAAACGGCGATGCTCCAGGCTCTGGCCGAGATGTGGGGACGCGGGAGCCGGTTTGCCGTGGGTGGGCGCACCGACGACGGCGGGGCATTCCGGTCCCTTGCAGACGTGCACATTCCGGACGGGTTCCGGCCGATGTTCACGGAAATACCCGAGTCCGATTTCCGGCGCGATGTGTCTTCGACCGCGATTCGGGAGAACCTGGGCCTCAATTGACACTTGCTGGGGCCGTTGCTACGATGAATCGGCCCACCCAAGACCTCCCATTCCTGCCCAATCATGTTAACTCCGCTGTTACTCCAAACCTTCAACCCGGCCGCCTACGCCGGTAATTGGTTGGCCGTGGTAATCGCCATTGCCATCGCTTTGGCCGCCATCGGGGCAATGTTCGCGGGTTCGCAGTTGCTGTCGGCGCGGCGCCGCTCCGCCGTCAAGCTCACCACCTACGAATGCGGTATCCCGCCCACGCCCTTCGCATGGTCCAATATCAACATCCGCTTCTACATCTTTGCGATTTTGTTCCTGATATTCGACGTCGAAGCGGTGTTCCTGTTCCCTTGGGCCGTGGTGTTCCTGCAGGAGAAGGCGGTTAACGGTAACGCGATACCGTTCTACGCGATGCTCCTGTTCCTGGCCATGCTGTTCTTCGCCGTTATCTACGGCTGGCGCAAGGGGGTGCTGGATTGGCAGAAGTAAACCCCTCTGCGAGCGCCGGCGGCCTGCCAGAAGACCCTGCAACCTCCCCGCTGGCCATGCCGCCCCGCGCCACGGAAATCATCCTGGGATCCGGCAACCGGCCCGGCCCGAGCCTGCTCAACCAGGCGACCGACGGCCGGGTGCCCGGGGTCATCACCACCACCACCGACCAATTGTTCGCCATGGCCCGCAAGTCGTCCCTGTGGACGCTCAGCTTCGGCCTGGCCTGCTGTGCCATCGAAATGATCTCGACCTATATGGCCCACCATGATTTCGACCGCTTCGGCGTGGTGACCTGGCCGTCGCCCCGCCAGTCGGACGTCATGATCGTGGCCGGCACCGTGGTCAAAAAGATGGCCGAACCCATCCGGTTGCTCTACGAACAGATGCCGGAGCCGAAATGGGTCATCGCCATGGGCAGTTGCGCCACCAACGGCGGGCCGTACTATCGTTCCTACTCGGTGGTGATGGGCGTGGACCACATCATCCCGGTGGACGTGTACGTGCCCGGATGTCCGCCCCGCCCGGAAGCCCTGCTGTACGGGATACTAAAGCTCCAGGAAAAGATCATGGCCGACGCGGGGGACGGTAGTGCCGCGGCCTCGGCGTAACGCCCCGGAGGCGGACGCGGAGCCGCCGCCAGACCCCATCGAGCTCCTGGCGCCGGCGCGGCGTGAAACTCTGGACCGTGCCGTGAGCCTCCTATCGGACTATTCTGCGATCCCGGGCGCACTGGGTGATCTGCCTCAGGTTACCGTGCCCTCGACCGACATCGTGTCGGCCTGCATGGCCTGCCGCGACGACGCCACGTTGGACTGCCGAATGCTGCTCTGCCTGGCGTGCGTGGACTACGAAGAGCGGTTCGAGTTGGTCTATTTCCTGCAGTCGTTGGGACAGGAGCAGTCCCTGGTGCTGAAGACCAACGTCTCCTATGACAACCCGGCATTGCCCTCGGTGTGTGCAGTCTGGCCGGCTGCCGATTGGTACGAACGCGAGGCGCACGACCTGTTCGGGGTCGCGTTCGACGGGCATCCCGACCTTTCTCCCCTGCTCCTGTATCCGGAATTCGACGGGTACCCCGGGCGGAGATCCTACGATTTCTACGAGTACCGGGAGTTCTAGTGACCGCCGCCCAGGAAATGGATCCCAGTGCGCCGCACGAGGCGGGTCCCGTGGAACTGATCGCACGCGTGGTTCCCCGCGGGGACCAGTTTCTGGCCTCGGTGGACGGCCTGGAATTGGAGAGCAGCGGACGCACCCCAGAAGCCGCGATGACCGGCCTGGTTCAGGCCATGCGGGGCTGGCTGGAGCGCCAGGACACGGTTGGTCGCCTGGGGCAGGCCCTCGGCATGGGTCACCTGGACGAAGAAACTGAAATAGTGCTGCGGTTCGCCGAAGACGAACCGTGTGGCAACCAATCAACCGGTGACTGACCCATGGATCGCATCGTGTACGAGATTGAAGCCATGCGTACCACCTCCGGTTGGGAAGCGCGGTGCCCGGAGCTTGAGGTATCGGCCTTCGGCGACGACCAGGACTCAGCCCAAACCGCCCTCCGCCGGCGTGTCTCGGAGTACCTCGAGGACTGCGAGGAGATGGGCGTCCTGGAGGAAGTGCTCATCGAGGCGGGTTTCTACGATAATGGAGAAGCCTGGATGAGCGCTCGCGTGGAGCCGCCGCAGCCCAGCCTGCGCTTCATCGGTTCGCCGTTTCCCGAAACCCGCGACCCGTCGGCCTGATCGCACGATGGCCGTCCGCAAACCCGCAAGCAATCGCTGATACTGCTGCCATGACCACCAACATCCCGGACACCGTGCGCGAGGGCACTCAGCCGGTGGAGATGCTGCTCAATATGGGGCCGCAGCATCCCTCCACCCACGGCGTGTTCCGCATGGTGCTCTGGGTTGACGGCGAAAAAGTGGTCGACGTCGAGCCGCACATCGGCTACCTGCATCGCGGATCCGAGAAGCTTTGTGAGGGCGAGCAGTACCACCAGGTTGTCACCCTGTTCGACCGGCTGGATTACATCGGCAATTTCAACAATGAGTTGGCGTATTGCATGGCCGTGGAAAAGCTGATGGGCCTGGAGGTGCCGGAACGGGCCGAATACATCCGCGTCATCCTGTGCGAACTGAACCGCATCGCCAGCCACCTGCTGTACGTGGGAACTATGGGTCTCGACGCCGGGGCCATGACGCCGGTGATGTTCTCCTTCCGCGGACGCGAGCGCGTGCAGGCGCTGTTTGAAGCCGTATCCGGCGCGCGCATGATGCACAATTATTTCCGCATCGGTGGCCTCAAAGAGGATGTCCCGGACAATTTTCGGCAGTTGGTCGATGAGTTGATGCCGCTGCTGCGGGAAGACGTCGAGCAGAGCGACCGCATACTGACTTTCAACGAGATTTTCCTCTCCCGCCTCAAGGACGTTAGCCCAATCGGGGCCGACGAGGCGATCGCCCTGGGGCTAACGGGCCCCCTGCTCCGCGCGTGCGGGTACGAGTATGACGTCCGCAAGGCGCAGCCGTACTCCATCTACGACCGTTTTGACTTCGAGGTCCCGGTGGGGCTGGACGGAGACTGTTGGGACCGACACTGGGTGCGCGTCCAGGAGATGTACCAGTCCCTGCGCATCGTGGAGCAGGCGATGGAACAGCTGCCCGAGGGACCGGTAGCCTCCTCCCTCGGCCGCCGCTTGATCCGCCCTCCCGCCGGCGAGGCGTACGTTCGCGCCGAGAATCCGAGGGGCGAGATCGGCGTGTACCTCGTCAGCGACGGTACCGACCGACCCTACCGGGTGAAGGTGCGGCCACCGTCGTTCTGCAACCTGTCCGCCCTGCGCCGGCTATTGGCAGACACCTGGCTGGCGGACAGCGTCGTGGTGCTTGGTTCCCTGGACATCGTGCTCGGCGAGGTGGACCGGTGAGTTTCCTCGTCGATCTGGCATGGAGCGCCCTCGGGCTGGCGATCATGTTCGCCGTTCTCTCGGTCATTGTTCTGTCGATGACCTGGCTGGAACGCAAGGCGCTGGGTCGCCTGCAACTGCGCTACGGGCCGACCCGCACCGGACTATTCGGGTTGATGCAGCCCATCGCCGACGCGGTGAAGCTGATCCTCAAGGAGGACATCATCCCCGACGATTCGGAAAAAGCCATCTTCTGGATCGCTCCGGTGATTGTGGTCGTGTCCGCCTTCGTCATCTGGGTCACCATTCCCGGCGGCGACAACGTGGTTATCCGAAACCTGCCGCTGGGGCTGTTCTACATCATCGCCTTCGCCGTGATCGGCATACTCGGATTGGTGCTGGCCGGCTGGGGGTCGGCGAACAAGTACGGCATCATGGGCGGTTTGCGGTCGGCCGCGCAGCTGATTTCCTACGAAATCCCGGTGGTGCTGGTCGCTGCTGCCGTGGCCATCCTGGCCCAATCCCTGGATATGCGGGAAATCGTTTCACAGCAGTCCTCCTATCCCTACCTGGTGGTGCTGCCCCTGGGATTCGTGGTGTTTTTCATCGCCGGTTTGGCCGAAGTGGGACGCACGCCCTTCGACATCTACCACGCCGAGAGCGAGGTGGTGGGAGGCCCGTTCGTGGAGTACAGTGGCGCCCACTGGTCGGTGTTTTTCCTGGCAGAGTACATCAACACCTTTGCCATCGCCGCGCTGACCACCCTGCTGTTCCTGGGCGGATGGGGCGGCCCCGGCCTCCCCGACGTGGTGTGGTTCCTCTTCAAGACCTACGCCGTGGTGCTGGTGGTGTTCTGGGTCCGGGGAACCTTCCCGCGCCTGCGCATAGACCAGTTGATGGCCTTCGCGTGGAAGGTGATGGTTCCGCTGTCCTTCTACACCGTCATCATTGCCGCCGTGTACCGGTTCTACGGCCTGCCCTGGTGGAGCCTGACCATCATGTCGGCGGCCGGACTCGCGGTTGCCGGGTGGATCATCTACCGGCGCATGACCGGGCCGGCCCGTCGGGTTGCGGAAGTGCAGCGACAGCTTGCCGCGCGTCGGGCGGTGACGGGAGCACGCACCTGAACGCGTATGCTGGTATCATATTCGCAATTCTAGGCAGAGTGCCGCCATGACAACCCGCACCCGCAAAATCACCGTCGACGAGTTCTGGGAAATGGTCAGTGATCCCGGCCATCGCTATGAATTGGTGGATGGAGAACTGGTAGACATGGACGGCAAACCCAGGCACGGAAGGATTACAACCCGGATCGGCGCCTTGCTTCAAATCCATGCTTTCGAATCCCAATTGCCCCTGGACGTCGGGGTGAGCACAGGGTTCGTGATGAGTGAAACTACATTGCGCTTCCCGGACGTGCACGTGACCTCCTGGGAACGATTGGCTGAATACGATGAGGCAGCGCCGGGCTGGCCGCGTCTCGCTCCGGATGTAGCCATTGAAATCGTTTCAGCGAGCAACACCCCGGCCGCTTTGGACCGCAAGACTGCGGAGTATTTCGCTGGTGGCTCCCGGGCCGTATGGATAGCCGATCCGGACCCGCGCACCGTGAAAATCAGGAGACCGGGGCAACCGGAACGTATCCTTGGTCCGGTCGACGTTTTGACCGGCGACCCGGAGATACCCGGTTTTTCCTGCGCCGTTGCCGATATCTTCGCGGTGCTGGACCGACCCGGCGCACCCGCTCCCCCGGACGAATAGAGCCATGCTGGAAAGCCTGAAAGGAATGATGCTCACCCTCGCGTCCACGGTCTCCGGGTTCCGCCGGCCGGTGACGCAGCAGTACCCCAAAGAGCCAACCCCCGTGCGGCCGCGCTTCATGGGGTTCCCGGCGCTCACCTGGGATGGCGAAATCAGCGAACCCTACTGCACCGGCTGCATGGTGTGCATCCGCAATTGTCCGACGCAATGCATGTCGGCCAGCATGATGGACAACCCGAAGCACGCCGACGGCGAAAGCAGTCGGCGCAAGATCGTCGATTACTTTGAAATCAATTTGAACCGATGTATATTGTGCGGCATCTGCGTCGAGTACTGTAATTTCGACGCCATCGTCATGAGTCACGAGCACGAGATGAGCACCTACGCGCGCAACGGAGATCGGGTCGATCTCCCGGCACTGCTGGACATCGGCAAGAAATACCAGGACGATACCGCGTGGATCCCGCCCACCGTGCTGGCGAAGCAGAAAGCCGACGCTGCCAAAGCGGCCGCCGAAGCAGAATCCCCGGAGTGAACCGAGGCTGACCGTGCCCAGAGAAGACGAAACTTTCCGGAATATATCGGCGCGCCACCCGCAGTATTGCACCTGCGTGGAGTGCGTTGAGAAGCGGAAATCCGGCCAGGACGAAACCGTCGCCGGCAAGGTGGGGAAGATTGCTGGCAGGATCGCCGGCAAGGCCGCCAAAGCCGGGAAAATCGGAAAGGGCAAGAAGCGCGGCAAGGCCGGCGCTTCCGGGAAGGCCCGTGGTCGAACGCGGTCGTTATCCGAGCCCGTGCGCAAGCACAAGGCCGACTGCGAGTGCGCAACCTGTACGCTCCTCAAGTCAATTTAGGTGTTGGTCCACCAGGATTCCAGGGCCGGTCCGCCTATTCAGTAATGCCGACACCGAAACCACACCCTCACCACCGGAGCCGCCAGCGGGGCGGCTCATACTTTGGCAGCGCACCGGGTCTCTGCATGCGGAACCCGGTAGGACGGGACGTGTAGACCCGTGGCGCTGGCCCTGTTCGTAATCGTGGCCATTTTCACCCTCGGCGGCGCCGTGGGGGTCGTGGCAACTCGTAACGTGGTCCATGCCGCATTGTTCCTCTTGCTGTCCCTGTTGGGCGCGGCCGGGGCCTACCTGCTGCTGTTCGCTGAGTTTCTGGCCTTGGTGCAGGTGCTCATTTATGGCGGCGCGATCACCATAGTCGTCCTGTTTGCGGTGATGCTCACCCGCTCGTCGGAATATCCCCGGATCACGGACAACAAGCAGTGGCCGTTGGGTTTGATAACGGCTATCGTGCTGGCAGTTGTGCTGGGCGCGGCTTTCTGGTTGGCCCCAGACGTGGCGGCAGAGCCCCAGGCGCCGGCGTTCACGGAACTCGGCGCGGCCCTGTTCACCAAGTGGGCGCTGCCCTTTGAGATCGCTTCTCTCGTGCTGCTGGTGGCCCTCATCGGGGCCATCATCATCGCCCGGACGCAGAACGTTGCGACGCAAGCCGATACGCCGGCGGAAGGCGAGGGTTAGCCGCGCAATGGTGCCCCTGCTTTATTTCCAGCTCCTGGGAGCCGCCCTGTTCGGGATCGGTTTCTACGGAGTCCTCGCGCGTCGGAGCGCGGTGCTCATCGTCCTGTCCATCGAGTTGATGCTGAATGCCGTGAACATCAACCTGATCGCGGCCGCCTCCTACCTGAACGGTACAGGTCGTTTCGCCGCCTTCGACGGCCAGATCATCGCGATCTTTGTCATCACGGTCGCCGCTGCGGAGGTCGGGTTGGCCTTCGCCATCATCCTGCGAATGTATCGCAATCGCGGTACCGTCAACGTCGACGAAATCAACCTACTCAAGTGGTGACATGCCGCTGGCATTCCTGATCCCAGTCTTCTCTTTCGCTGCCTGCCCGCTGATCATCCTGTTCCAGCGTTGGCTGCCCCTGCGCGGCGCGCCGCTGGCGATCCTGGCCATCGGCGGCGGGTTTGTCGTGTGGGCGTTGACGACGCTGAGTTTCCTCGGCGCAAGCCCCGACAACCCGGCCTGCGACGTTAGTGGCATCACCGGGGCGCTGACCTGCCACTTCTCCACCTCGTGGTTCGAGGCGGGGTTGCCCGGCGTTGCCGCCACCGTCGACCAGGCGATCCACCTGGACTGGGGCATCATCATCGATCCCTTGACCGTGGTGCTGCTCGGCCTGATCACCTTCGTCGCCCTCGGCGTGCAGCTATACTCGCTCGAATACATGAAGGGCGACCCGCGCTTCGGCTGGTACTTCGCCTGGCAGGCCCTGTTCGTGGCGGCGATGCTGACCCTGGCGCTGGCCGACAACTTCCTGCTGCTCTACATCGCCTGGGAACTGGTGGGCCTGTGCTCCTACCTGCTCATCGGCTTCTGGTTCGAGAATCCGGGGCCGCGCGAGGCCGCCAAGAAAGCCTTCGTGGTGACCCGCATCGGCGACGTGGGGCTGCTGGTGGGCATCCTCCTGCTGTGGGTCAACGTCGGCAGCTTCAGCATGACCGACGCCTTCGCGGCCGCATCGTCCGGCGAGCTGGGCAGCGGCGTCACCACCGCGGCCGCCATCCTCCTCCTGCTGGGAGCCATGGGCAAGTCGGCGCAGTTCCCCTTCCACGTCTGGCTGCCCGACGCCATGGAAGGCCCGACGCCCGTCAGCGCGCTGATCCACGCTGCCACCATGGTTATCGCCGGCGTGTACCTGGTGGCCCGCGCTTATCCCATCTTCGCGGCGTCTCCGGAAGCGATGATGATCGTGGCCATCGTTGGATTGATCACCGCCCTGGGTGCAGCGACCATTGCGTTGGTGTCCACGGATCTCAAGCGGATCCTCGCGTATTCCACCGTGTCCCACCTGGGTCTGATGATGCTCTCGCTGGGCGCCTTCGGCTGGACGGCGGCCGTGTTCCACCTGATGGCCCACGGCTTCGCCAAGGCGCTGCTGTTCCTCGGCGCGGGTAGCGTGATGCACGGTGTGGGAGCCCACGGCGACGTAGACATCCGGCGCGTTGGCGGGTTGCGTCGAGCGATGCCGGTCACGGCCGTCGTCTTCTCCATCGGCGCGCTGTCCCTGGGCGGCATCCCGATCCTGTCCGGTTTCTGGAGCAAGGACGAAATCCTGATCGCAGTCGAGCACAATCTGCCCGTCATATTCATCGTCCTGACCATGCTCACCGCCTTCCTCAGCGCGCTGTACATGGCCCGCGCCATGTTCGTCGTATTCTTCGGAGCCGAGGGCGAGGACAGCCACCACGCCCACGAGTCGCCGCTGCTGATGACCGGCGTGATGTCCGTGCTGGCGGTGCTGGCCGTGGGTTTCGGCTGGATCGCGTTCAACTGGCCGGGCGGTTTCGACGGCATCGGCGGGTTTGTCTTCTACGACCACGCGGAGAAGTTCCACTTCAACTACGTGCTGGGAGCGCTGTCGATCATCCTGGCGGTGGGCGCGTTTGCGCTGGCGTGGCTCGTCTACGTGCGCCGGTCGGTTTCCCACGACCCGTGGCGTACCCGTTTCGCCGGCGTATTGCGGGTGGTCGAGCGCCGGTACTACGTCGACGAGGCGTACCAGTGGACCATCGACCGCGTCGTGCTCACCGTTTCCGCCGCGCTGGCGTTCTTCGACCGCGCCGTGGTGAACGACGTCGCGGTGAACGGACCGGCCGACGTGGTCCGCAAGGCTGGTATCGCGCTGCGGTTGCACGTCACCGGTCACGTCTACTCCTATGCCCTGGCCGTGGCGCTGGGCGTGATCGGCCTGGCGATTTTCTGGTGGCTGCGTTCCGTCTAGCCGGCGGCGCTGACCGACACTGACCATGGCCAATTTCGACCAGGTATCTCTCCTGCTGCTGGTGCTGGTGCCCCTGGCCGGCGCTGCCCTGGCGATGTTCCTGCCCAGGGACCGCCCGCGGGACGCCTGGCAGTTCGCCATCTTTGTCGCCGTGGTGTGCTTCATCCTCTCCGTGATTGTGTTCCTGCGCTATGACTACGGCGCCGGCGGCGTCCAGATGGTTCGGGAATACCCCTGGATCGGGCACCCGGTGAACATCAGCCTGCACCTCGGATTGAACGGCATCGGCGCGCCCCTCGTGCTGCTCAATGGCATCGTCCTGCTGGGCGCGGTCCTGATCAGCCAGACCATCACCCGCCGGACGCGCGACTTCTTCGTGCTCCTGCTGGCCCTGGGAGCCGGCGTGTTTGGGGTGTTCGTGGTCCGCGACCTGTTCTTCCTGTTCTTCTTCTACGAACTGGCCGTGTTGCCCATGTACCTGCTCATCGGCGTGTGGGGCAGCAGCACCGACTTCGGCTCCTTCCTGCGCACCAAGGAATACGGCGCGATGAAGCTGATGTTGATGCTGGTCGCAGGCAGCATCCTCATCTGGGTAGGCATCCTGGCCCTGTACGTGGCATCCTCTCAGGCGGGCGACCCCACCTTCAACATCGACAAGCTGGCCGCGCTCCAGCAGGGCGGCGCAGTCTCCCGCCTGACCCAGATGTGGGTGTTCCCTTTCTTCGCGCTGGGTTTCGGCGTGCTGGCTGGCCTCTGGCCCTTCCATACTTGGTCGCCCGACGGCCACGTGGCCGCGCCCACCGGCGTCAGCATGTTGCACGCCGGCGTCCTCATGAAACTGGGAGCCTTTGGCATCATCCAGGTTGGTATGATTCTCACCCCCCAGGGGGCAGAGGTGTGGATGCCGGTACTCATCGGGCTGGGCACGGTGAACGTCATCTACGGCGCGATCTCCGCGCTGTCGCAGAACGATCTCAAGTACGTCATCGGCTATTCCAGTGTCAGCCACATGGGCTACGTGCTCATGGGTATTGCCACGCTCCATCCCGTAGGTCTCGCCGGCGCGGTGCTCCAGATGTTCTCCCACGGCATAATGACGGCCCTCATGTTCGCCATGGTGGGAGCCATCTACGAACGGGCCCACATTCGCGACAGCATGATCCTCAACGGCCTCATCAAGCGCATGGGCACGACCACGTTTTTCTTCGCCATCGCCGGCCTCGCGTCGCTGGGCCTGCCCGGGCTGAGCGGGTTCATCGCCGAGTTCATGGTCTTCACTGGAGCCTTCCGAACCTACCTGCCGCTGGCGGTGCTGGGCGTCATCGGTGCGGCCATCACGGCCGTCTACATCCTGCGCCTCCTCGCCCGCTCCTTCTTCGGCGAGGGCGATCCCCAGTGGGACCACCTCACCGACGCCAGTACCGTTGAGAAAGGCGTGGGCGCTGCGTTCGTCCTGATCCTCATCGCGGTGGGCGTCTGGCCCGCTCCGCTGCTGCGCGTCATCAACACCGGCGTCCAAAGCGCGCTGGCGGTGTTTTAGGCGGTTACCGGAATGCCAATCGATTACACCGCCAATCTGTACCTGCTGACGCCGGAGTTCGTCCTCACGGCGCTGGCGTTCCTGGTGTTCACGGTGGACCTCTTCCTGCCCGAGAACCGCAAGGAGTGGCTGGCCGGCCTGTCGGTGGTCAGCCTCGTGGCCGTGATGGTCATCGCCATCCTCATGCGGCCGTCGGGCTCGATCGAGCTGTACGGCGGCCTCATAGTCGTCGACAGTTTCGGCCTCTTTTTCAAGATATTCTTCCTGGCCATCGGCGTGGGCATCATCGCGTTGTCGGTTGAGTACGGACGCGATCGTCTCGAGCACCGCGGCGAGTTCTATGGGCTGCTGCTCTTCTCCGTTCTCGGCATGAACCTCATGGCCATGTCCCGGGAACTGCTCACCGCCTACATCGCCCTGGAACTGCTCTCCTTCAGCCTTTACGTCATGGTGGCATATGGATTGCGCGAGGCGCGCTCCAACGAGGCTGGCATCAAGTACATCATCATCGGCGCGCTGTCGTCGGCCATCATGCTCTACGGGCTCAGCAACATCTACGCCGCCCTGGGTACCACCTTCTTCGCCGGCATCGCCGAGGAGTTGGCGTCACCCGGCGCCGTGAGCCCGGTACTGTGGGTGGGTGTGGCGTTGCTGGTTGTCGGGCTGGGGTTCAAGCTGTCGGCGGTGCCCTTCCACATGTGGGCCCCGGACGCCTACGAAGGCGCGCCCTTGCCGGTGACCGCCTACCTCGCCATCGGATCAAAAGCCGCCGCTTTCGCCCTGACCCTGCGCCTCTTCGCCGAGGCCATCGTTCCCGCCGTGGACCGCTGGGACGAGTGGCAACTGGTTATCGCCGTGCTGGCCGCAGTCACCATGCTCCTGGGCAACCTGGTGGCGTTGGCCCAGCGGAACCTGAAGCGGCTCATGGCTTACAGCAGCATCGGACACGTGGGCTACGCCCTGGCCGGCATCGCGGTGCTGGGCAGCGACTTTGCCCTGGCTGCCAAGTCGGTGGTCTTCTACCTGGTGGTGTACGCTGTGACCAACCTGGTGGTGTTCGCCGGCGTCACCGCCTACTACAATCGCACCGGCCAGGACAACATCGCGGACCTGGCCGGCCTGGCCGACCGGCAGCCCTTTGTCGCCGCCGCCATCGCCATCGGCCTGTTCTCCCTGGCCGGCCTGCCCATATTCGCCGGGTTCACCGCCAAGTTCTACCTGTTCGCGGCCGTGGCCGACGGCGGGTTCCTGTGGCTGGCCGGCGTCGCAATCTTCGCCAGCCTGATTTCCCTCTACTACTACCTGCAGGTTCTCCGCCAGATGTACATCGAGCGGCCGTCCAACCCCGACCATGCCGAAGAGGAACACGAACCCGCCACCGATCAAGGAGAGGTTCACGCCCACGACACTCACGACGACCCACCGGTTCCGGCCATGCCTCGCCCGTCGCTGCTGCTCACGGCCACCATGGGCGCGGGCCTGCTGGTCGTAACCTGGCTGGGCGTCTACCCCGCCCCGCTGCTGGGCCTGATCGACGCCGCCAGCGCGGCGATCGTGCCATTGGGATAATTGCTGACGGAGCCGGTCATGCCTGCACCGAACTCGGTGCAACCCATCACGCCGCCAATTCGTGACGTACTGCTTCGCGTTGCGTCCACAACACTGGGAGCACCTCGTAATTTCTTAACGCTTCCTCGACATTGCCAGAGACGGATTGGTCGGTATCGTTCAGAAATGCGTAGGTGCGAGAATCCGATGGACGTATGTCACGAGTATCAATGTACGAAAATACGATTGCTTGGGCGATGTCTCGGCTCGGACGGTTCACGGTCCGCAACAGTCGCTCGGGATGAGAACGAGATTTGGGAATAATGAAGTTGAACCGATGATCGTACCCGCTTTTTCCTTTCAAAGTAACGTCCGGTGTGTACCGGATATCGCAGTCGTCCAGCCATGCGGCCACGTCCTCCAAAAATAAGCTGGCAACCGTAGACTGCGCCAAATAGAAGAGGTCGTTAACAGCCAGCATGGCTTGAAGCAGGCTGTGCTTACGTACCGCGAAATTGGCTGACACCGCCCTGACTTCCAAGCGACGATTTTCTATAAGTTCGACACCGAAACCCCGTAGCGTGGTAGCAAGGATATCTTGCCGCCGCGGACTGTCGATGGGACAACCAGCCATCTCTAGGTCGTCCAAAATAAACCCATCGTCAGTCAGCAAGAATCCCTCACCCGATTTCGTGGCATATATCTGGATATAGTCATTATGGCGATCCAGATGAGGCGTCGTGATTTCGTACCAACCGTCGATCTGGCGTAAGGTGGTCTTATCCTTCAGCCAATCCCAATATTGGTCCAACAAAATCTGGATGTCGTCGTTCACTTGAACAACTCCCGTCTGATCCTGGGCGGATCCGTGACGTTTGTGAATTTCAAAAAGTCCTGTAGCGTTTGCCAGATGTCGCTCACGTCGGAAAAGTGCTCGGGTGGTACGGGAACCGCCCACTTATCAGCGTATCCTTCGACATAAAGATGTAAATGCGGAGCGGCAACATCAACGTCGTCCGGGTTGCGATGCGGAGGCCCACCGATATCAAGCCGTGCCAGAATTACAGAGCGTCGCGCTCTATTTTGGAGGGTATTTTTCGCTAGATTGATTCGACCACGGTACAGGTCTAATGAAAAGTTTTCCCGTCCGTCTATTGACTCTAATGGAATGATCGTTTTCCCTCCGGTGTAAGGGAAACGCCACTCGTGGTCATTGACCTTGCGTTTTTCTGCTGCGAGAAGGGAGTCTGCAACAGTTTGAGGCAAATCGATGCCTGGCATTGGTCCTCCGATGATGAGATAGAATTGGTGCGCGGGGTCTGACCGACTACCAATTGCGCCCGCAGTCTATTACGTGCGCTCGTAATCGCACAAGCGTCATGATTGCCTGCGGTACACAGGATCAGTTCGTGGACATTCGGCCGGTTGATCGCCGAGCTATTGGTATGCGAGTTGAGGTACGACAGATTCAACACGTCATATCGGCGGTCGGAATTTATTGGAGCAAATTAACGCCATGATCATCGCAGTTATCGGCAACTACGACCCGCCGCCTCACGTGTACGCCCTCGCCGAGGGCGTCGGCAAGGAGCTGGGCCGACGGGGCATCACGCTGGTTTGCGGTGGCCTCACCGGCGTCATGGAGGCGGTGTGCAAGGGAGCGAAATCTGAAAACGGCACCACCATCGGCATCCTGCCCGGCGGATCGCCCCACACCGCCAACGAGTGGGTCGACTTTCCCGTCGCCACCAACATGGGGTTCGCGCGGAACGTCGCGGTGGTCAGCACCGGACAGGCGGTGATCGCGGTGGGCGGCGCATTCGGCACCCTTTCGGAGATCGCCTACGCGCTCAGCTATGGGATACCGGTGGTCTCGCTGCACAGCTGGCCGCTGACCCTGCGCGGCGACGGTCTGCCCGTAGGCGATAACTACATAATCGCCGATGACCCGGCCGACGCCGTGGACAAGGCGGTGGCCGCCGCCCTCGCCCGCACCGACGAAACCCAGACCGTCGCCTTCTCCGAACCCCTGCCGGAGGTGCCCAATGGCTGATGCCACCATCGCGTCCGTGATTGGCCGGGAAGCCCTGGACTCCCGCGGTAACCCCACGGTCGAAGCCGAGGTGACCCTGAGCGACGGCAGCGTGGGCCTGGCTCTCGTCCCCTCGGGCGCCAGCACCGGCAGCTACGAGGCGCTGGAGCTCCGCGACGGCGACCGCGCCCGGTTCGGCGGCAGCGGGACACTTGCCGCCGTCGCCAACGTGAACGACAGCATCGGCCCCGCACTGTCTGGCGTTTCTCCTTTCGACCAGTCCTACGTCGACCGCCGGCTGATTGAACTGGACGGCACCAACGACAAGAGCGGCCTCGGCGCCAACGCGGTGCTGGCCGTGTCCATGGCGACCGCCCGTGCCGCCGCCGTGTCGGAGCACGGAGGATCCCTCTGGCGGCACCTGGCAGCCGGCGGTCCGGTGAGCCTGCCCGTGCCGCTGCTCAACATCCTTAACGGAGGCCGGCACGCGTCCAACTCGGCCGACGTGCAGGAGTTCATGGTCGCCCCCTCCGGTTTCGACCGCTTCTCGGACGCCTTGCGCGCCGGCGTTGAGATCTACCAGTCATTGAAGTCGATCCTTCGCAGCGGTGAGCACAACCTGAACGTCGGCGACGAGGGCGGATTCGCCCCGAGCCTGCCGTCCAACCGCGACGCCATCGAGGTGGTGTTGCAGGCCATCGAAACCGCCGGATACCGGCCCGGCGAGCAGGTTCATATCGCCCTGGACGTTGCGGCGTCGGAACTGTGGGACGCTGACGCGTCGAATTACCGGCTCGAACGCGAGGGAGTGTCCCTTAACGCTGACGAACTGGTGCATCTGTACGCCCAATGGTGCGCCGAATACCCCATCATCAGCATCGAGGACGGGCTGTTCGAAGACGACTGGGCCGGCTGGTCAACCATGACCCAACGGCTGGGCGATTCGGTCCAATTGGTCGGCGACGACCTGCTGGTCACCAACATCAGCCGCCTCCGGCGCGGCATCGACGAGCAAGCCGGCAACGCCATCCTGCTCAAGCCCAACCAGATCGGCACGCTATCGGAAACCGCCGCCGCGTTGGGCATGGCCCGCGACGCCGGCTGGACCGCCGTGATGAGCCACCGTTCCGGCGAAACCGAGGACACCACCATCGCTGACCTCGCCGTCGCGTGGAACGTCGGCCAGATCAAGACGGGCGCCCCGGCCCGGTCCGAGCGGGTCGCCAAGTACAACCGCCTTTTGCGCATCGAAGCGGAACTCGGCGACGCGGCCCGGTACGCCGGCCCGCAGGTTTACGGTAGCTTCGGCTCCCACTAGCTGGGCGTATACCGGCCGCGTTGCCGTGCGGCCCGGATTGGCCTTTTCGGTGGTATAATCGCGGGCGCCGGCGGGGTCGAACTGACCGCGAGAATCTCGAGATCGTCGGCGGGACAGTACGTATATCGCGTGCTCTGCCTGATCACTTTTGGCCACGATTGAACTGATGGGAGGCATTCCACGATGGCGACGCGCATCGGTATCAATGGGTTTGGGCGGATCGGACGGTTGGTCGCCCGGGCGGCGCTTTCACCCACCTACCACGACCGCCTGGATTTGGCCGCCGTGAATGGCCTGGGAGATCCCGATACCGCCGCCCATCTGTTCAAGTACGACAGCACCTACGGCTCCTACGCCGGCACCGTGCGTACGGACAACGGGAATATAGTCATCGACGGCAAGTCGATCCGGATGTTCCAGGAAGCCGACCCGGCCAACATCCCCTGGTCCGAGATGGGCGTCGACATCGTGGTGGAATGCACCGGCCGCTTCACCGACGCCGCCAAGGCGGCCGCCCACATCGACAGCGGCGGCGCCGAAAAGGTCATCATCTCGGCTCCGGCACGCGGAGCCGATGCCACCATCGTGCTCGGCGTGAACGACGAGGTGTACGACGCCGGCGAGCACCGGATCATCTCCAACGCCTCCTGCACTACCAACTGCTTCGCGCCCATGGTCAAGGTGCTGCACGATGCCTTCGGGGTCGAGCGCGGCCTGATGTCCACCATCCACGCGTACACCAACGACCAGAGCATCCTGGACCGCAACCACCGGGACCTGCGCCGGGCCCGGGCCGCCGCCCAGAACATCATCCCCACCAGCACCGGCGCGGCTCGTTCCGTGGGAGTGGTGCTTCCCGAGCTCAACGGCAAGCTCCACGGCATCGCCTATCGCATCCCCACGTCCATCGGGTCTGCTACCGACTTTGTCGCCGACCTCAAGCAGAACGTCACCAAAGACGAGATCAACGCCGCCTTCAAGGCCGCTGCCGAGGGTCCGCTGAAGGGTATACTCGAATACACCGAGGACCCCATCGTCAGCTCCGATATTCGCGGCAACACCCATAGCTGCGTGTTCGACGGCCTGAGCACCATGGTGCTGGACGACAGCATGGTCAAGATCCTGGGTTGGTACGACAACGAGTGGGGATACTCCTGTAGAACCGCCGACCTGTGCTGCCTGATTTCGTAGCAATCCCTGGCGGTTGATGCGCTCACGCCCCATGGACGCTCACCGGCTTCGCCTCTTTGCCCCCCTGCGCAGGCTGTGGGGGCCTAATTTTCTGCTGTCGGCCCTGCTGGTCGCCGCGCTGGCCCTTCGGATCTATGGCATCGACTGGGATGACGGCCACGGATTCCACCCCGACGAGCGTTCCTTCTACCTGCGCGCCGATGACATGTTCCGTGTGCTCACCCAGGCGCCGGGACACGAGACCTGGTTGAACCAGTGGGAGGAAATGCGGCCCGGCCTGCCCGGCATCGGCACCGCCCTGTCGGCCGAACGCAGTCCTCTCAACCCGCACTGGTTCCCGCTGGGCAGCATCCTGATCTACGCGCTGGTTCTGATCCGTTCGGTGGCCGAGCTATTCACCGACTGGGGCGCCATGGACCTGCGCTTCGCCGGTCGAACCCTGGCCGCCCTCGCCGACACGGCATCGGTGGCCCTGATGTTCGTCATCGGCCGCCGGATGTACGGCCGTTGGACGGGCCTGCTGGCGGCAGCGTTGACCGCGTTCGCGGTAATCCACATCCAGCACGCCCACTTCTACCGGCCGGAACCCTTCACGGTTCTCACGTCTCTGGCGGCGCTGTGGGCCATGCTCCGGTTCGGGGACACCGCCCGGGTTCGCGACGCCGCCCTGCTGGGCCTGCTGGTGGGCCTGGCCATGGCGCCCAAGGTGTCGGTGGCGCCCATCCTAGCGCCGCTGGCATTGGTGTTCCTCTGGACCTGGAAGGACCGAGCCGGCGGGCGATGGACAGATCTGACGGTGCTGTCGGCCGTCAGATTCGCGCCCACGGTGTTGGTGGCCGGCCTGCTGGCGTTGGTGGCGTTTTTCATCACCACCCCTTACGCGTTGTTGGATTTCAGCACGTTCGTCGCCGACATCCGCGCTCAGGCGGAAATGGCCCGGGAGGCCGGCCACTGGCCCTTCACCTGGCAATACGCCGACACGCCGGCCTTCTGGTACCAGATCCGTCAGACCTCGGTCTGGGGATTGGGCATTCCGCTGGGGATTGTCGCTTGGCTGGCCGCACCGTTCACGGCGTGGATGGCATGGCGGGGCGGTATCGCCCAACGTGTCGACCTCCTGCTGCTGGCCTGGGCCGTGCCCGCGTTCGTGTTCCTGGAGTTGTTCGAGGTCAAGTTCCTGCGCTACGTGTTCCCTCTGATGCCCTTCTACATCCTGATGGGTGCCCGGATGCTGGTCGCCGCGGTGACGTGGGCCCGGTCGTGGCAGACCCGGGATCCGGCCGGTGCGTCCATCCTGCCCGACGACGCGCCGTTTTCCGAAGAGTGGCATGCCACCCCTCCCACCGTTGGCGACGACCTCATCTTCGACGAACCGCTCTTCGGCGACGACGCGCCGTTCTCGGAGGAATGGCACGCCACGCCTCCCACCGGCGGCATGGTGGTTTCCGCAACCGGACGAACCGTGGAACCCGACGACCTCGTGGACCGTCAGCCTTCGCGTTGGCAAAGGGCTGCGGACGCGAGCCGCCGATACGCTTATCCGGCCAGCATCGCCTTTCTCGCGCTCGTCGTTGCGTCCACCGTCCTGTACGCCATTGCTTTCTCCAGCATCTACAGCCGTCCCCACACGGCGGTCGCGGCCTCGGAGTGGATCAACGCCAACGTTCCATTCGACGCCTCCATCATCAACGGTGGCTCCTATTGGGACGAGCGCATTCCCGACCTCGGCCGTTACGACGTCTGGACCTTTCCCGCCTACCATCCCGACGCCGACCGCAGCAAAATCCCGGACCTTGTTGATCGCCTGTCCTCCAGCGACTACGTGGTCTTCTATTCCAATCGGGCCTATGGCTCAGTCGCCCGGCTGCCGGAAGAATATCCGCAGAGTTCGGCGTTCCTCCGCCTGTTGTTCGCCGGAGACCTGGGTTACCGCCTGGAACGGTCATTCTCGTCGTATCCCGCGTTGGCCGGTTTTGAGCTGCGCGATGATCCCTACGGCCGCGCCGGTCTGGCCCCACCCGCTCGCGTTGAGGACGGCCGAAACGCCGCCGCGTTGAATTCTGGCCTGAACCTCGGCTACGCTGACGAAAACGTCATCGGATACGACCACCCCCGGGTGCTGGTGTTCCGCAACGTCGACCGGCTGTCCACCGGCGAAATACGGTCCTTGATCGACGATGCCTCGGCACGCCCCGAGGAAACGCCACCGCTGATGCTGCCTCCCAATGCGCGGGAAGCCCAGCAGAACGGCGGCACCTGGTCGCAGGTATTTCGACCGGATGGATGGCCCAACCGGGCCCCGTGGCTCAGCTGGTTCCTGGCGCTGGAAATCATCTGCCTGATCGCGTTCCCGCTCACCTGGTGGTTGCTGCGTCCGCTGTACGACCGGGGGCTCCTTTTCTCCCGTGTCGTCGGGATGCTGCTGGTGGCCTGGGTGGCGTGGGTGCTGGTCAATGCCGGGGTCATGCAGTTCTCGACGGCTACCATCGCTTTGGCGATGCTGATCGTGGCGATACCCTCGGGCGCGGTTCTGGCTGGACACTGGCGAGAGATGGCGGGATGGCTGCGCGAGCGCTGGCGCATGGTGCTGGCCGCCGAGGCGTTGTTCATCGTGGCCTACCTGGCGTTTGTGTTGATCAGAGCCGCCAATCCAGACCTGTGGCACCCGTGGCGCGGCGGCGAGAAGCCCATGGAGCTGGCCTATTTCACCGCCGTGGCGCGCTCGTCCGTCTTGCCGCCGTACGACCCGTGGTTCGCCGGCGGCTACCTCAACTACTACTACTGGGGCTACTTCGTCCTGTCCATTCCCACCCGGCTGACGGGTATTCCACCGGTCGTGGCGTTCAACCTCGCCGTGCCGACGCTGTTCGCCCTCACCGCAACCGGCGCCGGCGCCCTGGTATATGACCTGGTCAAGTCGGCCCGAATCGTTCCGCCGGATAACCCGCCGTCCGGCCAACCGCCTGGTGGAGGCTGGCGACGGATGGTGTCACTGCGCCGCGCGCGGGAGTGGATCCCCGGCGGCGCGGCGCTGGCGGGCCTGGCCGCCGCGTTGATGGTCGCGGTCGCCGGCAACCTGGACGGCGCGGTCCAGCTTTTTCACATCCTGTCCGGCCGAATCCAGGGGATGGGCGTGTCCCTGTCCAGTTTCGATTTCTGGCGCAGCAGCCGCGCCATACCCGAGATCCCAATCTTTGAACCCAACGCGCTGACCCCGTGGCTGGAGCCACGCGATCAGGTCGATCTTGGGTTTCACATCACCGAGTTTCCGTACTTCACCTTCCTTTTCGCCGACCTTCACGCGCATATGATGACCATGCCCGTCGCGCTCCTCGCAATCGCGCTGGGTTTCGCCGCGTTGACCGGCGTGTCAAGGCACGGGCCGCAGAGCATCTGGACCTGGACGTGCGTCGCGCTGATGGGGTTGGCGGTGGGCAGCCTGTGGACCATCAATTCGTGGGAATACCCCGTGTACGCCCTGCTGATGCTTGGATTCGCCATGACCGCGGCGTGGTTGATGCAGGGAGAACTCAAGGTGCGTCTGGCCGTCGGCATCGCCCTCGCCATGCTGGCCGTGGTGGTCAGCTACGTGGCGTTCCTGCCGTTCCACGCCGCCACCGATACCTTCGGCACCGGTATCGAACCGACCCGTTGGCGCACCCCCCTGGCCAACTACCTGCTGATCCACGCGCTTCCCTTATGGGCGGCGCTGGCGCTGCTGTCAGTGACGCTGCCGCGAGCCTGCGCCCCGCTCCTGGCCCGGATCAGATCAGGAATACCGGTTCCGGCAACACACCAATGGCTACTGGTGGCCGCGCTGTCTGGCGTCGTCCTGGCTTGCTACTTCTTTGCCGCCGGGTTCCTGACCGCCGGCGTTCTCATGGTCCTGCTGACCCTGGCCTGCTGGTCGCTGGCGGCAACCCTGCTTGACGGCCGCGATCCCGAGTATCGTTCCGACGGGGCCGCCCTCGGCATGTTGGCGATGGCCCTGGCCATCGGAATCGGGGTGGAATTCATCCGCGTGGAAGGCGACATCGCCCGCATGAACACCCTCTTCAAGTACTATCTCGTGGCGTGGCTGCTGTTCGGGGTGGCCGGCGCGTACGGTTTCTGGCGCGGGTGGACGGCCTGGCGTTCTCACCAGGGGTTTGTCGCAAATCTGGTGCGCCTGTCGTTCGTTCAGGTGGCTGGCGTGATCGCGGTAGGCGTGCTGATCTACCCGGCGCTGGCGACGCCGGTGCGTATCCAGGACCGTTTCCACCCCACGCCATTGACCCTCAACGGCTCGGCGTGGATGGCCGACGCCGTGCACTCGGAGCGCGACGAACCCATCGAAATGCGCTGGGACGCCGACGCCATCCGCTGGTTGCAGAGCAACGTCTCCGGTTCCCCGGTGGTGCTAGAGGCCCACGGGGATCAGTACCGCTGGAACGGCCGGACGTCCGTGTATACCGGATTGCCTACCGTCATCGGCTGGTCGTGGCACCAGATCCAGCAGCGCAACGATTGGGACCTCATACGGCATCGCGCGCAGGACGTCTCCTCCATCTACAACACGCAGAGCAAGCAGGCCGCGCTCGACCTGATCGACCAGTACCGCGTTCGATACATCATTGTGGGCGACCTGGAGCGGATCTACTACCTGCCGCACGGCATCGAGAAGTTCGACCGGATGGTGGAGGACGGCACGCTCGAACTGGCCTACGCCAACGACCGGACTACCATTTACCGCGTCACCGAGCCGTAGGTGTTGGAGCCGCGCTCGACCCGATGTGTCCTGTCGCCTGTTCGGGTAAACCCTGCCGCATTGATTGTCATCCGCAGTGCCCGGCGCTGGGTCGGCCGGGGAGGAGATCACCCCGCCTCTGGTAAGATGCCGTCAGAATATTTTGTGACCACGAGGTGCCCCGTGCTCTTTCCGGACCCATCAACCGACCGGCTACTGGCTAATCTGGATGCGGAACAGCCCTCCCTCTGCGCCTACGTATTCAGTCATCCAAACATGGTTGAAGTGGCTGGCTTGGCGGGCATCGACTGCTTCATGGCCGACATGATGTTCACCGCCCACGATTGGGATAACATTGCCCATCTGATACGGGCGGCCCGCGGTACGGGCATCTCTCCCATGATACGGGTGCAGGCTTTTCCGTGGGCCACCGGTACCGACCGGCGCACCGTTTCCGATGCGGCCCGCGCCTTTGCCCTTGGGGCCACGGCCGTCACGGTGTCGGTGGGCTCAAAAGAGGAGGTCCAGGAGTTGATGGGCCTGCGGGACGACTGGCACCGCCTCATACATCTGCGCCGTTTCGACACCGCCGAGGACTTCCCAGAGTTCAACCGCAAAACCCGGGAAGGGACTTTGATCGTGCCAACCGTGGAGAGCGAGGGTGGCCTGCGCGACCTCGACGACATCCTGGCTATCGACGGTATCAGATTGGTGTGGTTGGCCGCGGGCGACGTGACCAAGATCCTGGGAGTGCCGTTCAAGTACGAAGACCCCAAGGTCATGAGGCTGTTGGAAAACGCCGTAAAGACTGCGGAGCGACACGGCGCCGCCATCATGTACAACATGGGCCTGGACTCGCCGGACTTCGACGCCATGGCAGCATCGGCCAGACGCTACTTCGAGGTCGGTGTGCGTGTGGTCGGCCTGGGGGCCATGGAGTGGCACGCGCAGATGGCCCTGCAGCAAATCCGGCGCGGCGCCATCGGGTGAGGCGTCAATAGCCCTCTCCGCAACGGCTTTCGCGCGCGTTGGGAAGGGTTGTCGTTCTACGATAGCGACGTCGGATTCTCGATTTCCGGCATCGGTCTTCGGCAGAGAGGTTCAACGGCTCAGTAATCGCCGAAGTGAGCGGATCGTTTCCCTGGCCACCGCCTCGTACAGGTAAACAGGCATCAGCACCGGTAATTGTTCAGAGTTGCGGGGGAAGTGTCGTTGTGAGCGAAGTGCGGCAATCCCGTCGGCGCAAGGGAGTTCTTCAAGACCGGCATGACTGCTACGGCGTCGAGATCGCCACGCCGCTGCGCTCCTCGCGATGACAAATGGGTACGCGTGAGGACTGTCGCCGTTTTGACCGTGCTGCGAGCCTTACCCTATAATCCGTTGCGCCGCGCCGCACTTTCGCACCCAGGCGCGCCTCTAAGTATCGTCAGGAGGTACTACCGTGGCAATCGAATCCGTCCGCGTCGGCCTGATCGGCGCCGGCCGCAATACCCGTGATCGACACATCCCGGGGTTTGACAGCACTCCCAACGTGGAGATCGGCGCGGTCGCCAACCGCTCCCGCGAGTCCGGCCAGCGCGTCGCCGACGCCTTCAACATCCCCACCGTCTACGACAACTGGGAAGAGCTGCTCGAAGACGAGAGCCTCGACGCCGTTTGCATCGGCACTTGGCCCTACATGCACCGCACCCTCACCATGGCGTCGCTGGAGGCCGGCAAGCACGTGCTCTGCGAGGCCCGCATGGCCATGAACGCCGCCGAGGCCCACGAGATGCTGGCCGCTTCCCAGGCGTCTCCCAACCTGGTCGCCCAGATCGTGCCTTCGCCCATGTCCTTCGGCATCGACGACCTGATGATCCGGCTGATTGCCGAAGGCTACATCGGCGACCTGGTGTCCATCGACGTGCAGTCCCAGACCGGGTTTACCGACCGCGACTCCACGCTGCACTGGCGCCAGGACCGCGACATGAGCGGGTTCAACATCCTGAACATGGGCATCTGGTACGAGGCCATGATCCGCTGGGTTGGACGGGCCACCTCGGTGATGGCCATGAGCCAGATCTCGGTCCCACACCGCCGCGACGACGACGGCAACTGGCGCTCGGTCACCGTGCCCGACACCGTCGACATCCTGTGCCGGCTTGCCAACGGAGCCAACGCGCACCTCAAGTTCAGCGCCTGCGCCGGCCTGTCCCCGGGCAACTCGGTCTGGATCTACGGCACCGACGGCACGATCCACGTGGACGGGCGGATGCGCGTCTATGGTGGAAAGCGCGGCGACTCCCAGTTGCAGGAAATCGCCAATCCGCCCGAAAGCCGCTACTCGTGGGCCGTCGAGCAGGAGTTCATCGCCTCCATCCGCGACGGCGCGCCGGTCATGCGTACCCCGTTCAACATCGGCGTCCACTACATGGAGTGGACCGAGGCAGTAACCGTGAGCGCCCAAACCGGCGAGGCTGTCCACCTGCCCCTGTAGGCGACTGAACCTCGGTCGCAATTGCGTAGGGGCGACCCATGGGTCGCCCCTACGGCGTTTAAGACCGGCCGCCGGTAACTATCGATCCACCAGGCAGGCAATGACCTGGGGCGCCGCGGTGGCCGCCCGCTCCGATAGCTCCGCATCGGACAGCGTCACGATGGGGTGCTCGACGATTGCCAGCCCGTAATCCGGGTCGCCGCGCATCCGGGACATGGCGTGGGCCTGGCTCACGAAGGGCCGGGTGGTCAGCACGGTGGACGGGATCCCCAGCAGCTCGGTTTCCATTGCGTCGTGCACACTGCACGCGGTGCAGGACCCTCATTCCGCCGTGGCGTGTATTGCCACGTCGATGCTCTTCGCAGTGCGCTGCAGGTCCTCAATGCGCGCCGGCCACTGCCATCCGCCCTTGTTGTGCTCCACCGTGCCGGCGATGTCGTACCGCTCGCCGATGATGGCGGCGATGCGGCGCAGCAGATCCTCCGAGTGCGGCTTGTTGTTGGCGAACAGCCCGATTACCTTGCCGTCCAGGGTCGCCGGACGTTGCGCCAGCCGCGATGGCGCTGGCGGTGCGTCGTCTCGCGGGTCCAGTGTGACGATGGGCGAACCTTGCGTAGTCATGCGATGTCCTCCTTGCATAAGATGTAGATTACCCACCGAGTTTACCCAGCGGGTAATCGTCTAGCCCTGCCGAGCCGGACCGAGCCATACCATACCCTGCCCTTCCGCGCCGGGCCAAGCCTCAACTAGCTGAGCCGATCCCCGCTCTGCCGTGCCAAGCTATGTTCGTTGATTGAAACCTTGCGCTGCCGCGCCATACCACGCCATGCCAAGCCCAACCTTGCCTGGACGGGCCGTGCCATGATCTATCTTAGGTGAGTTATGGTTAACCTTGCCATGCCACACCATACCGAGCCGAACAGCGCCCAGCCATGCCATGCCGCGCCCAGATAGGCCCAGCCGAGTCATGCCACCTGTAAACAGTTGTTGATTGAAAACCTTGCCATGCCGGGCAACACCAAGTCCTACAGATCCGGGCCATGTTTACCGGTTGCAACTTTCCCTGCCTAGCCTTGCCCGGCCAAGCATCGCCATGCCGGGCCACTCCATGCCGCGCCGTACCTGGCCTTGCCGCGCCCCGCCATGCCTGCGGTACTACTTGCGAATTGGATTGATGCTGACCGTCTCAAATCGGCCATAAGTGCCGCTCTTTTCCGGTCGCCAATCGCCTAATCCAATGCGCCGGCCAGCTATGTCTAGCCAGCCGCCTAACTGATCTTGGTCAACCAATTCGTCGTCAGCGTCCAAACGGAAAGTTAGTGACCATTCGTCAAATTTGGCCCGTGTCCGTTCAATGCGGGCTTGCCCCACTTTTACCGGTACGGTGAACTGCGTGGTCTTGCCCAACTCTTCTACCGTAGCGCCGTAGTACTCCCGGTCGTAGTCAAACGAGATGATCTCGGTGACTATCAACCCTTCCCGTACTTGTGGCCCCTGTTTCATCTTGCGGGCGGCGGTTTCGATGCAGGCTCGGATAGCCGCTTCCGGGATTGTAGGCGCTCCGCTCGCGTCGAGGTAAAGGCTGATTTGGCATTCGAGTTCCCGGAGCCGTTCGTTGTCGGTGATGGTCCGGTTGGAACCACGCTTGCGGGCGATTTCTGCCTTCTCGATGTTGGCAGGGCTTCGGGTGTCGAGTCCGGCCGCTCCGTTGTGCTGGATGATGGGCCTAATGCCCTTGATTGTGACTTCGTATTCCATCGCAGTTCCTCTTCAATGCTTATTTTAAGCGCGGCCATAAAGCCGTATGCGTCGCCGCCGGTGCGGGTAAACCGGCGCATCGTGGTTGCAATTTCGTGGCACAGGTTGCACAGGGCGGTCAGGTCATCCGGAGTTGTCTCCCATTCCTGTGGGTAGTGTTCTGCCCAATGGTGCGCTTCAACTGCCGGTTTCTGTCCGCAAAACTGGCAGACGCCACCGGAACGTGCGGAGGCTTCGGCGCGCGCCGCGAGATACTGCGGATGCTGGTAATTATAGCACATGGGTTTGCTTTTCCTGTGCGCTCGGTACCGCCACTTGCCGAATGACCGAGCGGCTGGAGCCCCAGGTGGCGATGAGGCTGACGAAGGCTCCGGCCATCCCGCCGCCGGGCAGCACCGTGATCCGGTCCGCCTCGGGGACCACCGGAACCATCCGGTCGTGGTCGAGTTCATGCCCCATGCGTTTCCAGCGCATCCACTCCGACACCGGAACCCACGCCTTGTCGTGCAGGAAATCGGCCACCCGTTGCCGCGACCATCCGGCCGCCGCAATGTGCCCCATCGCCTCCGGACTGATGACGCAGATCACTTCCGGCATGCCCGGCCCGAACGCCAGCATGGAGTGCGCGACCGGGGTCAGAAAATCGGCCGGGTCCCGGCCACTGTGCAGCGTCACCTGCAGCGGCGCCAGGGTCGCGAACGCCTGCACGATGGTGGCGTTTTCGCCGTAGCCCAACTCCGACGCCAACGACGGCCACGGGCTGATTTCAAGGTTCTCGGGAAATGCAAATGTGATCTTGCCGGCGTGGCCGAAGGTGCTGTTGTCCATCACCACCGGAACTGACCCGTAGAAGTTCGACTTGAACAGGTTCACCGCCCGCCCGATGGCCGCGTTGGCACGGCTGCCGTTTCCCATCATCTCCACGCCCCCGTTCATCCCGATGGCCTCGGCGTAGGGCCCGCTCACCACCGTCAGCACCGTGGCGCCGTTGGTGGACGTGCTGCTGGCGTGGAGGTTGAAGCCCCGGTCCGCGATCGCCGACAGCGCCGCCATGACCACCGGAAAATGCTCCGGCAGGCAGCCGGCCATCACGGCGTTCACCGCCGCCTTGCCGGCCGTGAACCGTTTCTGCCGGATGATCTCCGTGCCCAGGTGGTGGTCGGCGTCCACGCCGGCATATTCCAGCATGGCCTGCACCCGGTCCGGAGTGGGCGGCACAATGGGCAACCCGTCGGTGAGCCCGTTGGCGAAGTAGTATTCCTGGGCGTCGTTCCAGTCGGCGAAGCTTAGGGTGGTCATGTGGCATTCACTCTCGTGGGCGGTCCGGGGCGATACGGGATTATGCCATCATTGGCCGGTCGCGGCGAGTACCTGCTCCGGGGATCAGTTGCGCAGGCCGCCCCGTCGAAAGTCCGGCGCTTCCATGGGCATTTCGGTGACCACCAGCGGATCCTGCAGGCGGGAAGCGATGCGCGGCCGGGCGGACGCTATGGCCTCGATCTGCTGCGACGTGGTGATGATCGTGGGCAGCCGCTCCTCGTACCGATAGCCGACGATCTGGAACAGTTTGTCCTCCGCGAAGGGAGTGCTCCGCTCGGCTCCCATGTCGTCCAGCACCAGGACGTCGGCGTTGCGGATCCGGTCCAGCAGGTCGTCGTGGTTGACGGCGCTGTCCGGCGCAAATGACGCCCGCAGAAAGTCCAGCAGATCGGCCACCGTGGCAAAGAAGACCTCGTCGCCTCGATCCTCCCGCTCTCCGGCCGCCGCAACGGCCAGGTGGGTTTTGCCGACGCCATAGGGACCGTGGAGGCTGAGCCATCCGTCGGGGCTGTTGGCCCAACGTTGCACGTAGGACTTGGCCGCCCGCAGACTGCGTTGCTGGTTGTCGGTCAACCTGCCGTTGCCAGAGGGATCGAACGCGGCAAAGGTCATGCGGGACCGCATGTTGGGCGGGACCGAGCCAATCGAGCGAGCCGTGGTACCGCCGACCCTCCCCAGCCGGTACATCCGGCCAAACCCGTCCGGCGATTCCAGTCGGGTGCGCAGGAATTCGTCCAGCCGGTCGGGGTCGCCGCGCAGGGTGACCACGGTGGGCAGCCGTGCCGCGTGCCGCGAGGCCAGGAGTTGAAAAAGCCGCTCCTGGGTCCAGGGCGTTGACGGCCGCGTCGGCAGGTCGTCGAGGACCAGCAGCGGCGCGCTGCGAACCTGCTCGAACAGGTCGACGAAAGGCTGGTCGGCTTCGTCGTCAAAACCGCTGCGCAGGTAGTCGATCAGGTCCGCCGCGGTGATGAACAGCGCCGGATTTCCCAACTCTATACGTCGGTTGGCGATGGCGGCGGCAAGGTAGGTCTTGCCGCTCCCGCTGGGACCGACCAGGGTCAGCCAGCCGTCGGGTTCATCGGCATATGCAACGGCCGCGGCCAGCGCGTGGCGAAAGGCCTGTCGGGTCGCCGTTTCCTGGCCCAATCCGTCCGGGTTGGCGTTTTCGAACGTGGCCTGCCGCAGGGATCCCAGGTTGCTGTACCGCTCCAGGGCCTCGATGCGTTGGCTCCGGTCGGCGTCCTGTTCCTGGCATTGGCACGCAAACACCTTGCCGAAGTCGGGATTGGTCACATGGACCCGCCGGGTGACCCAACCCGCGCCGCCGCATCGTTCGCAGTCCTCAGCGCCGCTCCGGTTCTCCGGGCTCCCAGGGTAGTCGGCCGTATCGCCGTCGATAGCTGTCCAGGTATCCCGTGCGGCTATCCGGCGCAGTATCGCTCCCAGGCTCTCCATGCTCATGGTTCGTATCACCAAGTCGGTCGGTTATGCCTACCGCGAGGCCGGGTTGACGTTCTCGTTTCCACCTGCGCAGAACCGCGTCGATATACCGCCAACTGCGGGCGTTACGCTCCGCTGCGACGGCGATGGCCTCGGCAATCCATTCCGCCGGGTACTCCTCCTCCGCTGCCCGCAACTGCTCCGCGACGCTGTGCCCGTAGGGGCCGATGTGCTGCTCGTATAACGCGAATATGTTAGCACGCGGCTCTCCGGTTGTCGGAGGCTGCGGCAACGGTTCCGACGCATTGGGATCCACCTGACCGGTCAGGTCGGCGGCGGTCAACTCCGTGACTCCGGCGGTCTTCACATAGCGCCGGCAGCCCTCGTCGTTCAGGAATACGCGGACCTCGCCGCCGGATTGAACCGCCAGCAGTGTTCTCCGTGCGACGGCCGACGCCAGTCCCTGCCGGATCTCTGTATTGTCCATCCCTGCTTCCAGAAAGGGATCGTCCAGCAGTTCGTGAAGGCCGATGCCGGGCGGTACGGGTCCTCGGGCTGGCGTTTCGGCCAGCAGGGCCAATGCCCGCAGCGTCACCTTGAGTTCGATGATGTCGTCGATGTCGGCCAGCCACTGTGCCAGGGCCGCCGCCGGTATCGGGATCCGGCGTGCGTTGGCCGGCAGAGTCGCTTTGCCAGCGACGTCGTCCATCTAGGCGACGGACTCCTCGTAGCGCTGCAATTCGTCGAATCGCATCAGGTTGTCACGGAAATAGAGGTGAAAGCTGCCAGTGGGCCCATGTCGGTGCTTGGCCACGATCAGCTCCACCAGGTTGCGCGGGTATGGTTGACCCGGCGCGTGCTGCTCCCACTCCTCCTCGGTGAAGTTGCGGTCCTCCCGGTAGAGGAAGGTCACCACGTCGGCGTCCTGCTCGATGCTGCCGCTGTCGCGCAGGTCGGAAAGCTGCGGGCGATGGCCCGGCCGGTTCTCCACCACCCGGCTCAGCTGCGAGCAGGTGAACACCGGCACGTTCAGGTCCCGCGCCATGCCTTTCAGCGACCGCGAAATCTCGCTGATCTCCTGCACCCGATTTTCGCCGTATCCCTGCCGCCGGCCCCCGCCCTGGATCAATTGCAAGTAGTCGACCACCAGGAAATCCAGCCCGTGCTCCAGCTGCAACCGTTGGGCCTTGCTCCGCATGTCCATGGTGGTCTGGAACGGCGTGTCGTCAATGAAAACAGGCAGGCCAGAGAGCAGTCCCACCGCGTCGGAGATCACGTTCTGTTCATTCTCCGACAGCAGTCCAAGGCGCAGCCGGTGGGAGTCGACACCCGATTCCGCGACCAGCATCCGCATGGCCACCTGCTCACGGCTCATTTCCAGGCTGAAAATCCCGCAGGTCTGGCCGGATTTCGCCGCGTGGGTGCAGATGTTGAGGGCCAGGCTGCTCTTGCCCAGGCCCGGCCGCGCCCCGACGATCAGCAGGTCGGAACGCTGCATCCCGCCCAGCAGGCTGTCAAAGTCGCTGTACCCGCTCTGCAGGGGAGGTTCGTCGGTAAGCGATACGTCCCCGATGTCTCCCTGCAGGTAAACGTCCAGCACCGAGCTCAGCGGTATGAAGCCCCGGTCGTCGGCGGCGGGACGCACGCCGAAGAGCACTTCCACCGACTGACGCATCGCCTCGTCGACGTTCGAACTCTCGTCGAACCCCAGCTCGGATATGCGGTTCCCCGCCTCGATGATTCTCCGCTTGGCCGCCGTCTCGGCGACGATCGCGGCGTAATGCTCGACGTTGACCGAGGTCGGAGTGCCGGTGATGAGTTGTCCCAGATAGGGTAGCCCGCCCACTTGCTCCAGGCGCCCCTGGGTTTGCAGCTCCCGGGCCACCGTGATTTGGTCGATGGCCTCTTGACGCAAGAATACGGCGAGGATCGCGGAAAAGCAGAACTGGTGCCGGGCCCGGTGAAAGTCCTCGGGCTTGATCAGCGGCGTGACCCGGTACAGGGCGTCGCCGTCGATGAGCAGCGCGCCGAGAACCGCCGCCTCGGCCTCAAGGTCGTGGGGCAACTGCCGTTCGCTGTACGGGTCGGCAACCACGGCGTACCGGTCCTCTGTGTTGCAGCCGCATCAGGAATATCTGCGGCCCAATGGCGGCCAGGGGCGATCTATTCTTCCACGGCCGCGATGACGTTGATGGTCGCCCGAATCTCGCTGGACAGGTTCAGCACCACCTCGTATTCTCCGGGCTCACGGATCGGCTCGACGTTGTTGGTGATGCGACGGTCGATGTCGCGCTCCAGCGTCTCACCGACGGCATCCGCGATCCTGGCCCCGCTGATTGCGCCATAGTAGCGGCCGGTGGGGGTGATCCGGCCCGGGATGGTGACCGTCAGGTTGTCCAGCGCCTCGGCCAGTTCTTCCACGACCTGCGTTTCCCGCGCCCGCTGCTGGTCGCCCTCGACCTTGATCTTGTCCAGGCGCTTCATCGTCTCGTCGGTGGCGATTTCCGCCAATCCCTTGGGCAGCAGGTAGTTCCGCGCGTAACCGCGCGAGACACGTTTCACCTCGCCAGCCCGGGCCTGGTCGGGAACGTCGTGCAGGAACAGCATCATCATGGGAGGGCCCTCTCTATTATTGCGGCAGCCGGCAGGCTAAGTCGGTCCAGGCCGGCATCGGGATCTGACGGGCTGCAAGTTTAGGAGCAATATTATAGACCATTCGAGTTTCGGGCGGCACGCCTTGCTGTCACCGTGGCAAGTCCTTGTAGGGCCATTTTCAGAAGCAGGATTTCCCGGATTTTGAGATTTCCAGGATGTTCATAAATCCCGAAAATCCTGCTTCTGACAGTTCCCGCCAGGATGGACTTTGCACCAGCCCCGTGTCACCGGAGATGCCGATTCGGCACAGCGATCTCGCCGTCCCGCTCGTGCGTTAGAATGGGCCGCAACCAGACCCACGCCATCACCGGAGGAACCTCATGTCTTTCTGCGACGAGATCGAGCGGGAGTCCCAGCAACAACGCGACGCCATGGCCTTCCATCCATTCGTGCAGGGCATCGGCGACGGAACGCTACCCCTGGACCGGTTCAAGCACTTCATCACCCAGGACTACGTCTATCTCATCGATTTCGCCCGCGTCCTCGCTCTCGCCTCGGCCAAGGCGCCGGACCTGCCAGCCATGTCCTGGTTCGCCCGCGCCGTCGACTACATCCTGAACACCGAAATGGACCTGCACCGTTCGTACTGCGCCCAGTTCGGCATCACCGAAGCCGAGCTTGACGCCACCCGGCACGCGCCAACCTGCTATTCCTACACCAGTTACCTGCTCCGCGTCGCCCATCAGGGCACCTTCGGCGAAGTCGTCGCGGCCGTGCTGCCCTGCATCTGGGGATACTGGCGCGTCGGCGAACGCCTGGCCGACCAGGGCCTGCCGGACCACGCCGGCTACGCGCAGTGGATCCAGATGTACGCCGCCGCCGAGCAACAGTCGGTCGCAGAGGAATGTCGCGCAATCTGCGATCGCATCGCCGCCACGGCCGGGTCTGCCGAGATCGCCGCGATGAAAGAGGCCTACATCACCTGCACGCGCTACGAGCAGGCCTTCTGGGAGATGGGTTGGACGCTGGAGGACTGGCCGGTATAGCCTGATCGCGAGTCGGAGCGTTCCGCCGGGGCAGTTGGCTGGCCTGGTCGGGGTGGGCAGATTCGAACTGCCGATCTCCTGCTCCCAAAGCAGGCGCCTTGCCGCTAGGCCACACCCCGATCCTCGCACCCCTGATCGGCCCGGCGATCCGAAAAAGTACCCCCAAGCATACCATACTGCGAACTTTCCGCTGGGAGGTGGCACTATGATCGCCAACCGGCTTTGCCACCAAAGATTGCGCCTGAATCCATAATTGGCGTTCTTGGCAAAAACCAAAGGGAATCTAGCCCTGTCCCTGGTCGCTTTGAGCAAAGACGTTGAGGCCTGTTCATACTTTGCATCTGCCACCGCATTGGACAAAAACCAGACCATTCGTGATTAGGGTCGCTTCGGCGTTGTAATCAGCCCAATCATAGTCCTAGCACAGAACCCTACAGGCAGAATGTGTGTGGGTCGATTCGGTGCCGATTGGTATCCAGTATGAAGCCCTCTTCAACCCGGTGAGGGCTTCATTTTCGTCTCGCGTCGGATTCGCCAAAGCTACTCAACCCTCCAAGGTGGGGAAATCCGAGAGGTTTATGCGCGGCAGTTCTTGGCCGGCGTCCCCTGAGAGTTGCGCCAGCCGGATGATGAGACGGGTAATCGCCTGCGTCAGGAACGACGTTTCTTGCGAACTGAGCTCGGTGTCGGCACCCTCGGCTTTGCGTGCCTGCGGCCCGCCTTTCTTGGTGGAGAGGTACCCAATCTTGCCAAGCACCTCCGGATCGATGTTACATCTGCGTGCCGCCTCACGACGGCCTCCGAATTTTCCCTCAAGCACTGTGAGGCAGAAGTAGGACATGGTGGTCAACGGTTCGTGCCCCTGGCGGTATCCCATTAGCCGCGTATGCATGGTTTTGACGTCCGGGTCGTGTATGTTCATCGGGTTATCCGATGGCGGCTCTGGATATTGTCCGGACACCCGGAAGGAGAATTCGTCGCTGATCAGCAGTGTTTCGTGGATGGTGAACGTCACGACGCCGGGGGTCGGGTTCCGGTCAATGATGACTGGTTGCCCGTACCTCAGGTTGAACCGACCGGGCCCTGATCTCAGAGACGATTCAAACTCCCATCGGTCAATGAAGGGTTGGACAGTTGCTCGAGCGCTTTCCTCGGTTGAGAAGTGCTCCATCATCTCGAACCGGGCTTCACGGTTATCAACCGTGAGGCGAAAAACTGGACAGTCGAAATGCAAAGGAATGGCGTTGTCGTAATCGATTGAATCGTCGTGCTCTACGATGTAGACTAACGCCTCGATGTGTGGATCGTTCATTTCGATTTCCTTGCCGGACCGGACGTGTTTAGCAGGTTAAGCAGGGCCCATCCGCTGCTGCACCCGGGATCAACGTATCTTACACGACTGCGAGAGTTACAGTACCGCGTTCGGGCGACTACATGAAGAAGCGGAACTGGTAGGGTATGCGGCTCAAGTTCGGCATATGCTTTATGACACGCGCCAACACCTTGGCGTACGAGATCGTGACTGGCAGATTGTCATACAGGGAGTCGTTGTTCCAATTCATTTTGGTCAGTCCAAGAATTGCCTGAGCGGTAGCGTCCCAGGACCCGTGCCCGGCGTGGCGTGTCAAAAGCAATGGCCTGGGCGTACTAGCCGCTCCTTTGAAAAAAGCCCGATTGGGCGATATTCCCCGGACATCCCCGTGCGTCCACAGTAGTGCGTCATAGTGCCGTAGCGCAGCTAAAGTACCTCGGTCAATTGGGAATCGAGCCGGGCTCATCCTAGACGTTCTTCGATCTATGTCGTACTTGACCCCACGCCACGCGATATCTTCGGAGATCTGCACCAAATCTACCGCTTCACACAAATGGAGAGCCTCCATGCACCCGGCAATCTCCTCTCTTTTGAAATCGGTAGTCTTATGGACCATGACCTTCTTGGGATATCTGCCCGCGTGGCGACGCCGATATAGGTCCATGGACCGGGCCATCACCCTGAACATCTCATTTCTGGACAGGAACGGATTGTCCCTACGCATTTCAAATTCGTGAGCATCGTATGCGATGAATTCGATCCCGGCACCCGCTTCATCGAAAATTTGGCTGCAACAGGTGATAAACCTCGGACCATCCACAGACTGTGGACGCATGGCGTAGGAAATCCCGATGTGGGCGATATCAGGGTCTGCTCCTGCCAGTTTCCACGGAACGCCGCCTGCTTTGGCATAAAGCGCCAACCCAAGGCGCCACATCACGCTGGCCCGGCATGAATAGGCCATCGCTCCGGTTTCGTTGATGACCTGGATAGGAATGCCGAGCGTGGCAGTGATGGCTTTCAGGTAGTCATGGAGGTCGAAGTCGTCCTCGTCAGACCCCTTAAACCCGGGATCCCAACTGTTGGGCAGATAAACCAGAACGATATCGAAATCGGTCCGAGCGGATCGGAGTTGGTGGATTGCCCGAACCAAGTGCTCCGCCAGGACAGTGTGAGGCGTCCCTGATTCTCGAACTTCGAGATCTATCGAAGGGTCCAGTTCTATATCACAGTTCCCTCCTGCCAAGTCTAACCTGGCGCGAAAGACTTCCTCAAAACCAGGCCAAATTGGCAGATATTCCGGCCGTTCCCGCGGCCTCTGCTCTACGGCCAATTCATCCACGAAATGGCGCAGCCGAGCTCCGCCTCCATGCGGAGCGATAGTCGCAATTTTGACTGGTGCGGGCAGCAACCCTGATGAGATTGGACCGTGTCTGAGCAACCCTCGCAGAGGGTGGATATCGGTATCCGACGTTCCATTGGGATGAAACGTCAGCATCGGCTCCGGAAACTGGATGTGCGGCGCAAGTTCTCTGTTCATGGTCCAGCTCTCCGCGATGCCCCATTCCTCGTCCCTAAACGAAAGACTGCATCTATCCCATCCCCTATCTGTCATTTGCCGCGGTCTTTGACCCAGTAAACCACGAAAATAACCAAGGTCTTTGACCCGTATTTCCGAGGTCATTGACCCACCTTGGGAGCC
>JAJEIA010000161.1 GCA_022823505.1 Dehalococcoidia bacterium
TTGCTACTTTGAGGGATTCCTGACCTGTCCTTACCACGGCGCCACCTTTGACGGCGACGGCAACTGCGTGGCGTTCCTCACCGAAGGCCCCGACTCAATGATGGTGGGCGCCCCCGGCATGAGGGCGCGGAAATTCCCGACGGTGACGCTCAAAGGCATGGTCTTCGTCTGGATGGGCGACGGCGAGCCGGTGGATCCGCAAGAGGACATTCCGCCGGAGATGTTCGAAGAGCACAACATCTGCCGCCCGTCGTTCGGCATGTTCGACTGCAACTGGGTGCTGGTACTCGAAAACACCATGGACGCCCACAACGCCTTCATGGTGCACCGCAACGCCCTGCGGATCCTGGGCAGCCGGGTCGGCGGGCGGCCTCGGACGCCGCTGGGCTACCGCGTGAACCTGGTCAACAACAAGAACGTCCACTACCGGCCGGGCAGCGGCAAGGCTTCGGTGGAAAAGTACTACTACGACGAGGACGGCAACATCCCGTATCAGATGTACTACCCCGGTGTGGACGGCGTCTGGCCGCTCCACCGTTGGCGTCTCGCCTGGACCTGGTTCTTTGACTGGAAGGCTAGGCGAAAAGGGCAGGACCCCAACTACCGGCGTGCGTCGGCTGCTGCTGACACCCCCGACGTCAACGAGTGGAACGGCACCCGCCTGCCCGGCATGTCCCGCACCGGAGGCAACAACCGCTATTTCCGCAGCACCCGCTGGCCGGTTCCCGTCGAGGAGAACCTGACCCGCATGGTCTACCTCAACGTTGAGAGATACGAGAAACGGCCCGGCCTGCTGCGCCGCATCGTCAGCGGCGCGACGTGGCCCTATCGCAACTGGGAGCTCAACTTCAACTTCCGCAACCAGGACTACGACGCGGAAAAGTACACTCAGTACAACATGCCCGAGTACCTGTCTTCCACCGACTCGGTGGTCGTCGCCATGCGCCGCCTCTTTGTGGACCACAACCGCGACGTGATCCGCCAGCGAGAGCGCGAGGAAGCGCTGCCCGAGATCATGGAAGAGAGCGAGGCCGAGCGCATGGTACGCGAGGGCGATGTCAAGGTTGCGTCCGCCACGGAGGCGTTCGACGCCGACCGCCTGGAGGCCGAACTGCTGCGTCGGGTCTAGGCGAAGGCTGGCATCACCTCCTCGGCGAACAGCCGGATCGAGCGCCTGGCCGCATCGGGGTCGATGTAGCCGAACAGGTGCCGCGCGCAGAAGATGTCGTGGCCGATCAGATCGTGCTGCTCCTTCAGGCGTCGGGCAACCGTCTCCGGGCTGCCCACCAGGGCGATGCCGTTGTCGATCCAAAAGTCATAGGACTGGGCACGTTCCCGGAACGTGCGCCTCAGTTCTGCGCGTTCCGGCGTGCCGGGGTCGTCGCCGCGCATCCCGTGGGGCCCGTAACCGATGCGAGTTGACCCGATGTAGTCCCGGCCTTTGCCGGCGGGAACCGCTTCCGGGTGAACGGCGGTGGCCAGGTGCGGCTCCGCCTGCTCGCGCGCCTTCTCGTCGGTTTCGGCCACGTGAACGTGACGTGTCAAAAAGGTTTTGGGCATCGGAGTCGCGTGACCCTCCGCTTGCCACAGGCTGCGCCAGGTGTCGAATTTGTCGGCGATGACCTGGTCAACATCGATATTCTGGGAGACATGGAAGTTCTTCTTCGCTGCGTATTCGAAGCTCGCGGCGCTGTGGGCCCCGAACCACACCGGCGGGTGCGGCTTCTGGAACGGTTCCGGCGTGCTGAGCGCCTCGTCGAACTGGAAGAACTCTCCATCGTAGGTGACGCTGCCCTCGGTCCACGCCATCAGGATGATGTCCAGCGCTTCCTGGCTCATGTCGCGCCGCCGGTCGAAATCCACCTTCCACCGCAGGAATTCGTGGCTGGTCACTCCGGTCCCCGCGCCGAATTCCACGCGTCCCCGCGACAGGTGGTCCAGCATGGCCACTTCCTCGGCCAGCCGCACTGGATGATGAAAGGGTAGCTGGTAGATCATCACGCCGAAACGCATCGCGCTGGTGGCCCGGGCCAGCGCCGTCAGGTACACGCTGGGCGAACTGAGGAAACTGACGTCCGAACTCTGGTGCTCGATGGAGAAGTAGTACTTGTACCCCATCTGCTCGGCTTCCTGTGCTCCACGGATGTGTTCGTCGTACACGTCGGCGGCCAACGCATGGGATTTCATCTGCGCCTGGTCCAGCACGTCATACAGTCCAATTTCCATCTTGGCCATGCGGTCAACCTCCGGGGCTTAGCGCTCGCGTCGGGTGGCGGAATGCCGGCGCAAGCCTGGTCGTTTGTACGGTGGTAGTATAATCGCGATTGCAACGGGGAGAGTGTGCCATGACCACCGTAGACTTTTCGGTTCTGGATAATCTGGAAGGGTCATCCCGCTCGTTTTATCCGCAACGCCACTGGACGGAGACCCCCGAGGGAGCCGCGGACTACGGAATAGCGGTCGACAACGGCGTGGTACTGTCCAGCCGGTTTTACCCGGTGGGTCGGGAAAACCCAACGGTGCTGTTTTTCTACGGAAATGGCGAGACCGCTGCTGGCTACGACGTGATAGCGCCCTTCTACAACCAGATTGGGGCCAATTTCTTCGTCGCCGACTACCGGGGCTACGGCGCGTCAGGAGGCCGGCCGACCTTCACCACCATGCTTGCCGACGCTCGCCTGGTGCTGAACTGGCTGAGCGGCGCCCTTGCCGAACTGAAATTCACCGGCCCGGTATACGTGATGGGTCGGTCCATGGGACGCCACGCCGCGGGCGAACTGGCGGTGACCGCGGCCGACCGGATCAACGGCGTCATAATCGAGAGCGGTCGGCCCAACCTGGGGCGGTTCACGGGAGGCCTGGACGCCCAGTCAGCTGAGGCGCTCGAAAAGGCCTACCACGAAAAGTTCTACTCCATCGACATCCCGGCGCTGGTTATCCACGGGCAATGGGATGAATTGGCCCCGTTGGCCGACGCAGTGGATATGCACGACAAGATGCGTTCCACGGAGAAACACTTGGAGATCATCCCCGGCGCGGGACACAACGATCTGATGTACGTGGGCATTCAGCAATATTTCGGCGCGCTAAAGACGTTCATGGACCGGTACGCCAAGCTGTAATCCGGCCAGCCGGTGTGGCGCTAATGCGGTTTGGGTCTGGAGGGAAGCAACATGACGACGCAGTTGGCGGGGCAGATCCGGGCTGGGAGTATTGAGGAGATCAAGGACGTCGGCTGCAAGGTGGTCACCGGCGGCGGTCACGCAATCGCCGTTATCCACCACGACGGGCAGGTGCACGCGGTCGACAATCGCTGTCCCCATATGGGGTTTCCACTGGACCGGGGCAGCGTCAGCGGCGGCATTCTGACCTGCCACTGGCATCACGCGCGGTTCGACCTGGCCAGCGGCGGCACCTTCAATCCCTTTGCCGATGACGTGCGGAGTTTCCCGGTTACCGTGGTCGATGGGGACGTTTGGGTGGACCCGCGGCCGGCCGAGCGCGACGAAGTGAATCACTGGTCGGGTCGGTTGCGCGATGGATTGGAGCACAACATCCGCCTGGTTTCCGCCAAGTCGGTGTTGGGCCTGCAAGCGGTCGGCGCAGATTATCGGGTGCCCCTGCGGATCGGCGCCGATTTTGGCACGAGGTACACCTCGGAAGGCTGGGGTCCGGCCATGACCATTCTCACCGCGACGGCCAACATCCTGCCCCTTATCGCCGAGGAGGATCGTCCCTTGGCTTTGTACCAGGGCCTGCTTCACGTGTCCCGGGAATGCGCCGGCCGGCCGCCCCGTTTCGTCGTGGATCCGTTGCCCACCGGCGAGACCCGGCCGGAGGTCTTCAAGCAATGGTTCCGTAACTTCATCGACGTACGCGACGAGGACGCCGCCGAGCGTTGCCTCCGCACCGCCATCGAGTTGGGCATTCCGCCGGGCAACGTCGCCGACATGATCTTCGCGGCGAGCACCGACCACATCTACCTGGACGCCGGCCACACGCTGGATTTCGCCAACAAAGCCTTCGAGTTGCTCGACCACATCGGCTGGGAACACGCCAGCCAGACGCTGACCAGCCTGGTCCACGGCATGTCTCGCGCCCGCCGCAGCCAGGAACTCAGCGCGTGGCGGCATCCCATTGATCTGGCTTCCCTGGTCTGGCAGGCTCGCGAGGAGCTTCCTGGACTCTGCGAACAGGGTCGCAACGTCTCCGGCTGGGATGACGCGGACGGCCTGGCTCGCGAAATGCTCGGCGAGACACCGTCGGATATCCTTGACGCAATCAAGGCGGCGATCCGTTCCGGGGCGACCGCCGAGCAATTGGGTTCCGCGGTGTCTTACGCCGCGTTTTTGCGGATGGCTCACTTCCACATCTCGAACGAGTTCGGCGACTGGGACACGGTGCACAACACGCTTACCGCGGCAAACGCCCTGCATCGGGCCCTGCAGCGCGCACCGTCGGTGGAGCTGTTGCGCGGGGTTTTCGACGTAGCCATGAGCATCTATCTGGACCGGTTCCTCAACATGCCGGCCCAGCGTATTCCGGAGACGGGACACGAGCCGGTGGACGGTGCGGCGTTGCTGGCGCAACTGGGCGACTTGATGAACGTACGCCAGCAGGTGGAGGAGGTGTCGCACCTGGTGTCCCGACAACTGACGGGCGGGGGAGACCCCGACGCGCTGGTGGCGGCCCTCGGACACGCGATGCTCGCCGAGGATGCCGGCTTCCACTCCTTCCAAATAGTCGACGCCGGGCTGGGCCAGTACCAGTCGCGCCGGGGAACGGAATCCGGTCGCCACGTGCTGATCGGGATGGCTCGTTACCTGGCCGCTCACGCTCCGACGTCCCGCGCCGTCGGTCAGACTTACCAGATTGCCCTGCGCCTGCATCGGGGTGAGGAGATATTCCGCGACACGTAAGCGGACCGCATCGGCCGGCCGCCGATGTATAATCGCCCCAGCATTCCCCACCATGGCTGCTCGCCCGATTTGAGGAGTGATTGCTGACGGAGGTTTTACGATGCCCCATCCCAGCGAAATGTCCATAGACGACCTGCAGCGGATTGCGGACCACGCCGGTCTCGGCATGTCCCGCGAGGAGGTCGAAGAAATCAAACCCATTTACGACCTGTACGCCGGCTACGCCCATGAGCTCCACCAGATCGATTTCGGCCCGACCGAGATGGTGGTGGAGTTTCACCCCGACTGGCCCGAAGGGTAGCCTCCGCCGCGACGGAGCATTCGCCGCACCGCAAGGAGTGAACACTCATGGCAACTGCTGACCAGCGTTTGTATTTTCTGACCATTCACCAGGCCGGCGAGCTGATGCGCCGGGGCGAACTGTCTCCCGTGGAATTGACCCGGGCCTGCCTGGACCGTATCGCCGATACCGATGACCGGCTGCATTCGTTCATCCTGCTTTTGGAGGACGATGCTCTCGAACAGGCGCGCACTGCCGAGTCGGAGATCCTGCGCGGGGAATACCGGGGCCCGATGCACGGGATCCCCTTCGCCCTGAAAGACCTCTACGACACCGCCGGCATCCGCACCACGTCCGGCTCCCGGGTAGACATCGAACGCATTCCTACCGAGGATGCCACCACCACGGCTCGGCTCAAGGAGGCGGGCGGTATCCTGCTGGGCAAGCTGGCGATGCACGAATTCGCCCTGGGCGGCCCTGACTGGACCACGCCCTTCGAGCCAGCCTGCAACCCCTGGAACCTGAACCATATCACCGGCGGCTCCAGCAGCGGGTCGGGATCGGCGGTGGCCGCCGGCCAGGCGCTGGGCGCGCTGGGTTCCTGCACCGGCGGCTCCATCCGCGGGCCCGCGTCCCTGTGCGGCATCGTCGGCTTGAAACCCACCTACGGGCGCGTGAGCCGCTACGGCGTGGTCACGCTCAGCTGGTCCCAGGACCACGCCGGGCCTATGACCTGGACGGTGGAGGACACGGCCTACATGCTGCAGGCCATTGCCGGTCATGATCCCAAGGATCCGACGTCCAGCAAGGCGCCGGTTCCCGACTATTCGCGCTCCCTCCGTGAGGACATTCGCGGAGTGAGGCTGGGACTGCCCCGTCATTACTTCTTCGATCCCGATCCCAGCGTGAACCCGGAGGTGGTTGCCACCGTTGAAAAGGCAATCGGCGAGCTGGAGAGCCTGGGCGCCACCGTGCAGGAAGTCTCCCTGCCCAGCCTGGACTACATCCGCGCCGCCAACTCCGTCATCATGATCAGCGAGGCCTACGCCTACCACGAGCCCAACCTGAAGTCACGCCCCGAGGAATTCGGCGAAATCGTGCGCGGCCGCTTCCGGGTTGGCGGCATGATGACCGCCGCCGACTACCTGCAGGCCCAGCGAGTGCGGACCTGGGCGCGTCGGGAGTTCGCCGAGGTCATGCAGGGCGTCGATCTTCTGGTGACGCCCACGATGACCCAGCCCGCTGCGGCGTTCGAAGGCTACGATCCGTCCGGCACCGCCCGGGGACGCAGCTTCACCGCGCCGTTCAACGCCACGGGCCTGCCGGCCATTTCGGTCCCCTGCGGTTTCACCGAGAGCGGCCTGCCCATCGGCATGCAGTTCGCCGGCAAGCCCTTCGACGAGCCGGGCGTCATCCAGGCGGCCTACACCTACCAGCAGCACGCCCGCTGGTACGAGCAACGCCCGCCGATTTAGGCGATCTTGTCGGGTCTCATTTTGGAGATGAAGCGATGGCTTGCCGTCCGCCGCTGGTGGTTCGCCGCCATGACGGTGACACTGGTGGCGGTGCGGATCGGGATCGCCGTGGGCGTCGGTCCGGTGGTCGCCGATGTGGACGGAAGGGCGGACGCGGTTGCGCTGGTAACGGCGGTTCTGGATGTTCTGGTGCTCGGGCTTGCCGTGTTCTCACTGGTGGCATTCGTCCAGTACGGGCGCATCTTCAGGGCCCGCGTGCCGACCGAATAATGGTGATGTGGCCGGGGACACACATGGATCGTTCTGCCGGTTGCGGCGACCGAGAGCTACGATAAACGTAACTCCCAGAGCGGCGTTGCCGTCGCGGGTTATCGATACAGTTGAGCGTGTTGCCGCTTAATGGTAGGATACCGATGGCGATTTGTTGATTCAGATCGAGGAGGCTTTATCAATGGCATACGATGACCATGACATTGGATTGATGGCCCATCTGATGCGCCGGGCCGGTTTCGGCGCAAAGTACGATGAGCTGGAGGCCCGCGCGGCCACGGGGTACGACGCCACGGTAGATGAGCTGCTGCACCCCGAACGACACGACCACGGGATGGATCTGGACATTGCGGAGCGGTGCTTCATCGAGTGGAGTCACCACACCCGAGGGTTGCCCGAGTACGTCGCGTTCCGCTTTATCAACTCCAGGAACCAGCTGGAAGAGAAAATGTGTCTCTTCTGGCACGGGATCCTGTGCACGGCGGACAGCAAGACCCAGAGCTACCCCACGTCTTACGACGAAATCGAGATGTTCCGCAATTATGGCATGGGGAGCTTCCGCGATTTGCTGGTGGAGATCTCCAAAGATCCGGCGATGATCTTCTTCCTGGACAACTGTCTCAGCCATAAGGGCGCCATCAACGAGAACTATGGCCGCGAGCTGCTGGAACTGTTC
>JAJEIA010000143.1 GCA_022823505.1 Dehalococcoidia bacterium
GGCGAAAATCACCTTCATCTGCGGGAATATAGTCTGCCGATAGGGCTGGTGGAGGCGATCCTGGGTGGCTATATTGAGGTATTCCGGGTGTTCCGACTCCATGCTGGCCACCAGCAGGGCGGTGCGGCTCATATTGTACACGGCGTCGGCGACGGATATCTGGGACGGCAACACGCGTCGGGCGTCCGCGGTGGCAATTCGCCGTTCCGGGATGAACAGCACGGCCTGCAAATCCTCCGGGACGCGTATGGGAGCGGTGTACAGCCGGTCCTCCTCCATCACCACCAGCCGCATGCCGCCATGTATCGCGGCCGCGACGTTGTCCGGGTGGCCTTCTATGGTTGCGGCCATCTCCAGCAGATCGTCCTGGCTGAACGCGTCGTCGAGCAATCGATTGGCGGCCACCAAACCGCCTGAAATCGCAGCCGCACTGCTCCCCATTCCCCGGCTCAGGGGTATCGTATTTTCGCAGCGCAGCGACAGCGGCGGGACCGGGGCATCGGCCTCGTTGAACAGGAACTCGATGGCGCGGTAGGTCAGGTTCTGTGTGTCCGTGTCCAGCTCACCGGCGCCTTCTCCCGCGATGACCACCGCCGGTTCCGAGGCCGCTGGGAGGACCTCAACCGTAAGCGTGTTCCACAGGTCCAGGGCCATGCCCAGGCAGTCGTAGCCGGGACCGAGATTAGCGGTCGTGGCCGGCGCACGCACTTCCACCGTGGTCAAACTGCCCTCCAAAACGCCCCTGCTTCCGTCAGCCGAGCACCCGTTCGGATACGTAACGACCCAGGTCCCGGTTCTCGCGGAACTCGAACCCGCCGAAATCGCCGCCGTAGCCGATTATCGGTACCTGCCTTTCGTGGGCCGAGCCGTGGGAACGCAGCCCAGCGGGGAGGGTAACCTCGCGCGGGTCTCCGAAAACGACGTCCGGGGCGCCGGTCACCACTATGTCCCCGAGGCGCTCTTCCATCAGGCTGAAACGTTCGGCAGCCGCGGCCCGTGCCAGCGCTTCTTCGACGCCGTCGGTTTCGCGCAGGGCTCCCAAAGCGTCATCCAGGGAACCGGGGTCATCCAAGTGAACATAGATGCACCCGCCGAGGTTCGAATGATGGACCACATAGAGATCCTTGATGATCGGAATAGCCCGGGCCCCAATGCCGCGTTTGGCCAGGATGGAGGGCAGGTGGAGCATCCGACGCTTGTCTGACATTCCGTGATCGGCGGTGATCAGGATTTGAACGTCCGGAATGTCTTCCACCAATTGACCCACCGCTGCATCCAGGATTGCGATGTGCCGGCGGGACTCGGGATGATCCGGCCCGTAAGTGTGCATCGCGTAGTCAGTCGTGGCTATGAACGCGAGATCGTAATGCCGTGCTGCCAATGCTGACCGCGCTGCATTAATGGTCCACGCGTTGACCTCCAGCGAATAGATGTGAGGCGGCTCGCCGGCAGCGGCGACCGAATCGGATGTAGGGTTCTCCGACGAGAACGCCAAATCCGTGTCATCGCCCAACAGGCGCCGCAGCTTGTCCTTGGACGCCGCGAGCAACGATGTGCCTCCCTGCCGGCGACACTGGGCGAATATGGTATCGGCACAGATGAACTCGCCGGACTCCACATACTCCTCGATGCCGGCCTGGCGGTCCAGCCAATAATTTGAGACGATGCCGTGCTGGGCGGGATAGTGTCCCGTGACCATCGTCGTGTTGTTGACGTTGGTCACGCTGGGCATCATGCCGCCGCCGGTGACGTGGAAACCATCCCGAGCGAACCGCTGAAGATTGGGAGCCGGACAGGCTGCCAGATATTCCGGGTCCAGCCCGTCGATCATTACAAGTACGGTGGTGCGTGGCATTGCGTTTTGGGTTCCAGGCCAGTTTCGAATACATCTGCGGCTTGTGCAGTCGATCCGAGCCATATCGATTGCGGGGATCTAATCATACAGCAGCCCGACCATAATTCGTTCCCTGCCCGTTCCGGTCCCCGACTGCCCGTGTAAATGGACGATTGCACTGGCCCTCGAGACGCCGGCGCCTGCACTGACGTACGGTAGGAAGACAGGCCCGAGAAATTATTCTACGGTAACCGATTTCGCCAGGTTCCTGGGCTGATCGACGTCGCACCCGCGCCGTACGGCGATGTGGTACGCAAGCAACTGCAGTGGCACGGTGGCGAGCAACGGCGTCAGGTTTGGCGCTGTTTCCGGGATCAGGATCGAATGGTCCACCAGTTCGGACAGCATGTCGTCACTCCTCGTGAGGACCGCCACGACCTCGCCGTCCCGGGCTTTCACTTCCTGGATATTGTTCGCCATCTTGTCGTACAAGCCGTCACGGGGCGCCAGGGCCAGCGTCGGCATCGCGTGGTCGATGAGCGCGATCGGGCCGTGCTTCATTTCCCCGGCCGCATAGGCCTCGGCGTGGATGTAACTCACCTCTTTGAGCTTGAGCGCTCCCTCGGTCGCGATCGGAGCGTTGATCCCCCGACCCAGGTACAAAAAGTTGTTGCGACCGTAGTAATGACGCGCCAGACGCTCAACCTCCCCGGCATCTTCCAGGGCCTGTGCCACGTTGCCCGGCAATCTCGCCAGCCCGTCAACCAAATCGCGTGACGTACCCGAACCCAGGTGGCCGCGGGCCATTCCCAAGCGCATCGCCAGCAGGTTCAGCAGCGTCAGCGACGCCAGGAAAGTCTTGGTGCTGGCGACGCCAACCTCGACTCCGCAGCCCATCAGCAACGTGTGGTCCGCCAGGCGGGCGGCCTGGCTGTTGCGGGCGTTGCAGATCGTCACCAGCCCGGCGCCGGTTTCGCGGACCGCTTCCATGGCGGCCACCGTGTCCGCAGTCTCGCCGGACTGGCCGACGGCCACCACGAGCGTAGACGCATCCAGGAACGGTTCACGGTAACGAAATTCGGACGCCGATTCGGCCTCAGCCGGAACCCCCGCCAATCGCTCCACCAAATGCCGCCCGACGTGCGCCGCGTTCAGACTCGTGCCACACCCGATCAGAACAACCCGCCTTATCTGGGCCAGCTCGCGATCTGTGAGCGTTAGGTCGGGTAGGGTCACCAATCCCTGCGCGAAGTCCAAGCGATCCCGCAGGGCCGCGGTCACGGCCTGGGGTTGCTCCATGATTTCCTTCAGCATGAAATGGCGGTACCCACCGCGCTCCACCAGCACGTCATCCAGGTCGACGTGAAGCATGGGCTTATCTATGCGCTGACCATGGCGATCCAGGAAGGCGATTCCTTCCCGCGTCACAATCGCGACTTCGCCGTCTTCCAGGAACCCGACCGGCAGATGCCCTCGCCGACCGACAATGGGCAACAAAGCGGGCAGGTCGCTGGAAACGATGCCCTGCCCGTCATGGTGCGCGACGGCGACGCCACCGGCGTTACCCAGTTTCAAGGCGCACAGGCTGTCATTGTCGCCATCGTGCACCGCCACGATCGCCTGGGGGCCCTGAACCTGTGAGCTCATCTTCAGCATCGCCGATGGCAAAGCCAGGCCGCCGTTCATGGCATCTTCGATCAGGTGCGAAATTACCTCGGTGTCCGTTTCCGATTTGAAACTGTGGCCCTTGCGCCGCAGATCCGCCCTGAGTTCGGCATGATTTTCGACGATACCATTGTGGGCGATCGCGATCTGGCCGGTGCAATCGGTGTGCGGGTGGGCGTTCGCCTCCGACGGGCGACCATGGGTCGCCCACCGGGTGTGTCCGAGGCCGGCGGAACCGTGCGGAGCGGGGCAATCCGGGTCGTGGAGCAGCCCCAGGACCCGGCCTACCGTCTTCCTCAATTGAAGTCCTGACTCCGCGCCCAGCACCGCTACGCCGGCGCTATCGTATCCTCTGTACTCCAGGCGGCGCAGCCCTTCAACCACGATGGGCCACGCGGGACGGTCGCCGACGTATCCGACGATGCCGCACATATCTACAACCCCGAAGTCTCAGTCGCCGTCGGCGTTCGCGCTGCCGACGGTCATGGTTTCTTCGGGCACCAGCGGGTCACCGAGGTCGTCGCAGTCGAACACCATCGGTCCAGGCGACGCATTCCGGTCGTGCCGGCTCACAGCGTCGACGAGTTCCATGATCGCGTCCGCCAAAGCGGCCGGGCTGTGGCGGATGAACACTCCGGGCGCCAGCAATGGCCGGTCGATTATGCGCCCGACCATCGTCAACGAGGCGTCCTCATCGACGGCTACCGGGTGCTGTCCATCCGCGGCGTAGCGTTCCAGCAACCGAGGGGGAACCGGAGTGTTGTTGACCAACAGGAAATCCAGCGGCTGACTCGTGCCCAAATATTCCATAAGGAGCGCCAGAAAGTCCGAAGTGCGAAAGCCGGAGCTCTCGTTGGGCTTGGTCATCAGGTTGCAAACGTGCACCTTGATGGCGTCGGACTCGTTGATCGCCTGCGCCACGTCCTCGACCAACAGATTTGGCAACACGCTGGTGTAGATGTCGCCCGGACCCAGGATGATGGCGTCGGCTGACGCAATCGCGTCCAGCACCGGCGGGTAAACGTAGGCCTTGGGGTCCAGGTAAATGTAGTCGATTGCAACTTCCAGGTTGTCGTTTCTCAGGTCGATGGCGGATTCCCCGGCCAGTTCGGAACCGTCGACCAGGCGGGCGCACAAGGTTGACCGTGTCAATGTGACCGGATGCACCGTGCCCCGAATGCCGAGGATCCGAGCCGCTTCATCGATCGCGGTGATCGTGTCTCCGGTCACCTCGGTGAGTGCGGCCAGGAGCAGGTTGCCAAAACTGTGGCCGTTGAGCCCGTCACCGGTGGAGAACCGGTAGTCAAACAGGCGGCGCATCAAGTTGGACTCGGCGGAGTCGCAGGCCAGGGCCATCAGGCAGCGCCGGAGATCCCCGGGTGGCAAGTGACCCATCTCTTCCCGCAAACGGCCACTGCTGCCGCCGCTATCGGTCATCGCCACCACCGCGGTGACGTCGCAATCACGGGATCGGAGGCCGGTCAGGGTGGTGTGGTTGCCAGTCCCGCCGCCGACTACGACGATTTTCTTATTGCTCATCGGCATACGGCCGGGACCCGTCGAGACATGAATGATAGTGCAGGCTTCTCGCCGAGTCTGGGCCCGTAGCAGTATATGGACGGCGTGTTGGCGCAGTCAACCGGAAGCGTCAGTTTTCGGCGCCGTAGCGGCTCTCGAAATACGGTATGACACTGTCGCCCATCTGTTCCACCACGCGCATCGCCATTCGGGCGTCCATCCCCGGATACCAGATGCGGAACATGAAATGGTTCGCGCCCACACGCTGGTGGTGGTCTTCGATCTGTTGGATCACCTCTTCCCCGCTTCCGAGGATGAAACGGTCCCGCGCCAATTCTTCAAAGGGAATGCGGAAATCCTCATCACCGGGCAACGCCTTGTCCTGGCCCCAATCGGCGTACGCCTGGTACTTGGCCTCCATGTAGGGTTGCGCGTTGCGCACCGCCTCCTCATGGGTAGGCGCGATGTGCATCTCCTTGATTATGGGCATGTCGGCCGGCATCTCCCGCCCGCCGGCGTCGAGACCCTCCTTGTAGATGGCCGTTTGCCTTTCCAGCGTTTCCAGGGTGGCGTGCGGGTTGACGAACCAGGGCAGGCCGAGTTCGCCGGCCCGCCGGACCACGGTGTCGAAATTGGCGGCCACCCAAATCGGCGGGTGCGGCTGCTGCACCGGTCGTATGGCGCAGGTCGCGTTGTCCAAGTTGAAGTGGCGACCGTGGAAGGTGACCTCGTCCTCAGTCCACAATCTGCGGACCAGTTCCAGGCTCTCCAGGAAACGCCCGACCCGATGCCGGCGTTCCACGTTGAACGCCTGGTACTCGATGTCGCGGTATCCCAGGCCCACGCCCAGCACGATGCGTCCGTCGCTGATCACGTCCAGCGTCGCCACCGTTTCCGCCACATCGGCCGGGGAGTACAGCGGCAACAGCAATATGGACAGGACCAACTGCATGTCGCCCGAATCGGCGGCGAGCCGGGCCAGCAATGGAATGCTCTGGAGGTTTTGGTACGGCGGCGAAAGGAAGTGCTGGCCGCAGGCAATCGAACCGAACCCCGCGTCCCGCGCCAACCGCGTCAACTCCACCGTTTCCTTGAATCGTTGCGTGGCGGAATCGGTCGACGGATGTTGGGGCATCGCCATAATGCCGAATTTCATAGATGACACTCCAAAGGGCTGTTCGCCCGTCGATTTGAACTGGCCGACGCGTGTGAACGCATCGCGACTGATTGCTACGTAATAATCGGGCGATACCCGGCCTGGAACGCAAGGATTATAAGGGCGGGCAGAAACCCTCGCAAACGGTCTGGATTGTCCCAGCAGCGCCGCGACGCGCTGGCCGGGCCGGCAATCATTCTCCGATTTCACCGGAACCGACGGGCGGCATGGCGTATCATGCTGCAGTTCGGACACAATTGCCGCCAGCAGTACCAGGAGGTCGCAGGTGTACAAAATCGGCATCGACGTGGGAGGAACCTTCACGGATTTCGTGGTGGCCGGAGAAGCCGGGCAGCCGCGGTTTTTCAAAACGCAGACCACGCCCGACGACCCTTCATTGGGAGTCATGGCTGGGCTGGAGGAAGCCGCCGACGCGTACGGCCTGCCCCTGGAGGAGTTTCTGGGTGACACCGACCTGGTAATTCACGGGTCGACGGTTGCGACCAACACGCTGGTGGAACGGAAGGGGGCCACGGTCGGGCTGATCACCACCGACGGCTTCCGCGACCTCCTGGAAATGCGCGAGGGGCTGAAGGAAGACCGCTACAACCTGCGCATGACGCCCGTGGAACCACTGGCTGCCCGCTACCTGCGGGTGGGGATCCCGGAGCGGATCCGGGCCAGCGGGGTCGTGCAGCATCCGTTGGACACGGCGGCGCTGGAGGAACAACTGGAATATCTCGTCCAGCAGGGAGCCGAGGCGCTGGCGGTCTGTTTCCTGTTTTCGTACCTGAATCCGGCCCACGAGCAGCAGGCGGGCGCAATCATACGGCGCCACTTCCCGGACACGTACACCTCGCTGTCCCATGAGGTGATTCCCCAGATCAAGGAATTCGACCGCCTGAGCACCACCGTTATCAACTCCTACGTCGGCCCGGTTTTCAGCCGCTACCTGTCGCACCTGGGGGAGCGGTTCGATGCATATCCACAACTCGATGACGTCCTGATCATGCAGTCCAACGGCGGCGTGGCCCCCATCGACGACTCCCGCCGCATGGCCGTGCGGGCGATCCTGTCCGGGCCGGCGGGAGGCGTCAGCGCCGCCGCGTACCTGGGGCAATTGTTGGATGAGCCGAAGGTGATCGCCTTCGACATGGGGGGTACCAGCACCGACATTTCGCTCATCGAGAACGGGGTTCCCCACATCACCAACGAAAAATTTGAGGCCGGATGGAAGATCGCCGCCCCGATGATCGACATTCACACCCTCGGCGCCGGGGGCGGCAGCATCGCCCGCGTTGATGAAGGCGGCATCCTCCACGTCGGTCCCCAAAGCGCCGGCGCGGACCCCGGCCCGGCGTGCTACGGTCGGGGCGGGCTCGACCCCACCGTGACCGATGCCAGCCTTGCCCTGGGTTACCTGGACCCCGGCAACTTCCTCGGCGGTCGTGCCAGGCTCGACCACGCGGCGGCCATGCGGGCCTTGAACGACAGTGTCGGCTCGCCCCTCAGTCTCTCCGATGCGGAGGCCGCGTTCGGAGTGTACAAGGTCGTGTGCACCACCATCGCCGAGGGGATCCGGCTCATGTCAGTGCAGCGCGGGGTCGACCCGCGGGAATTCACGATGATGGGATTCGGGGGCGCGTCCGGTCTACACGCGTCGGAGGTGGCCCGCCAGTTGCAGGTCGAAAAGGTGTACATACCGGCGTCCGCGCCCGTGCTGTCGGCATACGGGATGCTGAACACCGACATCAAGTACGACTTTTTCCGGTCGTATCCGGTCAGCCTGGACCGGCTGGACCTCCGCGAGTTGCGCGCGATCTTGGCCGAACTGGGGGCCCAGGGACGCGAAAAACTGCTCTCCCAGGGTGCTGCCGAAGACGCGGTGGAGATCCAGTACTCCGCCGACATGCGATACCTGGACCAAATCTACGAAGTCACCGTGCCCGCTCCGAACCTGGATTTGGAGGATGCGGAATTCATCGCTGAGCTAACGGCCAACTTCCACCGGAGGTACGAGGAACTTTTCTCGTACAACCAGCAAAGCCAGGAGGTGCGGCTGGTGACGCTGCGTTCGGTGGCCCTGGGCCGGCTGCCCCGAATTGCACAGCTGGACCGGATCGAAAGTGCCGGCGAGGCGGAGCCATCCGGACGTCGGCGGGTCTATCTCGGCGAGTGGCGTGAGGCTCCGGCCTATGCGGCGGATGCGCTGCCGGCGGGCACGGTGATTGACGGACCGGCCATCCTGGAGTCGGATTTCACCACCATCCTGGTTTGGCCGGGCGATCACGCTACGGTGGACGCCATGGGCGGGGTTGAGTTACGGGTGGGCCAGCCGGCCGGAACGCGCCCGGAGGCACAAACACCGGGCTCCGCCGCCGCAGACGCTGGGCAGCGCGCCGCGCATGATGACCCAATCACTCTGGCCGTCGTGGAGCATCGCTTGGAGTCCATCGCCCAGGAGATGACCGAGGCGATGCTGCGCACGGCTATGTCCCAGATCCTCAACTCCAGCCGGGATTTTTCGACCGCGATCCTGGACCGCGATTGCCAACTGGTAGCCCAGGGCGAGGGCATACCGGTGCACATCAGCGCGCTTCCCGTCGCCGGGGCCGCCGTCCGGGACTACTTTGGCGATGACATCCACGACGGCGACCTGTTCATCCTGAACGATCCCTATTTCGGCGGCAGCCACCTGCCCGACATCACGATCATCCGGCCGGTGTTTCACGACGGGCAACTGCTGTTCTACGGCGTGAACCGCGCCCACCACAGCGACGTTGGCGGCGGCACCCACGGCGGCTACAACCCCGGCGCCAACGAGATCTTCCAGGAGGGCCTGCGCATCCCTCCGCTACGCATTTATGACCGGGGCGTGCCCCGGAACGACCTGCTCCAGATGATGTCGGCCAACGTCCGGCAACCGGAGAACTTCCTCGGCGACCTCAACGCGCAGATCGGTTCGGTCATGCTGGCCGCCCGGCGGATTGGCGACCTGTTGTCCGAGTACGGCGCCGACCGCCTGATGTCCGTTGTGGCCGAGATCCTGAACGCCACCGAGCGCCAGGTGCGCCAGTTCGTCGCCGGCTGGCCCGACGGCGTCTACCACGGCGAGTCATTCGTGGACGACGACGGTTTCGACAGCAAGCTCGTGCCGATCCGCGCCACGGTCACCATCGCCGGCGACTCCATGACCATCGACCTGAGCGAGTCCAGCCCGCAGGTAGAAGGTTTCATCAACAGCGCCTACGCCAACACCCGTTCCCTGGCCCACGCCGCCATCATGTACCTTGCGCCGATGGATGTGGCCCGCAACGAGGGTTCCATGCGGCCCGTCCAGATCGTCGCTCCTCGTGGCCTGGTGGTCAACGCCAACCCGCCGGCGCCGGTCTGCATGAGCACGAACCACTGCGCCGAGGAGGTTGTGGAAGCGGTGTTCAAGGCGCTGGCTCCGGCCATTCCGGCCGCGGTGTCCGCCGGGTTCTCCCGCCGCCTGCGCTACGCCATCACCGGCAAGGACCCTAGGACTGGGCGCCAGTTCATCTGGCACTTCTTCCTGGCCCGGGGCGGCGGTGGAGCCTCAGAAGGGTTCGACGGCTGGCCCAACGTCGGCGAGATCAACGTGGCCGGCGGGATACGGTCGCCCAGCATCGAGGTTACCGAGGAGCGGTTCCCGTTCTTCATCAAACGCCACGAGCTGCGCCCCGATTCGGGCGGCGTCGGTCAATGGCGCGGGGGCCTGGGCGCAGTGTGCGACCTGGTCTACGAGGGCGAAGGCCCCGCCCTGCTCAACACCGCCGGCGACGGCATCGTCGTGCCCCCGTTCGGCCTCTTCGGCGGCGACGACGGCCTGCCGCACCACTACAAGATCGTCGCCAACGGCACCGACCGCGTCCTGGGCTCCAAGGAGGTGGGAGTGCTGGTGAACCCCGGCGACCACATCGTCTGCCTGTCCTCCGGCGGAGGCGGGTATGGGTCGCAAGAGGATCGGGACAAGGGTGCGGTAGCTTGGGATGTGCAGAACGGATATGTCACCCGGTAAAGAATCAGAATATACTTGGGCCGTCCGAATCTACTTAACGGTTGCCGGAGGCTGTCCCATGGCCGCCACCCGAATCATCACCAACGCTTGGAAAGTGCGCACCCTGCCCGACATCTTCTATGAAGAGCCGGAGCCGGCTGAGGACAGTATGCAGCAAGATCTGCCCATACGCCGCATCGCGCATCTTCTTGACGAGCGCTACGAACACCGCCCGGACGTGTTCATATCGGGCCGGATATTCGTTTCCTACGACATCACCAACGGGAACCGGCGTGTAGAGCCGGACCTATTCATCGCCTTTGACGTGGACAGCGCGGGGATAAGGACGAACCTGCCGAACTTCTGGATTTGGGAAATCGGGAAGGCGCCCGATTTCGTGATGGAGGTGGCGTCGCCGAGCACGGCGTCGAACGATTTAGGCTGGAAGCGGGAACTGTACCAGCAGCTTGAGATACAGGAGTACTGGCGGTTTGACCCCACGGGCGGCGATCTATACGGCAAACCGATTGCTGGGGAACGATTGGTGGCCGGCAGGTATGAGGAATATTCATTGCAGTATGGTGGCGACGGTTCGGTACGGGGACACAGCGAGTTGCTGGACGTGGTGTTTTACTGGGACGGAGAGGAGTCATTTGACGTGCTGGACCCGGCGACGGGCTTGACCATAGACAAGCGCGTTGCCGCCGAAGCCCGGGCTGACCGGGAGCAGGAAGCGCGCGTCGTCGCCGAAGCCGCACTCAGCCTGGAGCAGGCCGCCCGCGGTCAGGCCGAAACCCGCGCCAACGCCGCGGAAGCCGAACTCTCCCGCATCAGGGGACAACTGCGCCGTGAGGAAACGTAGCCAAGCAAGAGATAAACGGGGGCAACCGAAGGAGTCGACCGATGATGATGCTGGATTCCTTCCCACCAGACGCGGCCGCCGTGCTCCAATGCTATGTATACAGACTGGTTGACCCACGTAACGGCGAAACTTTCTACGTCGGACGAGGCCGTAACGACCGGGTTTTTGACCATGTGAAGGGGGTCCTCGCCTACAACGAGTTCGATCCGGATGGAGCCCATCCAAAGTTGCAACGCATCCACGAGATCCACGCTCTGGGCATGGAGGTGCAACACATCATTCACCGACACGGCATGGACGATAGTACAGCCAAAGAGGTAGAGGCTGCGTTGATAGATGCCTACCCGGGCCTGGAAAATCAAATGACTGGTGAAGGGTCCAACGACCGAGGAGTACGCCACGTCCAAGAAATTTTGATTGAACACAATACCCGGGAATTGGTGATTGACCGACCGTTGATATTAATCTCCGTGGGTAAAACTTACCAAGAGCGCGGGGTGTATGACGCAGTTCGGAGTGTTTGGCGAATGAGCTTTGACCGCGCCAGCCAATACAACTTCGTACTGGCCAGACACGGCGGCTTAGTCTCGGGCGCATACCACGTTGACCGATGGCTCCGATGGGAACCGGGGATATTCGAATGGGACGACGATCCGGTTCTCCAAAAAAACCGTATCGGCTTCGAAGGGAAGCCGGCCGAACCGGAAGTTTGGGAGCGATACGTCCACACTCGCGTTCCTCAACAACTTATGCCGAAGGGTGCGCAAACTCCGTTCCGATACTGCGATCCACAAGGCGGAGACGTCCAGCATTCTGAAGAATGAACGAGCCACCGGATTGGCCGTGACCAACTGTTCTATAGAACGGAGACTACAATCTCCATCAACTGCATTATGGTGTTCCATAATGCGGTCGTGAGCGCCACCCACCTTTACCCTTCCGCCACCACGTAGTTCCGTAGCGTGCCGATCCCGCTGATCTCCACCTCAATGGTGTCGCCGGGGATCATATCGCCGTCGGCGCCTTTGGTGCCCATCCAGAGGACGTCGCCGGGGTACAGGGTCGCGTAGTTGCTCAGCTCGTGGATCCAGGTGGCGGTGTCCCAGATCTGGTCGGCCGACGAGAAGTCCTCCCACGCCTCGCCGTTGTGGCGCACGACGATGCGAAAACCCTTGGGATCAAGGTCGGTGACGATCCACGGGCCCATGGGCTTCCAGGTGTCGCAGTTCTTGCCCCGGAACATGGTGCGGTCGGCCTGTTGCCAGGGCCGCTGGCTAATGTCGTTGCCGATGGTGTAGCCGAAAACGTGGTCCAGGGCCTGGCTGACCGGCACCTTGCGCGCTTTCTTGCCGATCACCACTGCCAACTGACCCTCCGGCTGCACAGCCCCGGAGCAGTCGGCGGGGACCACGATGTTTTCCTCGGTGCCGATGATGGCATGGACCGACCGGTAGTTGGGCGACGGCCGGTCCGGGTACGCCGGCGCCGCCCCACGGCGCGCCGCCATGCCTTCCACGTGTCCCCGGTAGTTGGGCCCGGCGGCGTACAGCATCCCGGGCTTGATCGGGGCCAGCAGCTTCACCTCTTCCAGTGAGTGCCTGTGGTTGGTGACCGCGTAGTCATCCAGCGGGTCGCCCCAAACCTCGGTCACGCTCCCGTCCTCGACGATGCCAAAACTGATCTTCTCGCCTATCTGAAATCGGCACCAGATCATGGGGATCCTCCTTGTTCCGCATTACCCATTTTTCCCGGTCAACGCGCGGAGTATAGCGACGCGGCGATCCCGTTATCGTCCGGACGCCCGCCGCGCCGGCGAGATCGCCGCGCTCCGCTCGCAACTGCCGCGGGTGATACCCGTGGCGATGGACCGGACCGACGCCCCCGAGGCGGACAGCTATTCCGGCGTCACCAGGGACTCCGCTTCCCCGCCTGATAACACCCGCAGGATGTTGCCGTAGGCGAAATGCGCGGCACGCAGAGCGGTTTCCTGACTCTGACCCGCCATGTGTGGGGTTATGATCACGTTGTCCAGGTCGAACAGCGGGTTTTCTGCCGGGGTGGGTTCCACCTCCAGAACGTCCAGCCCGGCCCCGGCGATCTGGCCTTCCGTGAGGGCTCGATACAGCGCCGCCTCGTCCACCACCGGGCCCCGGCAGAGGTTGATCAGGAAGGCGGACGACTTCATCATGCCGAACTCGCGGTCGGACATCATGCCCCGCGTGCGCCGGGTTAGAGGGACGTGCAGGGTGACGATATCGGAGGTTTCCAAAAGCTCGTCGAACCCGACGGGCTCAGCCTTCACTTCTCGCTGCACGTCTTCCGGTATGTCCTCGATGTCGTAATAAATGGTGTGGGTATCGAAACCGGTCAGCCGCTTGGCGACCTGCCGTCCGATCCGTCCGAGTCCGATGATGCCCACCGTCTTGTCGGTCACTTCCGACAGGTCGGTCTGATAGAGGTTGCTCCGCCAGGCTCGCTGCCGGGTGGTGCTGTCCCACTGGGCCATGAGGTTCCTGCTGATGCCGATCATCAACGCCAGCGTCTGCTCGGAAACCGAGATGGCGTTGGCCCCGCCATTGTTGGCGACCGGTATGCCCATTTCCAGGATGGCCTCGAGATCGAGCCGGTCATAGCCGGCGCTCAGCGTCTGGATCATTTTGACGTTGGGGCACTCCCGCAGGACATCAACTGAGAGGTCGCTGGTGATGAGGGCATCGGCGTCGCGGCACAGCTCGATCTTTTCCGCATCCGACAACGCGGGGTTCACCACCGTGATGTCGAGATCGTCCGGGGCGTTGTCCAGCATGATCTGTGGGCGTCCACCGACGCCGCTGAAGTACGCAATTTTCCATGTGGGCATATCACAATCTCCTTCGCCTGTAGCCGGGAACAGTGGGAACTATGGCGCAATTATAGGTGCAGCGCCGGGTGTGTCAAAAACCCCGCGACCCCCGCCAACGCATTGGCGTCCGCGCACTGCGGCCGGTGCTGACGGCTGTCAAAACGCAAAAAATCTCTGCCCTGAGCAGAGATGAATTGGCGTCCCAGGCAGGATTCGAACCCGCGGCCAGCTGCTTAGAAGGCAGCCGCTCTATCCACTGAGCTACTGGGACGCGTTGAGATTAGGATAGTAAGAGCGGCGGCGGGCTGTCAACGCTCCTGCGGCCGATCCGGGGCCGGCATACGGCAACCCAAAACCCCTCCAAACCTAAGGCCGACCTTTTGGCACAATCGCGGGGTACCGTGTGAGCCGCCGTCCGCCTGACGTGTCGTCCATCTTACCTGCCTGATCGGCAACTCACCCCAATGTCGTTTCCGCTCAGCGCGGGCGAATTGCAGAATATGTAGTAAACTAACCGGAAAGATTGGCGCCCCGCACGCCGCGCCCGGGAGTGACGTTCCGGCCGCTCGGGGCACCGCCTCGACATCGGGTACTTTCGCATGACCACTCAACGCGCCAACCCAATCCGAGTCCTCGTGGCAAAACCAGGATTGGACGGCCACGACCGTGGGGCGAAAGTGATCGCCCGGGCATTGCGCGACGCCGGCATGGAGGTCATTTATACCGGCATCCGGCAGACGCCGAGGATGGTCGTGCAGGCCGCCGCACAAGAGGACGTTTCGGTGCTGGGATTGAGCATATTGTCGGGCGCTCACATGGAGTTGCTCCCGGAAATCATGCGGCTTTTGGGGGAGCAGGGAATGGACGACGTGTTGGTGGTTCTGGGCGGCATCGTACCGGAAGAAGACCGCACAGCATTGTCCCAGATGGGCGTTTCGGCGGTTTTCGGGCCCGGCACCTCCACCAACGATATCATCGAATACATCAATCACAATGCATCCGGCTGAATTGCCCATGTGAGTTCCTTCTGTGCCACCGAAGACTTGCGGTCCGGGTTTGAAAATTCCAAAAATTGACAAAACTGGCCCAATAATCTGTTGATGGCCTCATCAGGCATACCTATAATCTGGCGTCAATTCGCGAACCGCGTGCGTTTTCAGGTCGCAAACAGCCATGAAGTACAACGTCGCGCAATTACTTAAAGAAGCCATCGGTTCACGTCGCAATTTCGAAATTGAGGAGGATATCTGCGACGCCGACCATCCCGTGGAACACGTGCAGGGCTCGGTGGAAATGGTTCGGACGCACCAGGGAATCTGGCTCCGGGCGCAACTCACCGTCCGCGTACCCCAGGACTGTTCACGCTGCCTTGACGCATTTTCGCGAACGCACGGCATCGAATTGGACGAAGAGTTTTTCCCGGAGATCGACGTCAATACAGGAGCGAAGGTTTTGCTTCCCGACGATTGGGAAGCGTTATACATCGGATCGGACCACAACCTCGATCTGACGGAGGCCACCCGACAGGCAACACTTGCCGCGCTGCCGCTAAAACCATTGTGTCGGCCAGAGTGCGTTGGCATCTGTGATCGTTGCGGTCTCAATCGCAATCACGGATCGTGTGACTGTTATAATCTCCAGATCGACCCCAGGTGGGCGGCTCTGCGCTCACTTATGGACGATCAACAACCATGAACCTCACCGCTTGAAGCCTGCATTGGCCCGGAACAGCGCCATTTAGCAGGCTTCGGCTCCAAAGATGGATTTGAAAAATGGGAGCACTACCGAACAAGAAACTGACGAGAGCTCGCAAGGGACGCCGATTGTCCTCTCCGGCATACCGCCTCAGGACCATGCATCCGGCCCGCTGTCCCAGGTGCCGAGCGGCCAAGCGCCCGCACGCAGCCTGTCCCGGATGCGGTTACTACCGAGGCCGGCAGGTTGGAGTCTGATGGACGGCAGAGTCCCACAATAACGACGAGATCGATGGGGCGCGATTGTGCATCGCTAATTTGGAGAGCGGTCATCATGGCAGACATCGCCCGAACTCCGGTTTACTCATATATTTTCCCCGGTCAGGGCACACAGAAAGTTGGCATGGGACGTTCCTTGTACGAACGATCACCTGCCGCACGGGAAGTTTTCGGCGAGGCAGACGACAGCCTCGGCATACAACTATCGAAGCTCATGTTCGAGGGTCCCGCGGAGGACCTCCAGGACACTGCGCACGCTCAGCCGGCCATAATGACCGTGTGCATTGCCATCTGGCGAGCGTGGCAGGAGTTCCTGGGCCCGCAGGCTCCCGACCCGGTCGCAGTCGCCGGCCACAGCCTTGGCGAGTACACGTCCATGGTGGTGGGCGGGGTCATGGAGTTCAGCGACGGCGTTCGCCTGGTCCGTGAACGGGGCCGGCTCATGCATGAAGCGTCGGCGTCACATCCCGGATCCATGGCGGCCATCATCGGGCTGGATGAGTACGACGTGGCCCAGGTTGCCCTCGACGCGGGCGTCGAGATGGCCAACATCAACTCGGACGATCAGATCGTCGTGAGCGGAGACAAGATGGCCCTGGCGCGCGCCATGGATCTGGCGTCCGCGCGGGGAGCCAAAAAAGTCGTCCCCCTCGCGGTCAGCGGAGCTTTCCATTCACGCCTCATGGCCGAGGCGCAGGAGGGGCTGACCGACGCCATCGACCATGTTCGGCTGCACGACCCGCAATTCCCCGTGATCGCGAATTCAACCGGAACCGCAATCGTCAGCTCGGAGCAGGCTCGACAGGAGTTGCTCACCGGACTGTGCCATTGCGTGATGTGGAAACACTCAGTGCAATACATGGTCGGCGCCGGGGTCAACCGCTTTGTCGAGTTCGGGCCGTCAAGAGTGCTGTCCAGCCTGGTGCGGCGCATCGACCCCGATGTTGAAGCATTGACCCTTTCGGACCCGGACTCGATCAGCAAGATAGGTTCGACCGCGCCGTAACCTCCCGAGCGCGCCCATTACTGGAGCCAGCCGTAATATAGCGTTGCGGCTGGACCGGATCATGTCGGATAGTCCCTTCACTCCAGGCGTCCGCCAGGGTCCGGTGGGCCGCCAGGCCAGGGTGCTGGCGTTGCTGTCACTCTACGCGCGGGATGTTCGTCCCGACGCCGCGCCTGACACAATAGACTGGTTATGCGCTCAGCACTCGGCCACCACTAGTATCCGACGGGCTGCCGAATCCATGGTCGCCGGGATCACCGAGGAAGGTTCGGGCGTAGATGAAATCATCGGGCGTTATGCGCCGGCCCTGCCGGTGCGTTTATTGTCCATCGTTGACCGCAACATATTGCGTGTGGCAATCTATGAACTGTTCAATCGAGATAACATCCCGAGGAACGTCGTCATCAATGAGGCTGTCGAACTGGCATCCATGTTTGGCAGCGAGAGCAGCGCTCGTTTCGTCAACGGAGTTTTGGGCTCGGTTGCCCACGATCTGCAGGCGACCGTTGACAGTGCGGTGAATTAGTTTAGACTCCGCACCCCTCAGACCCTACCACGTGGCTATTCCCACGACTATTTTCACGGAGATGAACCTGTGAGTACCGTGCTCGAACGGATTACCGACATCGTTGTTGACAAGCTCGGCGTAGATGCCGGAGATGTCAGCGAGAGCTCATCCTTCCAGGATGATCTTGGGGCCGATTCCCTGGATCTGGTCGAACTTATCATGGCGTTCGAAGAGGAATTCAGCTCCAGCGACAACACCATCGAAATCCCCGACGAGGACGCCGGCGAGATCCATACCATCGCCGACGCGGTGAATTACCTGAAGGGTAAGGGCGTGACGGACGAATAGGCGCCCCTCACCGGTCGGGATGACGTTGGATATGGGTAACTTGAGCAATGGACACGCTGGCCGAGATAGCTCGGGTTGTCAATGCGTGCACGGATTGCCAGTTGCATGCTGGCCGGACCAATGCCGTACCTGGCGAAGGTCCCGACGCAGCTGAGTTGCTGTTCATCGGCGAGGGACCGGGGTTCCACGAAGATCGGCAGGGCCGTCCGTTCGTCGGGCCGGCGGGTAACTTTCTCGAGGACTTGCTCCAATCCATCGGCATGACCAGGGATCAGGTATACATAGCCAACATGGTGAAATGCCGTCCTCCCGACAACCGCGATCCCGTGCCCTCTGAAATCGCCGCGTGTAGCAAATATCTTGACCGACAGATCGAATTGCTGGACCCCCTCCTCATAGTCACATTAGGGCGATTCTCCACCGCCCGGTTCATTCCCGGGCAAAGCATCAGCAGGGTGAGGGGACGATTGCGCCGGGTCAACGGGCGCCATGTCTTTCCGATCATGCACCCCGCCGCCGGTTTGCGTCGCCAGGAAATGAGGGCCGCCATTGAGGAGGACTTCGCCAAGATCCCCGGCCTGCTGGACGTATTGCGCATCCAATCCGAGCCGGCTTCCGAGAATGCTCAGGTCCGCGAACCCATGGCCCCCTTCGACGCCGTGCCCGCCGATCGACCGCATTCCCTCTGGGATATGCTGGAGGCCCCGGAACCGCCCGCTGCGCCACCGCCCCCAGACCCTCCGGCCGCGGAGGAACCCGAAGAACCGAACGAACCATTGCCCGGTCAGCAGAGGCTCTTCTGACCCGGACCAATGTGACCGCATTGACTGCATCCCGCCCCTTACCCGAAGAACCGCTCCGTATCCTGCCTCTGGGCGGGCTCGGCGAGATCGGCAAGAACATGATGGTGTTGGAATGCGGCGACGACATCATCATCATTGACTGTGGGGTGCAGTTCCCGACCGAGGACATGCCGGGCGTTGACCTGATCATCCCGGACGTTTCTTATCTGGTCGCCCAATCTCACCGCGTGCGAGGCATTCTGATCACCCACGGGCATGAGGACCATATCGGAGCCCTCCCGCACGTGCTCCCGGATCTTGACGCACCGGTGTACGCACCGCGCCTGGCGCACGGGCTGATCACCGTCAAGCTGAACGAACGACGCCGGACACGCGATGCCGTGGTGCACGCCGTGGACCCGGAGCAGCCGATCCAATTCGGCGACAACTTCCGCGCCACCTGGTTTCGCGTGTGCCACAGCATCCCGGACGCAATGGGCATCTGCATCGAGACTCCGTGGGGCAGCGTGATACACACCGGCGATTTCAAGATCGACCACACGCCGGTCGACGGCCACACCATCGATCTGCCGGCCCTTGCCGAACGCGGCAAGAATGGCGTGCTGTTGCTGTTCTCTGACTCGACCTACGCCGAATTGCCCGGATACACGCCATCCGAGCAAATCATGACCGACGCGCTGAACCGGGCAGTTGGTGACGCGCCGGGCCGCGTGATAATCGCCACCTTCGCCTCATTGATCAGCCGGATACAGCAGGTCATCACCGCGGCGGAAAATCACGACCGTCACGTGGCGTTCGTGGGCCGGAGCATGCTTGCCAACGTACAGATGGCCACCGAGATGGGATACCTGGACGCATTGCCGGGCACCATCATCCCGGTGCGCGACGTGGCGAGCCTATCCCCGGAAGCGGTGGTGCTGATGACCACGGGCAGTCAGGGTGAACCCACGTCAGCGCTGGTGCGCATCGCCAACGGCGACAGCCGGGACGTCGAACTGATGGAAGGCGATACGGTCGTGATCTCCGCCACGCCGATCCCCGGTAATGAGCGTGCGGTCAGCCAGACCATCGACAATCTCCTGCGACAGGGGGCGCGCGTGCTCTATGATCGCATCGCCCCGGTTCACGTCCACGGACACGCCAGCCAGGAGGAGTTGAAACTCATGCTCAACCTCACCCGGCCGCGTTATTTCGTGCCGGTGCATGGCGAATACCGACACCTGCGGGCCCACGCGCAACTGGCTTGGGAACTGGGCGCGGCGCCGGATGGGATATTCGTGCTGGAGGACGGTGAGATCCTCGAAATTGACGAGGATGGGGCCCGGATCACCGGTTCCATTCCCGCCGGACCGATCTACCTGGACGGTCTCACGGTGATGGATACGGACAGCGTGGTGTTGCGGGAAAGGCGATCCCTGGCGCGCGACGGTGTGGTCGTGGTTTGCGCCGGAGTGGATCAGGACGGCGAGCTGACCGGCCCCGTCCAGGTGGCTGGCAGCGGTTTCATGGACCCCGTGGACGCGAGGCACACCTTCAATCGGCTCGCGGAGGCGGTGGAGATGGGCGTTGCCGGTGACCTTCCCGCCGACGACCCGGACAAAGCCCGTGCAAATATTAGAAAAGTTGCCAGACAGTTCCTACGCAATGACCTGAACAAACGGCCTATGATTATTCCGGTAATCCTGGATACGTGACGGGCCGCCGGCAAGTCGAACCAGCGTGACAGATATTCCGCCGCCCCTGCCAGGAGCGGCGGTGTTGTTTGTCAGCGACCGGTGGCGCCAGTTTAGGAGACGGGACATGTCAGCGGCCACCGCAGCCTTCACCGGCGGATTCAACTGGTTCAAGACGGGCATCACCGCCGGGGTGCTGGTGGTTTCCACGATGCTGTTTGCGGTGGCATACCTGGCAGTACCCGACTTCCCGGAATGGTTGACGGCCTCGCTGGGAGTGGGCTGGGCAGTGGCCGCGGGGTACGGACTGGCCGTATTGCTCGCCATGGTTTACCGGCCAAAATCGTTGGCGCAAGGGTGGAAATGGTGGGCGGCGTTGGCGGTGGTCGCCTTCGTCGCGGTGGGCGGGTTGACCCTCTGGCAAGGCGACAGCGGCGCATCCTACGCCTACGGCATGGCCGGTCAGTGGGGATACTCCCTGACCGGCTCCCACCTTTGGATGTGGCTGATCCATTTGGTCGGTGCGCTGGTGATCGTCAGCCTCTTGTTGGTTCCGCAGGCATGGAAAGGATACCTGGTCGCCGGCCGGTTCATCGGCGTCGCTGCCTGGACCGCCCTGGTTTTCACTGCCATCGGGATCAAATACGTCGCCATTGGTCTGGCCATGGCATCCGTGGCGGTCGTCAACGGAGCGCGGCGCCTGGTCAGGGTGCGCCGCCGCCCGCTGGCTACCCCGAAACCCGTGTTCGCTCCGGAATTGAAGCAGGAGCCGAAAGAACCGGACCAGCCGGAACCTTCAATCCCGGCGCAAAAAGCGAATGTGTCCCGATCCGGTGGTTGGCAACTGCCGCCCCTGGACACGTTGGCTCCGCCCGAACCACACCAGATGAACGGCGCAGCCATCGCGGACATGGCCGAAGAGATCAAGGATGCCCTCTCCGAACATGGCGTGTACGTGGACATCGAGGACGTCAAAGCGGGCCCGCGGGTGATCAAGTTCGGACTGGTTCCGGGATACATGCCCCAGAGGCCCGGTAAGGATGGCGATACGTCCCGGCAACGGCCCAGCCGCGTTCGCGTCGGCGATATTGCCAAACGCCAAAAGGACCTGGCGCTGGCGTTGAAGAGCCCGTACATCCGCATCATAGAGACGCCGGAACCCGGGGAAGGACTCGTAGGGCTCGAGGTGCCCAATCCCACTCCGGGTAAGGTGCTGATGCGCTCCATCGTCGAAGGTCCGGAGTTCAACAAGATAGTGGACAAGGGCGGCCTGGCGTTTGCGTTGGGCGAAGACGCCGGCGGACAGTCGCTGGCCCTGGACCTGGCGGCGATGCCGCACCTCCTGATCGCCGGAGCCACGGGGTCCGGCAAGAGCGTGTGCATCAATTCGCTGGTCGCTTCGCTGCTCATGACGCGACCACCCGACGAGTTGCGCATGGTCATGGTCGACCCAAAGCGCGTGGAGCTTACGCCGTTCAACGGAATACCCCACCTGGTGATGCCGGTGATCGTGGAACCGGACGAAGTGCAGCCGGCGCTGCGGGGCCTGATCAACGAGATGTCTCGGCGTTACAAGTTGATGGAAGAAATGGGCGTGCGCAACATCGCCGGATACAACGCCAAGTCCGGCGAACCGATGTGTTTCCTCGTGTTGATCGTGGACGAATTGGCGGACCTGATGATGACGGGCGGGCTGGAAGTGGAACAGCAGTTGGTCCGGTTGGCGCAACTGGGCCGGGCCGCCGGCATCCACATGGTGCTCGCCACTCAAAGGCCGTCGGTCAAGGTGGTCACCGGTCTGCTGAAGGCCAACGTGCCCGCCCGCGTGGCCTTTGCGGTCGCCTCCCAGGTCGACTCGCGGGTCATCCTGGACGGCGCTGGAGCGGAGGCGTTGATGGGCAAGGGCGACCTGCTACTGCTCAACAACGATTTCCCCAAAGCGCGACGCGGCCAGGGCACGCTGGTGTACGACGATGAAATGGACCGCCTCATCGACTTTTGGCGCAATCAGCAAGGGCCGCCGCTCCCGCCGATTGACCTGACCGAAGAGGACGACGTGTCCGACGATCCCGATCCCGAAAACATCGACGACATCTACCAAGGTAACGTGTTGGATCAGGCGCGGGACTTGGCGCTGAGGAATCCGAGGCTCACCTCCGCGATGCTGGAGCGGCGGTTCAAGGTCCGCAAGTCCATCGCCGATGAGTTGATCGAGGAGTTGCGCGGTGAGGGGTTGGTGATCGGCGGTTGAAACCGCGGTTCGAGTTTCCGCTCTGGCCAGTGGTGAACCGAAAGGGTGGTCAACGCCATTCTCGACATTCGATGTCATGGCGGTTACGCACTTGAAATTACAAACCCGTCTTTCCTGCGCAAGCAGTAATCCATTGACTTTATGGCGAACGAACCTGGAACGGTGCCAGAGAATTCGGCCACTGGGATTCCCGCGAAAGCGGGAATGATGAGCGTAAAGGCTTCCAACTGCGCAAGTCCTATGTCAGTTGCGGCGCACGGCGCCCAGTGCTCAGTGCTGACACCAATGCAGCAATCGGTGGTATGATTTTCGGCCGAGGGGCCCGAAAAACATTGCTCATTGACCTGCACACTCACACCTATCCCAAATCGGATGACAGTTTCGTTTCCGCGGACGAGTTGGTGGACGCCGCTCGCCTGTGTGGTCTGGACGGCATCTGCCTGACGGAACACGACGATTTCTGGCCCCCGGACGCGGCCCGGGAATTGACACGCCGGCACGGCATCCTGGTCTTGCCCGGGGCGGAAATTAACACTGACGCCGGGCATGTGCTGGTCTTTGGGTTGGACCAGTACAAGTTCGGAATGCACAAGCCGGCTTTCCTGCGGGAGGAGGCCAACCGCCACGGGGCGGTTCTGGTCGCGGCCCATCCCTACCGGCGACGCTTCCTGGCCGACCCCGGACAGGACCGGGCGGCACGATCGGAGATGTTACACCGGGCGCTGGACGACGAGATGCTGCGCCTGTTCGACGCGGTGGAAACGCGCAATGGCCGCGGCAAAGAGTCGGAGAACCTCTTTTCAGAAGACCTGCGCGAGGGCCTCTGCCTGCCGGGTACCGGCGGGAGCGACACCCATTACCGGCATCAGATGGGTACGGCGGCAACGTTGTTCGAGCGGCGCATCGCATCGTTGGATGATCTTGTCGCCGAGCTGAAGGCGGGTCGAATGCGAGCGGTTGACCGGCCGGTTCCAGCGGCAACCTCGGGTCGCGGCGGTTAGCATGAGCTCGGTGCTGCAAATCGAGGACCTGAAGGTTGAATTCCGCGTACCCAACGGAGTGGTGCATGCCGTCAACGGTGTGTCATTTTCGCAGGAAGAGGAAGAGGTCTTCTGCATTGTCGGAGAGAGTGGCGCGGGTAAGAGCGCGCTGGCGCTGGCCGTGATGGGACTGCTGCCGGACAATGGGGAGGTGACCGGCGGCAGGATACTCTTCGACGGCGTCGACCTCGTCTCCGCTCCCGAGGATTACGTGCGAGACCTCCGCGGCAAGGCGATGTCCCTGGTGTTCCAGGACGCGCAATCGGCGCTGAACCCCGTCCAGACCATCGGGAACCAGTTGACGGAAGTGATCGTCACGCATTCCCACCTGAACCGCCGGGCCGCGGGGTCGGTGTGTCAGGAGATGCTGCGCGAACTGGGTGTGCCCGACCCGCGGCGAATGATGTCCGCCTACCCGTTCACGCTGAGCGGCGGCCAATGCCAACGCGTAATGCTGGCCATGGCCATGGTGATGCGGCCCCGGCTGCTGATTGCTGACGAGGTCACATCGAGCGTCGACGTGACGCTGCAGGCGGAGATACTGGAGCGGTTGAAGGAACTCAGCCGCGACTCCAAGTCGGCGATTCTGCTGATCACCCATGACATGGGCGTGGTCGCCAACATGGCGCGCCGGGTAGGGGTGATGTACGCCGGGCACCTGGTGGAAACGGCGGGACTGCTGCCGCTTTTCAAGCAACCTCGGCACCCCTATACGTGGTCTCTGCTGCAGAGCCTGCCCCGTCTGGACGCCGCCGGGCGGCGGTTGCAGGCGTTGAGAGGAGCCCCACCGGATTTGATCAACCTGTCCGAGGAATGTCCATTCGTGCCGCGTTGCCCCAAGGCGATGGCACGATGCCGGGCGGAAAGAACTCCCGGACTGACTGAGTTGGTGAGTGGGCACTGGGCAGCCTGCTATAACCCGATGGACTACTCGAACGGAGAGTGACGCCACCGGGGGCTGGGCTAGGGGTCGGTTGCCAGATCGGCTACCAATAATTGCAGCGACAGCGCCGGTTCAAGGCGCCCCTGCTTGATGGCGAGGTCGCTCTCCAGCACGCGTCGGTATTTGGTGCGGATCTGAGGCAGAGTCAGCCGGCGGGCCTGGGTCTGGGTCTTGCGGACCACGAAATCGGAATTCGTTCCCATGCGTCGCCCCAGGTCGGGTTGCGAAACGCTGCGGTCGGTCAGGTCGCGCGCGAGGGCAATCAGGCGGAGCTGACGCTCGATCATTGCAATGATATAAAGCGGCTCCTGGCCGTCATCCATGAGTTGCATCAAGGAACGCAAGGCCGGCCCCGGCCGGCCATCCATGATGGCGTCCACGGCGTTGAAGATGTTGGCTTCTTGGGCATACGGAACCATCGCGCGCACGTCGGCGTCCGTAATGCTACGACCCGCGGCGTAGAGGGACAGCTTTTCGAGTTCACGGTCGATGGTCCACAAATCGCCGCCCACCAGTTCGGCTAATACCTGCATGGCCGGCGGCGTGATGCTGGACCCCTTGTCCTCAGCCCGCCCCTTGATCCACTGCAACAAAGCCTGCCCATTTGGGGTGGCCTCGCGGTGGACGGTACAGTGCTCGGACAACGAACGGAGCAGCGTGTTGCTTTGCTGGACTTCTCCGTCGACCAGGATCAGGAGCGTGGTATTGGGCAGCGTTGGAACGGCATCGGCCAGTTGTGCCCAGCCATCGGCGTTTGATGTGGCACGACGCCCGGACCGGCGGTTTCCGCCCGTTCCCTGCTGCGTGGCCAAAACTCCCTCGACTTCGACCAGGCGCATGGTGTCGAGGAACGGCAGAGAATTGCACATCGCCAGGACTTCGTCGGGTCGCGTCCTCGCCGCCGTAACGACGTGACGGTTGGAGTCCATGAGATCCGCGGCGCCGGCTTCGGTCTTGACGCGGCGGAGACGCTCGGCGACCAGGAATGAATCACCGTAAATGACGTGTGCGGGCATGTTGCGCCCGGATGCTCGGCGCCCTGCTACGCCAGCGCCGGTCTTCCGGAGGTCAGTTCTCGACCAGCTCGGTCAAAACGCCGAACACCGATCGGGGGTGGACGAAGCCAATGGTTCCGGACAAGCCGTGGCGCGGTTCCGAGTCTATGAGGGACAGGCCGTTGGCCGACAGGATTTTGAGCTTGCCGGCGATGTCGTCGACGTTCAGGGCCAGATGATGCAGGCCTTCGCCGCGGCGTTCGATGAAACGGCCGACCGCACTTTCGGGAGTCAGAGGTTCGAGGAGTTCCAGGCGGGTCTGGCCGATTTCGATGAGGCAAGCGCGCACCGCTTGATCGTCCAGTTCCACCACCTCAGCGTCCGGTGCTCCGAAATTCTGGGCGAAGAAATCAAGCGCGCCCCGTATGTCATTCACGGCGACGCCGACGTGGTCAATGTAGTTGACGGCGCAGATTTCTGGCATCGTCGGTTCGCCTCCCAGCAGTTGAGGTGGGATCAGACGGGATATTGAGCGAGCACCTGCCGCGCGATGATCATGCGCTGCACTTCGGAGGTTCCCTCGTAGATCGTGGTGACCCGGGCGTCGCGGAAAATGCGCTCGATGCGGGATTCCTTGAAGACGCCAATGCCGCCGTGGATCTGCATGGCCTCGTAGGCCGCCATGTTGCACATCTCGGAGGCCTGCAGCTTGGCCATGGAAGCCTCGTTGATGAAGGGCTGTCCGGTGTCGCGCAGCGTGGCGGCGTGCATCGTGGCGATTCGGGCCGAGTGGACGCCCGTGGCGATGTCGGCGAGCTTGAACTGGATGGCCTGGTGATGGGCCAGCGGGCGGCCGAAGGTCTGGCGGAGCTGCGCGTAGCGCACGGCCTCTTCAAGCGCTGCCTGGCCGATCCCGACGCACTGGGCGGCGATGGAAATGCGGCTAGAGTCGAGGATGTCCATCGCGTAGCGGAAGCCCATGCCCTCCTCGCCGATGATGTTCTCCGCCGGTATCTCGGCGTCCTCGAAGACGATCTCGCACGTGCTGGAGGCGCGGATGCCCATCTTGTTGTGCTGCGGATTGATCTGCATGCCCTTGGTGCCGGCGGGAACGATGAACGCGCAGACGCCGCGATACCCGATCGACCGGTCCTGGTTGGCAAAGATGACCAGTGTTTCCGCGACCTCAGCGTTGGTGATGAACTGCTTGGAGCCGTTGAGCACCCACGACCCGTTGCGTCGGGTGGCGGTGGTGGCCATCGCGGCGGCGTCTGAGCCGCTCCCGGGCTCGGTCAGGGCCCAGGCGGCGATGCCCTGCCCCGAGGCCAGCGACGGGACATAGCGCTGCTTCTGTTCCTCGTTGCCGAATCGCGCGATGGTCTCCAGGCCCAGGCCCAGGTGCGCGGCGAGGGTCACGCTGGCCGCCACGTCGGCCCGGGCCAGCTCCTCGATTGCAATTGAGGACTTGCGGAATCCGCCGCCACTGCCGCCGTAGGCCGGATCGACCCCGATGCCCGTGAGACCCAGCTGGGCCATCCCGCGCCAGTTTTCGTGGGAGAATTCAGCCTTTTCGTCCAACTCAGCGGAGCGAGGCATGATTTCCCGCTCGGCGTAATCGCGGACGAGGTTTTGGAGCATCTTTTCTTCTTCGTTGAGGGTCACGTCGGTCACGGGGAGCCTCCAGGTGGCAGCGGCGCGACTGCCGCCGGGCCGCCGTTCAATGCGTCGGGAAGTGGCGAAAATTCTATCACAGGCCCCCGGCGGGCTCGTACTCGCCGAAAACCTGGCGCAGCACGTCACAGATCTCGCCGAGCGTGGCGTAGCGCTCCACGCACTCCATCATGAGCGGGATGGTGTTGGTGCCCTCGGATCGTGCGGCGTCGGCCAGACGGGCCAGGCTGATCTGGACGGCCATGTTGTCCCGCTCCCGGCGCAGGGTGCGCAGGCGTTCCACCTGCTCGGCAGCTGCAGTGGCGTCAACGCGTAGGAGCCCGGCGATGGGCGGCGCCTCGGAGACATACTGGTTCACCCCGACCACGACGCGGTCGTTTTCATCGACCTCCCGCTGGTGGCGGAAGGCGGCGTCGCCAATCTCCTGAACCTGGAATCCGTTCTCGATTGCCGCCACCGCGCCGCCCATCTGGTCAATGCGTTGGATGTATTCCAGGGCCGAAGATTCCAGGCGATCTGTGAGATTTTCGATGTACCACGAACCGCCGAGAGGGTCCACCACGTCCGCGGCGCCGCTCTCGTGGGCCAGGATCTGCTGCGTGCGCAACGAGAGCTGCGCCGACTCCTCGGTGGGCAGGCTCAGCGCCTCGTCCCGCGAATTGACGTGCAGTGACTGCGTGCCGCCCAGGACGGCCGCCAGCGCCTGCACGGTGCTGCGGATCACGTTGTTGTCCGGTTGCTGGGCCGTCAGGGTGACCCCGGCAGTCTGCGTGTGGAAGCGCAGCATCATCGATCGCGGGTCTTTGGCGCCGAACCGGTCCCGCATGATGTTGGCCCAAAGACGCCGGGCGGCCCGGAACTTGGCCACCTCTTCGAACAGGTTGTTCTGGGCCACGAAGAAGAAGGAAAGACGCGGGGCAAAGTCGTCCACCGGCAACCCGGCGTCAACCGCGGCCTGCACGTAGGCTATGGCGTTGGCGAAGGTGAACGCAAGCTCCTGGGTCGCGGTGGCGCCGGCCTCACGCATGTGGTATCCGCTGATGCTGATGGTGTTCCAGCGCGGCACATTCTCCGCGCAGTAGCGGAACACGTCGACCACCAGGCGCATGGACGGTCGCGGCGGATAGGCGTAGGTGCCCCGGGCGATGTACTCCTTCAGGATGTCATTCTGGAGCGTGCCGCTCAGCTGATCCGGCGTGACGCCCTGCTTCTTGCCGGCCGCGATGTAGAGGCACAGCAGAACGGCGGCCGTCGCGTTGATGGTCATTGAGGTGCTGACCTTGTCCAACGGTATGCCGTCGAACAGCGTCTCCATGTCGGCCAGTGAACAGATGGGCACGCCCACCTTGCCGACCTCGCCTTCGGCCAACGCGTGGTCGCTGTCGTATCCGATCTGAGTCGGCAGGTCGAAGGCCACGGACAGACCGGTCTGGCCGTTCTCCAGCAGGTACCGATAACGCTCGTTGGTGGCGGCGGCGGTGGCGTATCCGGCGTACTGCCGCATGGTCCAGATGCGCCCCCGGTACATGTTGGGTTGCACGCCGCGGGTGTAAGGGAACTCCCCCGGGTATCCGATGGAGTCAACATAGGAGCCATCGCCGGATGTCCCGTCCTCCGGGGTATAGACCGTGTCGAGTCCCAGGCCGGAATCGGTTGCGAAGGACTCGCGCCTTTCGGGAAAACGCTGGGTCACGCGGGAAAGCGTGGATTCCTGCCATTCCTGCTTGTTTGTGGACATGATGCTCTTTCCGAACCGGGTTCGAGGGATTTGAAGGTTGTGGCGTCATTCTATCATCGGCCGACAGCGAGCCCCGTCGGCTCCTGATGGAACGGCCAAAAACAGCAGGGCGCCGGCAAAACCGACGCCCTGTGGCTCAGCCAGAAAAAGGCCCGGATTAGTCGCTGGTGAAGGCGTAATCCGTTGGGCGCATGATGGAGTGTCGGGATACCCGCACGATGGGCCCGTCAACCTCGCTGGCGGCGCGCGCCTTGTTCCACTCCGGATCGGCCTGGAAAGATCGCCAGCTCTTTTCCCGATCCCCGAGGCTGGGGTAGCCCAGCATGTAGACCAGGACGTTGTTCACGCCGACGTCCTCGGACCAGTACCCAACATTCTCGATCCCGTGCTTTTCAAACAGCCCGATGGTGTGGTTGGCGAAGCGATTGTGCACGTCGGGCAGACGGCCGGGCATGGCCTCGTAGATCCGCAGCTCATGCACCGCGGTGGAAATCTTCGGTTCGGGGGAATAGGGGGTCAGGCGCAGGAACCGGTTGGTCACGGCGTCGACCAGCGGGCCGTTGGCCTCCGTCTGCTTGCGTACTTCCAGCCAGTCGGGGTCGGTGCCGAACTTGGCCCAGCGGGACTCCCGGTCGGCCATGCTGTCGAAAACGTTGATGTAGGTCAGCCGGTTGCTGCGGCCGATCTCATCGGTCCAGAAACCGAGATATTTCACGCCATGCTTGCGGAACAGGGCGCAGGTATGATTGGCGAACCGACCGCTGATATCGGGCAAGCGGCCAGCGACGGCGTCGTAAATGCGGAGTTCGTAAAGCATCGCTTCTCTCCTTCCGGGTGTTGGGGTGGTCAACTTGAACGGAGCGGCGGCACCCATCTGGCGACCTGCCACTGCTGCCGGTAGTATAGCACCGGGCCGCCAGTATGCGGGTCAATCCGAGGGGCGAAGCTCTCCGTAGAATCACCGAGGCAGACAAGTCGCGCGGAATTGTGTCGACCCATCGCTGGCACCGCACCGGAGGCGCGGCGGGTGAGACGCACGTTCACAATCCCTTAACAATCATTGGTTTAGACTCAGCGCAAGCGGCGAATGTGCAACGCAGCATCATTGAACCACGCGGCGGCCGGACCGGAGTTCACCCTGTGTTCCGGTTGGGCAACCGATCAGACCGGGAGGCGAGGAGTAAAGTGAGTATTGGGATAAATCCTTTCGTCAAACGACGACGTTTTGCACCCCTGTTGATCGTGGTCGCCCTGGCTGTTGCAGTTGCTACCGCTTTGGCCTGCGGGCAGCCTGGCCGAGCGCCGCTCCCGACCGTTGAGCTGACTCCTCCGGCGGTCAACACGGCATCCCCTTCCGCTGACGCGGCAACCCTGACTACGCCGCAAGCCGTAGAGTCGCAGGCCGAACCCGCGGTCGAACAACCGGCCCAGGGCGGCACGCCAGTGACCGGGACCCAGCCGTCTTCCCTGGCGGTGGTGGCCGCGCACGACGAGGTGATGGCCGGGATCTACGAGCGAACCATCCCGTCGGTGGTCGGCCTGAGGGTGATTAAATCCATTGCGATAGGGCGCCCGGCTCCGGGCATGCCCCCGGGAGATTTCCTGTCCCGGGCCTCGGGCTCAGGTTTTGTCTGGGATGACGAGGGTCACGTCGTCACCAACAAGCACGTGATCGACGAGGCCGAAAGGATCATCGTCGTCCTGAGCGACGGCATCCAGGTCGATGCCGAGTTGGTGGGGGACGATCCCGATTCGGACCTCGCGGTGATCAAGATCACCGACGACACGGTGCGTCCTCCGGCAATTTCGCTGGGGGACAGCGACACCATCAAGCCGGGGCAACTGGCGGTGGCGATCGGCGACCCGTTCTCCCGGGGTTTCTCGATGACGTCGGGCATCATCAGCGCGGTGGGCCGGACCATCAATCCATCGGACAGCAATTTCTCCGTGCCGCGGGTCGTGCAGCACGACGCCGCCACAAACCCGGGCAATTCGGGCGGTCCCCTCCTCAACCGCAAAGGCGAGGTCGTCGGCATCAACACACAGATCATCAGCGAAACCGGAGGTTTTTCCGGCGTGGGCCTGGCGATACCGGTGAACCTCGCCAAGCTGGTGGCGCCGTCGTTAATCGCCCAGGGGCGCTACGAGTATCCGTTCATTGGGATTCGCGGTGTGTCGGTGAGCCCGGACATTGCTCGCGCAATGGACCTGCCAGCGGACACCCGCGGCGCCCTGGTACTTGCCGTGGGCACCGGAACGGCGGCGGAAGAAGCCGGTCTCCGGGCATCGGACCGGCTCACCGTGATCAATGGAGCCGAATTGCCCGTCGGCGGCGATATCATCGTCGCGATGAACGGCACTCCCATGACGGGGATGGATGACGTGGTCGCCTACACCGTCGAGCACACCCAACCCGGGGACACCGTCGAGTTCACCGTAATGCGAGACGGGAAAGAACTGCAGATGGCGATCACCATGGGTGCGCGGCCGGATTAAGCGCCAATTTGATCGCCAAAAAGTAACCGACGGCAGCGAGGGTACTGCCGTCGGTATTTTCTTGCGAATGGCGCGCCTGGCAGGACTCGAACCCGCAACCCCTGGGTCCGAAGCCCAGTGCTCTGTCCATTGAGCTACAGGCGCAATTCCCTGGTGGTTCTGAGCGTGATTGGTGGGGCGAGCAACGGGATTCGAACCCGTGATCTCCTGTGCCACAGACAGGCGCCTTAGGCCACTTGGCTATGCTCGCCGCATCGGGCCCGGTCCAGTGACCGGGCTGCCCTTTGAGATTAGCATACATCATCAAATCGGACAATACACCGCGCCGCGCACAATTGAATGGCGTCGGGGGATTGGATAAAATCGCAGCGTGCAGAGCCGGTGATATCTCGGCAATAGAAATTGGGGCAAACTGATTCCGGTCGGTGTCTCGTAATCCCCTTGATCCTGAGAACTGATTCGGAGGACTTATGAAACGCAAGATGTTCAGAATAATGTTGATGGTAGCCGTATCGGCCGCACTGGTCGGGATGCTGGCGTGCGGCGGAAGCGACGAACCGGAAGCCGCCGCCCCCGAGCCGACGGCTCCTCCAACAGCAACTTCCGCTCCGGAAACCCCGCCCACGGCCCCCAGCGAGGCGCCAACGCCGACCACCGAGACGATGGCGGCGGCCATGCAAGGAACACCGGCGGGAGAGAGTTGCGCCCCCTCCGCAGACCTGACCTTCGACGACCGGCCGCCCCAGGGCGGAACGCTCGTGAGGCTGTTCGCGGATCCTCCGACCCTCGATCCCCACCTCATGGGCGACGTCACTTCCAGCGTGATCGGCGGCGAGGTTTTTGGCGGCCTCGTGACGCTGAGCCTGGACTACCAGCCGGTGCTGGACCTGGCAGAAACCTGCTCCATCAGCGAGGACGGGCTCGTCTACACCTTCGTCCTGCGCGAGAACGCCAAGTTCCACGACGGCAAGCCCGTCACGGCGCAGGACGTCAAATGGTCCATTGAACGGGCGGCCGATCCAAACACGCTTTCCCCCACGGCCGACACCTACCTGGGCGACATCGTCGGCGCGAAAGACAAGCTGGAAGGGACCGCCACCGAGGTGAGCGGCGTTCGGGTCGTGGACGACCGCACCGTCGAGTTCACCATCGACGCCCCCAAGTCGTACTTCCTGGCCAAGCTAACGTATCCGACGGCCTACGTGGTGGACCGGGAACAGGTGAATGACGACGCAACCTGGCTGGAAGAACCCAACGGTACGGGCCCGTTCAAACTGGCGACATACGAGATCGGCGAGTTGATCGTGCTGGAGCGCAACGAAAACTACCACCTGGGTCCGCCACACGTCGAGAGCGTTCGAATGATCCTGAGCGGCGGCTCGGCCATGATCATGTACGAGAATGACGAGATCCACCTGACGGGCGTGGGTCTGGATGACCTGCCGCGCCTGCTGGATCCCAACGACGCGCTGCACCCACAACTGCACCGTTCTCCCCAGGACTTCGACGTGTTCTACATCGGTCTCAACGTGGCCGAACCGCCTTTTGACGACGTCAAAGTGCGTCAGGCGCTGAACTACGCCATCGACCTGCAGAGCATCGCCGAAAACGTGCTCGACGGCCGCGTGTCGCCGGCCACCGGTGTGATCCCTCCCGGGTTCCCGTCGTACACGGAGGGCCTCCGCAGCTACCATTTCAACCCGGACCTGGCGCGGGAACTAATGCAGGACTCCACCTACGCTGACGCGCTGGCCTCCGGCGACTTCCCTCGCATCACCCTGACCATTTCCGGCAGCTTCGGCGCTGCCATTCCGACTTATCTCGAAGTCATCCTGGAACAGTGGCGACAGGAGCTGGGAATCGAGGTCGAAATCCAGCAGACGGAATGGGCGACGTTCCTGCAGGACGTGAACGACAAGAAGTACCAGATGTTCTCACTGGGGTGGATCGCGGACTACCCCGACCCACAGAACTTCCTCGACGTGCTCCTGCATTCCGAGAGCCACAGCAACCACACCAACTACCACAACCCGGAAGTCGACCGCCTGCTGGAAGAAGCCCGGACCGAACGCGACCGGGCCCGTAGATTCGAGCTGTATAACCAGATCGAGCAGATGATCCTGGACGATGCTCCATGGGTCTGGACCTGGTTCAGCGGCGAGGGCTACGCCCTCATCAAGCCGGAAGTTTCGGACTACTTCCTGCTCCAGATGAGCATCCCCAAGTACCGGTACGTGTACTTCAACCAGTAGGATCAACCCGTAATCAAAGCGCGGGGGCGGATGACCGTTCGCCCCCGCTATTCTGAGACCACGGAACGGGCGGTTACAAATGGGAACTTACGCGGCGCGGCGGCTATTGTGGCTGCCCTTTCTGCTGCTCATCGTAACGTTCGTGACCTTCGCACTGCTCCGAGTGGGCCCCGGGGACCCAGTGCAGGTGTGGCTGGGAACTCAGCACCAGAACGACGAGGTCCGCGCCCGGTTGCGGGCGCAACTGGGATTGGACGACCCCCTGGTGGTTCAGTACGTGCGGTATATCGAGGGGGTGGTCACGCGCCTCGATTTCGGCGAAAGTTTCCAATTCAGGGGGAAGTCGGTAGGCGAACTGCTGGCCAAGCGGATCCCGGTGTCGTTGCAGCTGAACTTGGCGGCCATAATTGTCACGCTGGGGATGGGCATACCGGTGGGCCTGTTCGCAGCCTTACGACAGGGTACCGGTGTTGACAACGTGGTGGTGGCAATCGCCCTTGCCTTTCAATCGTTGCCCGTATTCATCACGGCGCCGGTCTTGCTCCTCGTATTCGCGCTGTACCTGGACCTGTTGCCTACGCAGGGATGGGGCGGCTTCTTTTCCCCGAAAATCGTGATGCCGGCGCTGGTTATGGGTGTGCCGGGGATCGCGTTCGTGGTTCGCCTGGTGCGGGCCAGCGTGCTCGACGTTCTTGGGCAAGATTACATCCGCACCGCTCGGGCCAAGGGGTTGTCGGAAACGTCGGTCAGGTGGAGACACATCCTGCGGAACGCCATGATCCCCGTGGTGACCAGTTTCGGGTTCACCATCGCCGGTCTGGCGGGCGGCACGTTCATCGTTGAGATTTATTTCGGTATACCGGGTGTGGGCTTCTTTACAATCAATTCCCTGTTCGCGCGGGACTACCCGGTGCTGATGGCCTTCGCCATCATCTCGACGACTCTGTTCGTGTTCGCCAATTTGATCGTCGACCTGATGTACCCGTTGCTGGATCCGAGGATCCGATTGGGGGCCGGCAATGTTGCCTGACCGCTCCGGGCCGCGGGCCCACGACCATGGCCACGCCCAGCATCGAGACGACGAGCTCGGCGCCATTGATTGGTCCCAGAACGAACTGGCCGTCGGGCAACGCCTGGAACTGGAGGAAACGCCGACCCGCGGGCACAGCTACTGGAGTTTGTCGGTACATCGGCTCTTTCGGAAGAAGTTGGCGGTGGTGTGTCTCTCGATCATCGTGTTCATGTACGGGGCATCGCTCGTGTCGCCGTTGATCACTCCCTACGAGTACACCGCGCAGGACCTCTCGCAGAGCAGGGCCGGGCCCACGCTGGCGCATCCCTTCGGCGCCGACCGGCTGGGCCGCGACATGATGACCCGGGTGATTTACGGGCTCAGGACGACGGTAATCATCACGATAATCTCCCTGTTGGGCGGTACGCTGGTGTTGGGAATCGTCTTGGGGCTGTTGAGCGGGTACATGGGCCGCTGGGTCGACGCCGTGATCATGCGCACCGGCGAGGTGACCTCGTCGTTCCCGGACATCATCCTGATCCTGATATTCGTCGCTGCGTTGAAACCCCGGTTGCTCGTCTGGGTCCGCGCCTTCGAAGACTCGACAGGTATCGACTGGATCATCCGGCTGGGCGTGCTGGACTACGCCATCATATCGGTGGCGCTATCGATTTTCGGTTGGTTCGGCATGGCGAGGCTGGTGCGCGGCCAGGTTCTGCAGGCGCGCGAGAGCCAATATACCGAGGCAGCGCTGGTTGCCGGGTCTTCTACGGCGAGAATCCTGCGGGTCCACGTTCTGCCCAACATCCTCAGCCCACTGATCGTGTCGATATCCGCGGGCCTGGCGGGCGTCGCCGGTACCGAGTTGGTGCTGAGCTGGATCGGGATCGGAGTTCAACCGCCCGTGCCCAGCCTGGGACGGATGATGTTCGAAAACGGCAGCATCCAGGTGCTGCGCAACGAACCGCACCTGATCTTGTTCCCCATCGGGACGGTCACGCTGCTCTTCTTCTGCTTCAACATCCTGGGCGACGCAGTCAACGACGCTTTCAACCCGCGCGCCAGATGACCGAACCGTCAGCCGTTCCGCGACAATGCCGCAACCCGCGCGGGAGGCCCTCCCGCTCATGTGGAGCACGCTGTCGTTTCCTAATCTTCCGATGACGGTCGGCTTGACTGGCCCCGCTGCCAAATTGCCAATGCATAACCCCTGTGCTAACGTTTATGATGTTGCGTGGTATGGGTAATCATTCGGCCAATCGGAAGCGAGGAAAGGGGCGTTGAGCACTATATCCGGTGAACCTGCGGCGGCCGTCCCGGCGGAGGCCGTAGCGTGGCGCCCGTGGGGTCGTGAAGCGTTCGAGTTTGCACAGGCCAACGACCGACCCATCCTGCTTTCAATCAACGCGGTGTGGTGCTACTGGTGCCATGAAATGGATGCCGGCGCCTACGCAGACCAAGACGTAATCCGGTTCGTCAACGCCCATTTCACCCCCGTGCGGGTTGATACCGACCACCGCCCCGACATCAACGCCCGCTACAACGTGGGCGGTTGGCCTACCACTTCCTTCCTGACACCGCACGGCGGGTTCGTCGCCGGCGCGACCTACCTGCCCGCCGATCAGTTCCTGGCGATGCTGGACGAGGTGCGGCGGGCGTACGCCGAGCGCAAACTCGAGCTGTACGAGCAGGGCAACGACATCCTGCGGCAACGTCGGGAGCACGCGGGACGTGTGTCCGCCGGTCGTGAACCCGATCTCGGCGTGGTTGATGCGATCTCGCGCCGAGTGGCCGGAACCTATGATGCCATCAACGGCGGCTTCGGGCAGGAACCCAAATTCCCGTCTACGCCGATGCTGCGGTTGCTGCTGCACCGGTACCGCACCACGGGAGAGCCGTTCTTTCGCGTGATGCTGGAGAAAAGCCTGGACGCGATCATCGCCGGCGAGTTGCGCGATCGGATCGACGGCGGGTTTTTCCGGTTCACCATGGCCTGGGACTGGAAACAGGCCCAACACGAAAAAATGGCCGAGGACAACATCGCGCTCGCCGGGATCCTGATGGACGCTGGCATCATCCTTGAGCGGCCGGACTATCTCAACGTTGCCCGCGAGACGGTCGATTACATCTGCGGCACACTCTGCGATCCGGCCGCAAAGGGAATTCGCGGGAGCCAGGGCGCCCATTCGGAATACTACTTGGGATCTCCCCAGGCCCGGTCCCAGTCCGAAACGCCGCCGGTGGACCCCTACTGTTACGCATCGGTAACCGCCCAGGCGGTTTCCCTGTTGCTCGCCGCAGCGTGGAAGTTGGGTCGGCCGGAACTGACCGAGACGGCCACAACCCTGTTGGACGGGCTGGTGGCCGCTTCCGAAGGCGGTTCCTTGGCGCATACTTTTTCGGCGTCGGGCACATTGCCGCAGGAAGAGGGTGACCTGCTGGTGGACTGGGCAAATTTGCTGGTAGCCGCTTTGGACGGCCACGACTGCCTCCCCGGCACATCTGAACGATATCTGCAGGCGGCGGGGCGGGCGGCCGGAGTGCTGTTGGACAGGTTCCTGGACGGCCCGAACGGCGGTTTCTGGGACGTGGAATCGCAACAGGAGCGGCTTGGTTACCTGCACGCTCGCGAAAAACCCCTTGCAGAGAACGCCCGCGCCGCCGTCGGTATGATGCGACTGCAACACGCGACCATGAACGACCGGTACCGGCAGACGGCGCGGCACACCCTGAGCGCCTATATGGACGCCAACCGCGATTACGGAGAGCTGGCGGCGGACTATGCGGTGGCGGTGGACCGGTATCTCCATCCGGTGGTGGAAGTTACGGTGGAAGGCGTACCGGGAGTGGCCAGCACCGACGCCATGCTGGCCGCCGCCATGCAGCTGGACGACCCGCATCTGCTGATCAAGCTCGCGCCCACCGATGATCAGGAAGCCCCGGCGCAGGCGCACGTTTGCCTGGACACCGTTTGCTATCCGCCAGTCACGGATCCGGCGGCCCTGGCCACGGCAATCGCCGAAGGCGGTGTGGTCACCGCAAGCCCTTTCCAGAACGTTCTCGACCTGTTGGGCTGAACCGGCCCGACAGGCATCATCAATCCCACCAGGAGTTGACGCCCTGAAGACCCAAGACTGCGGCGAGTTGCGCGCCGCCCACGACGGTACCGTCACGACCCTGTCCGGCTGGGTAAGTCGGCGGCGAGATCACGGCGGGATCATATTCATCGACCTGCGCGACCGTTCCGGATACGTGCAAGTGGTCCTGAATCCGGAGAATCTGCCGGCGAACGACTACGAAACCGCCGAGCGCCTGCGCTCAGAATGGTGCATTGAGGTCACTGGATCGGTCCGCCTTCGTCCGGAGGGATCGGAAAATCCCGCGCTGCCCACCGGCGAGGTTGAGGTGATGGTGGAAGGTCTCACGGTGTTGAACCAGTCGCTCACGCCACCCTTCTACATCACGGACGACGTCGACGCTGACGAAAGCCTGCGTCTGCGGTACCGATACCTGGACCTGAGGCGTCCCAAGATGCAGGACAACCTCCGATTGCGCCACAGGGCGGTGAAGTACATCCGGGACTACCTGGACGAACATGGATTTTTGGAAATAGAGACACCGATCCTGATCAAAAGTACGCCCGAGGGAGCGCGCGACTACCTGGTCCCCAGCAGGACGCACCCGGGCAATTTCTACGCGCTGCCGCAATCGCCCCAGCAACTGAAGCAACTTTTGATGGTCAGCGGCGTGGAACGGTATTTCCAAATCGCCCGTTGCTTCCGGGACGAGGACCTTCGCGCCGACCGGCAGCCCGAATTCACGCAACTCGACCTGGAAATGAGCTTCGTCCAGGAAGAGGACGTGCTGGGATTGATTGAAGGGTTGTATGCGGGATTGGTCCGGGAATTGACGCCGCAGTTCAGGGTCAAAACCCCCTTCCAACGCCTGACCTACGGCGACGCCATGGCGCGATTTGGCAGCGACAAACCGGACCTGCGTTACGGTCTGGAGATGGCGGACGCAAGCGACCTGGCCGCCGAAACGGAGTTCCGGGTTTTTCACGGGATCCTGGACCGCGGCGGCATCATCAAGGCGATGGCAGTGCCCGGTATGGGCCGGCTCACCGGTTCGGACATGCGCCGCATGGAAGAGACGGCAAAGGAGTTCGGCGCCGCGGGTATGAGCCACGTGCGGCTCACCGGCGACGGTCCGTTGGATTCAATGGCCGACGATGACGCCCTGTTGTCGCCCGGCCTCCGCATGCCTGTCGAATGGGTCCGCCGCCTGGCCGAGCGCTCCGGAGCAAACCGGGGTGACCTGATATTGCTGATGGCCGGCCCAGCCCGGCTGGCCAACCAATGGCTCGCGGCGATGCGCAGCCATCTGGCGACACAGATGGAACTCGCGGACCCGGACACGCTGTCCTTCGCATTCGTGACGGATTTCCCGCTGTTCGAGTGGGATGACGACGCCGGCCGTTGGGACTCGGCACACCATCCATTCACCGCGCCCGCGCCCGGCTGCGAAGGAATGCTGGACGGCGATGACCTGACGTCGATCCCGTCGCGGGCTTACGACCTGGTATGCAACGGCTCGGAATTGGCCAGCGGAAGCATCCGCATACACCGCCGCGACCTGCAGGAAAAGGTGTTCAGCATCCTGGGGTACTCCGACGAGCAGATCACCGAGCGGTTCGGGCACATCCTGGAAGCATTCGACTACGGCGCTCCTCCGCACGGGGGCATCGCGCCCGGGATCGACCGGCTGGTTGCGATCCTCGCCGGCGCCGACTCGCTGCGCGAGGTGATCGCGTTTCCCAAGACCCAGAGCGGATCCGACCTGCTGTTCGGCGCCCCCTCGGAGGTTGACGCCGGCCAGCTGCGCGATCTGGCCATTCGTATCGCCGAATAGCATTCGCAACGGTTCCGCTAACCCACGCATTTCCGCGTGGCCGACCCCGCCGTCCGGAAGGGAGGACAACCAATGAGCGAATTCAACTATCAAGGACTGTTCGCTGAACGGGCTCCGATCACCACCCGTGGCGCGAACCGGCACGCCAGGTACGACTTCGCGGTCGCCTACCCGGATCCGGATACGTTGCCGCTGACCGGCCTGGTCGAGGCGTTGGGCACGGCCCTGGAACGGGAAGGGCGCGACCTGGCGTACTATCCGGTGGCGGCCGGCTATCCGCCGCTCCGCGAATTGGTCGCGGAAAAACTGCGGCGGGACCGGCAGATGGACGTAACGGCCGACGACATCGTGCTGACGTCAGGTTCCGGCGAAGCCATCAACATGCTCATTCAAGCGATGACCGACCCGGGCGACGTGCTCCTGACCGAGGAGTATGTGTACCTCGGCACCATGCGCCAGATGCGGTTGTGGAGCGCCAATGTGGTCGGAGTCAAGTGTGACGACGACGGCATCATTCCGGAGGCATTGGATGAGACCATCCGGGCGCAGCAGGCGGCGGGTCGTCGCGTGAAGTTCCTGTACACCATTCCCACTTTCCAGAACCCGCTGGGATGGACGACCACGCTGGAACGGCGCCAACGCATGCTGGAAGTCTGTCAGAGCCACGGAGTGCCCATCCTGGAAGATGACTGCTACGTTGACCTGCGGTTCGAGGGCGAGGACGTAACGTCGATCAGCAGCATGGACGACAGCGGCGGCGTCCTGTACGTCGGTTCGATGTCCAAGATCATCGCGCCGGGCGTCCGCATGGGATACCTGGTGGCTCCGGAGGTGGTGCGGGAACGGGCGCTGAGTTTCAAGTCGGGCGGCGCGAACCAGTTCGCGGCGCTGGCCATCGAAGAATACCTGCGCAATCACATGTACGACCACATTGATGAGGAGAACCAGGCCCTGCGGGCCAAGCGCGACGCGATGCTGGCCGCCCTTGGCGAACACTTTGGGAACCGCGCCACCTGGTCGAGGCCGGAGGGCGGCCTCTACCTGTGGCTGACCATGCCCGAGGGAACCGACCTGGCCGGGTTCCAGGAGCAGTCGTTCAACGAGGGCGTGGGATATTACAACGGAACCATGTTCTCACCGGAGGGGAACGGCGCCCACATGGCCCGGCTCTGTTTCGGCCATCCCACCGCGCAAACCGTGTCCGATGGGATTGCCGAACTCGCGGCGATCTTTGAGCGCAACGGAATATTCTCCGGGTGACTTCAAGCGTCACCTCGGCATTCCCGAACGCGATTAAACAGATGAGGGGCGGGCCAAAAACCCGCCCCCTGGCATTTGGCCGTGTTGGCCGGCTAATCGTCGTCGCCGGTAGTCACGGGCTGGGCAGCGGGCTGGTGTCCGTTGGTGCGGATGGCGAACCGGGCCACGAGATCGCCGATGCTCTGGCGGAAACCGGAGTACTCCAACTCTCCGTAAGGAAGCATGGCTGCGCCGGACCATCCCTGGGAGCGCATCGCAACACCCTTTTCCTGGGCCAGCTGGCGGGTGTAGTCCCATGCCGGGTTGTCGAAGAAGTCCGTGGAGGATTCGGCGAATTTGCCCTCACCGTTGATGCTGAATCCCACACAGGAGACCAGCGGCAGGCAGTACATGCCGGTCACCGCAGTATTGATGGGCACGGGCATCAGGGGCATGACGTGGGAGCCGCGAGCGTCGCCGCCGATGTAATGAGCCTTGGTGTACGGCGAGATGAGCTCCTCAGGAGCCGGGAAGATGCCCTGGTTGCGCACCACGGCTACCGGGTCGTCCTTGCCGGTATAACTGCCAGCGATGTTGTGGAGGCGGGTCGCCGAAATGGCGGCCGCAGTCTGGCCGGAGTACCGGGAGGTGACGCTTTCAATGGCGAACCGCTCGTTGTCCCGGAGCAGCACCGTAATGCGGTAGTAGTCCTCGGGCGCGTTCAGCGAGATGATACTGTCGCCGTCGGTGTTGTCCATGTCGATGATGTTGAAAGTGAAGCCCTCACCCAGGCGGGGCAGCATCAGCCCGGCACAGTACATGGGATCGGCAAAACCGAGGAACGTCGGGAGGTTGTACGCGCCGGGGCCGCACTTGTCGGCGGCGAGCACAAAGAAGGACTCGGCGGGCCGGATGGGGTTGGTCTTGACCGGGTCGTGGTCGAAGGTGATCTCGGCCACCGCCGGGCCTGCGCCGCGAATGTTCCCCGATGGAGCATCGACCAGGAGGTCCTGTCCTGCGCCATACAGGCCGTACTGGCGGGCAATTTCGGTGGCCTCCAAAAACGAATTCCACGCAAACTGGTGAACCGCCTCGTCGTTGTCACCGCGAGTGTGCGTGGTGGTGATGCAGATGTCGTCACCGGTGTGCCCGATGTAGGCATCAATGAGCAGACCGTCGCGGATGGCTCGATCCGTGGCCGCGCGCACGGCGTCCATCATGCGATCCGACGGCTTGGTGTGGCCACCGATGGAACCCACGTCCGCCTTGAGCACAGATATGGTCAAATCCATGTGAGTCTTCCCTCCCACGCGAGAACGGCCGGGGGCTTGAATCCGGCGCCAATTATTACCGTTTCGATGCGAAAAAATGCGTTTGCACGATAGCATCGCGCTGCCGAAACTGTCAATTTGAAACAACCTGCCCAACTCACCGGTTAGCCGGGGCGAGGCGCGTGAGGGCTGCGCCAGGAACCGGTTGCAACGTGCCGGCCCCGAAGTTCTTCGGCAAGCGAAACATGCCAGCAGCCGCGCGCACGTGAAATTGTCGTCGCCCACCGAGCCAGGGTGCGCCTGCGATCACCGATACAATTCGCTCCGAACGGGCGGGATTCCGGCATACGTGCGGCGATCCGTTTGCCGCTGACGCAGCAATCCCGTTATAATACGAACAACGCCAGCAGTTTACGGGTGCCAATGAGTATAATCCTTCAAATCCTGTCCCTGCTATTTGTCGTGCTGTGGACCGCGAAGCTCGCGCGTAACAAAGGGCGCAACGCCCTGGTCTGGGGTGGTGTCGCGGCGATTCCGGCGGTCGGCTTGCTTGACATCTTCCCCGAGTGGATAACGGTGCTTTGCATGCTGCCGATGCTCGCCTTGGTGTTCATGCCGGCACGGCGGCCCATCGCCACCGATGGCGGGCAGGACGGCATGACCCCATGCCCGCGATGTCAGCACTCTCATGAGGCTGGCCCCACCTTTTGCACCAACTGCGGGTGGGAGTTGACTCGCCCGTACGTGACAACCGACGCCGCCGCCACGGCAACCGAAGGGACCGAGCCCTCCACCGGGCCAACCGTCGCGACGGGAACCGGCGTGACCGAAGGCGCCGAGCAGCGCACGCCTCCTGCTGATGCAACTACGACGCAACCGGTGGCCGAACCGGCGTTGGCGTCGCAGCAAACCGACGAATCTGAACACGCGGCCACGGCGCACCCGGACCCCGCCGATCCTGAGCCGGCGCCGGCTTTTTCCATGGCCCCGTTGACCATCACGCGACCTCTCACGGCGGCCGGCATGACCGAATTGGGGCTTTCGCTGTTCAACCAGGGACGCGTCCGCGAGGCGGTGGACCAATTCACCAAGGCCATTGCCCTGGACCCCAGGTATCGTGAAGCGTGGGCCAACCGCGCCAAGGCCTACTCCGAGCTTGGACTGAGCGAAAAGGCCGCCGCTGACCGCCAGCAACTGGAAGCGATTTAAAACCGTGGCGGTTCACACCGCCATGATGTGGTAACCCGCGTCTACCGGGAGCACCGTCCCGGTCACGCCGCTCGACAGATCGCTGCACAGAAAGAGGGCGGTCTGCGCCACCTCGTCCGCCGTGATATTGCGCCCCAGGGGAGCCTTCTCGGCGTGGGCGCGCCTCATGTCCAAAAAGCCGCTGATCCCTCTGGCCGCCAGGGTGTCCACCGGGCCGGCTGAAATGGCGTTGACGCGGATATTGTCGCCCCCGTATTCGTAGGCCAACTGCCGGACTTCGTGCTCGAGCGCCGCCTTTGCCGTCCCCATGACGTTGTAGCCGGGGTAGACTCGGCTGGACGCATGAAAGGTCATCGCGATGACGCTGCCCCCGGCGGTCATCAGCGGGGCCGAGTAACGGACCATCGGCAGCAGGGTAAAGGCGCTGATCTCCAGGGCCATGCGGAACCCGTCCCTTCCGGTTTCCGCAAGCCGGCCGGCCAGGTCCTCTCGGCTGGCGAAGGCGATGCTGTGGACGAGGATGGACAACGACCCCATCTGGTCGCCCACGGCGTCGAACACCGCGCGGATCTGGTCGTCGTCCGAGGCGTCACACTGGATCAACAGCGGATCGTCCAGGGTCTCGGCCAGCCGGGCGACACGGCTCTGCAGTCGCTCGTTCTGGTAGGTCAAGGCGATGCGGGCGCCCGCGTCGGCCAGGGTACGGGTGATGGCCCACGCGATGCTGCGGTCGTTGGCGACACCAAAAATGACCGCATTGCGGCCAGTCAAATCTATGGGGAACACGGAGTTACCTCGTCACATGGCTGCCGGAGTTGTGCGCAAGTCCCGGGTATTCAGCGTCGGAAGTCCGGAGCGACCTGCTCCAGGAACACCTGCATCTGTTCTTCCTGGCGGTAGGTGGCGAAGCGCACTATCACCTGGTCCGCGCCCGCCTCCGCGTAGGCGTGAATGCTCTCCCGCACGCGCTCCGCATCGCCGAAGGGACCCCAGCGGTCGCCCCAGATGTTTGCGCCGTAGTAACCCATGAGCCAGTCCTCGGCCTCCGCTTCGGCCCTGGCGACGTCCTCGTCCAGGTTGACCGTGAGATACATCACCGTCGACAACGCATCGGGGTCACGTTCGTATTCCGCGCAATAACCGCGCACGGTGTCCCTGAGGTCGACGAGTTCCTCGGGGGTTGCGGAAATCGAGATGGCGCCATCGGCGAGACGGGCGGCGCGCCGGGCCTGGCGCTCGCGCTGGGCTCCCTGTCCATCGCCGCGACCGTGCCAGTGGACGCCAAGGTACACGGGAACGCCGCCGGGCTGGACCGGTGTGGGCTCCATGATGACGTCGTCCATCTGGAAGTGGCGCCCCTCGTAGGAGAAGGGCTTGCCGGTTCCAAGCCCCTTGACCACCTCGAGCATTTCCTCAAGGCGGCGGGCCCGAGTACGCTGGGGCACATCGGCGTTGCGCCATTCCGCCTGCTGCATCCCGTTGAACGCCCCGCCTACCCCGACTCCAAGCTGCAGCCGGCCCGAGGAGATGAGATCGACCGTGCCCATCATCTGGGCCAGGAGAACCGGGTGGCGCAGGGCCATGAGCATGACCGCGGTACCCAGCCGCACCCGGCTGGTGCGCGCCGCGATGGCGGCGAGGGTGGTCATCGCTTCCAGGCGCGGCTTTGCGGTGAGGCTGTCCCCGACCCACACGGAGTCCATGCCAGCCTCCTCAGCCCACGTCGCCAAGCGGAGGACGGTTTCAGCATCCGTTGGCTTGCGGTCGGCCAGCAACAGGCCACGGGTGGGCAGGAGGCAACCCAACTGAACGTTCGATGACATAGGCTACCGGATCTCCAGGGTGGTGAGGTTGAGGGATCTGGGTTCGCGACCAAGCAGGCGTTTCAGCAGGCCCGGCTCCATGTGTTCGTATTCTTCCAGGTCGGAGCCATCATCGAGGTCGAATCCCATACCCTGGCTGTAATAGAACGCCACGGACACGCCCATTCGCGCCGCTGTACCCACGTGCTTGCGGAAGCTGTTGTTGCCCAGTTCGGGACGGAAATAGGGAATCAGGTCGTAGGGAACCAATATGGCGTTGGTGCCGCCGTCCCGGCGGGCGGGCGACAGCGTTATGTTGTGCTGGTGCTCAGCGCTGCGGATGAGCTGATGAATGTCGCTGGGCTTGATGAAAGGCAGATCCCCGGGGAGGTACAACGCCGACACCCCGCGCAGCCGAGCGCTTTCAAATGATTTGGTAATGGTGTCGTTGAGGTTGCGGCCCAGGTCCTCCATCCAGTTGGCGCCCAGGGTACGGGCCATGTTGCGGACGCGGTCGTCCCCGCCCACAACCCAGAATGGGTCCACGCCCGCGCCGCGAATGGCCAGCAGAGCGCGACGGAACATGCCCATCGTAAGGTCGGCGCGGTCATCGGGTCCCATGACACGTGATAGCCGCGTCTTGCACTCCGAAAGCGGCTTCATTGGGATCACGGGGACCACGGTGGGGTTGGCCTGATCGGGCGAATCGGTCATCATTTTCGGTTCTCCAGGTCGGCGACCAGCGCGAGCACCCGTTCCGCGAGCTGAATCTTGTCCTCGTCGGTCTGCATGATGGTGGGCATCACGGCCGCCCCGACCCCTTCGGTGCGGACGGCTTCTTCCAAGTCCGCGTCCTGCGAGTCCAGCACCAGCACGTCGCAGATCTCGCGGTATTCCCGGGCCACACCGACCGCAGATACGTCGGCGCCCAATTCCTGCATGATCTTGCCTGCGGGCCCGCGTACTGCCGCACCTCCGACGATGGGGCTGACGGCCACCCGGGGCACGTGATGCTCGGCCATGGCGTCGCGTATTCCGGGCACGGCCAGGATAGGCGCCACGCTCAGAAACGGGTTGGAAGGGCAGACGATGATCGCCGACGCGGATTCCAGTGCAGACACGAATCCGGGGGATGGTTGGGCGTCCTGTGCACCGACGTAACTGATGGCCCGCACCGCCGGTTCGGCACGCCGCTTGACGAAATACTCCTGCATCGAAAGGGTGCCTTCGTCGGTATCCAGAACCGTCCGCACCGGCTGATCGCTCATCGGGATTATCGGGTGATCGATGCCCAGATGCGCGGTCAATTGCGAGGTGACCTGGCTCAAGGACAACCCCTGGGCGAGTAGTTCGGTGCGTCGGATGTGCATGGCAAAATCGCGGCTGCCCAGATTGAACCAGGTATCAGCGCCGAGCCGATTCAACATCTGGAGGGTTTCAAACGAATCGCCGTCGATGCCCCAGCCGGTTTCGGGATTATACAGGCCCGACAGCGTGTAGGTCATTGTGTCCAGGTCGGGGGACACGTGCAACCCGTGGAACTGCTCGTCGTCGCCGGTGTTGACGACTATCGCCAACCGGTCGGGCAGCAGGACCCGCGACAGGCCCAGGGCAAGCTTGGCCCCACCGACGCCGCCGGCAAGGGCCAGCACCAGTCCGTTGGTCGACGCCGTCACTGGTCAGGCCGGCTGTTGTACAGCGTTCCGTTCGCGTTGCGTGCGAGGATGCTCGAACCGGTAGGAGTCCATCTGTACCAACTGGTTGTAGGAGCCGAAGATCTCCTCAACGTTGTCGCCCACCAGGTCCAGCGGATCCAGCGCCTCGTCGGAATCGCTGTACACCCGGCGAATGCCGTAGGTGGTATATCGCTCGGCCGGAGTGCGGCCGGCCTCCCGGATCATGGCGCGGAACTCCGATGGGCGCATGAGCTGACCGTGCATGGCTCCGGCGGAGGTGGAGATGCTCTCGTTGATCAGGGTGCCGCCCAGGTCGTTGACGCCCGCGGTGAGCAGCAGTTGGGACATCCGGCTGCCCTCCTTGACCCAGGAGGCCTGGATGTTGGGGATCCAGTTGTTGAGCATGATACGGGCGATGGCGTGGACCTTTATCACGTCCATTCCGGTCGGGCCGGAGCGGACGTTCTCGACGGTGCCCTTCAGGTACATCGGTGCTTCGGAGGCCACGAAGCTGAGCGGCACGAACTCGGTGAATCCGCCGGTTTGCTGCTGGATGTCACGCAGCAGGGCGATGTGGCGCACGATCTGGGCGTTGGTCTCCCGGTGGCCGAACATCACCGTCGACGTCGTCGGGATGCCCAGGTCGTGGGCGTTGGTGATCACCTCGATCCACTGGTCAACGGTGATCCGGCCCGGGGATATGACGTCGCGCAGTTCCTGGTCCAGCACTTCCGCGGAGGTCCCGGGCAGGCTGCCCACACCGGCGTCTTTGAGTCCCTGCAGGTACTCCCGAATGGTGCACTTCGACCTGACGGAGCCGTAGAGCACCTCCTCCGGGGAGAAGCCGTGGACGTGCATGTCCGGCAGTTCTTCCGTGATGGCTTCGCACAGGCGAATGTAGAGATCGCCCTCCATCTGGGGAGGCAGACCGGCCTGGACACAGACCTCGGTGGCTCCGTAGTCCTGGGCCTCCTTGGCACGGCGGATAATCTCGTTCACCGGCAGGAAGTAGCCTTCCTCCTCGCGGAAATCGCGGCTGAAGGCGCAGAACCCGCAGCGCTTGATGCAAACGTTGGTAAAGTTGATGTTCCGGTTGACCACGTAGGTAACGAGGTCGCCGACCACACGTCGCCGCAGCTCGTCGGCCACCATGGTCATCGCCGTAAATTCGGGGCCGGAGGTCCCGAACAGGATGTCGGCTTCGTCGACGGATATGTCGCCGCCCGCCAGAGCGTGTTCCAGCACCGACGCCACCTCCGGGCGCAGTGAGTTGATCAGGGCAACCAGAGTTGCCGGAGCATCGCGGTCAGTTGCTGTGGACATAGCGTCGGATTCCCCCTTTGACGTAACCCGACTCGTCGGTGAGTCGGAGCAGTTTTTCCTTGAGAGACGGCGGCAAGGGCCATGCGGAACCGCCGGCGAAGTACTCCGGATAGACCGGCAGGCGCGGGCGCAGTTCGTAGCCGGCCTCGCGGGTGCGGCGTTCCAGTTCGGTGAGCTGAGGCCAGGGGGCCTCCGGGTTGACGTAGTCGATGGTGAGCGGCGACACGCCGCCCCAATCGTTGATGCCGGCGGCAATGTAGCGCTCGTAGTTCTCGCTGAGGTTGGGCGGCACCTGGATGTTGACCCGCTCCCCGAGAATGATGCGAGCCACGGCGGTGGTCCACATGAGTTCGTCGGGAGCGGCGTCGGGCGTGTCCGCCATTGGAGTGTCCGCCTTGGCCCGGAAGTTCTGAATGATGACTTCCTGTATGTGGCCGTACCGTTGGTGCAGGCGTCGAATGTCCAACAGGGATTCCACGCGTTCCTGGCGGGTCTCGCCGATCCCGATCAGAATGCCGGTGGTGAATGGGATTCCCAATTCCCCGGCCAATTCCATGGTCCGCAGGCGCACACGGGGACGCTTGCTGGGAGCGAATTCGTGGGGCCCCCCGGACTCGTAGAGCCGCACGCTCGAACTCTCAAGCATGATCCCGATGGAAGGATTGGTCGGTTGCAACGCCTCCAGTTCCCGGCGGCTCATGGTGCCGGGATTGCCGTGAGGCAGCAATTCTGTTTCCTCGAAGACGGCGCGGCACATTTGGGACAGGTAATCGTGCGTAGTGCGGTATCCTCTGACCGAAAGCCAGTCCGCTGCCTCCGGATACCGCTGCTCGGGGCGCTCCCCCAGGGTGAACAAAGCCTCGGTGCAGCCTAGACGCTGCCCGGCGCGTGCAACGTACAGCACCTGGTCCGTGGTGAGATACAGGTCGTCGGTCTCTGCGGGTGACTGGCGGAAAGTGCAATAGCCACAGAAATCGCGGCACAGACGGGTCAGCGGGATGAACACCTTCGGTGAGAAGGTGACGACCCGGCCGCGGCCCCGGTCGCGCAACCCTGAAGCGACTGCGCACAGGCCGGCCTCAAAGCTGCCGTCCCCCTCGACGAGCGCCATGGCGTCATCATCGGACAACTCGGCCCCGCCCGCCAACCGATCCAGCGAGGGCAGATCTGAAATGTTTATGTGGACAGCTGAACCGTTAGGCACGTGGGGCGTCCGTGGGGTCGATCAATGGGAGTGCGATCAATTGTATGCAGGGGGTATCGGCGATTCAAGGCGACGCGGATGTAATTCTCGGCGCGCTTGGACGTTATGTAAATTACGTTCGCAAACGAGAGGCACGTACCCCACCGCTGCCGTAAGCCGTGGCGTTGTTATGTCAATCACCGAACAGTTGACCCTGACGTGACGGATCCACGCCAGACCCGGACCACGGCCATCCGAGGTATTCATAGGCCAGACGCGTTGCAACCCGACCTCTCGGTGTCCGCTCCAGCAAACCCTGCTGGAGGAGGAATGGTTCGAGAACTTCCATCACCGTGCTGGCGTCCTCGCTCATGGAGGCAGACAAAGTGTCCAGGCCTACCGGACCGCCATTGAATTTTTCGATGATGCTGGACAGAAGGCGGTGGTCAGTTTCGTCCAGCCCGCGCGCATCGACGCCCAGGCGGTCCAGGGACTCGCGAGCCACCGGCCCCGTAACCCGGTTGTCCGCGCGGACCAGCGCGTAGTCACGGGCGCGGCGCAGCAGACGGTTGGCGATGCGGGGCGTACCGCGGGAGCGTACCGCCACCTCGCGCAATCCCTCGTCTTCGGACTCTATGCCCAGGATCCGGGAGGAGCGGCGCACGACGGTTTCCATGTCGTCGTCCGCATAGTAATCAAGGCGGAAAACGGAGCCGAACCGGTCGCGCAGCGGGGCGCTCACCAGAGAGTACCGGGTTGTGGCACCCACCAGCGTGAAGGGGTTGATCCGCAGGTTGATGCTGCGGGCCGAAAGTCCTTTGCCCACGACCCATGAAAGGAAGAAATCCTCCATCGCCGAGTACATCACCTCTTCGACGGCACGGTTCAGACGGTGTATCTCGTCGATGAACAGGACGTCGTTGGGCTGCAGCCCGGTCAGGATGGAGGCGATGTCGCTGGCGCGCTCGATGGCCGGACCCGAAGTCACCTTGATGGTGGAACCCATCTCGTGGGCGATTATGTTAGCCAGAGTGGTTTTGCCGAGGCCGGGCGGGCCGTAGATCACGACGTGATCCAGGGCTTCGCCACGCATCCGCGCGGCCTCCATGGCGATGCTGAGGTTTTCTCGCACCTGCGGCTGGCCGACGAAGTCGTCGAGGCGCGCCGGCCGCAGGCGCACGTCCTGCTCGCCGTCATCGCCCTGGGTGGCTGGTGAGATCGGTCGCGCTCCCGACTCGGCCGCGCCATCTGGTCTCTGCGTGGTCGTCATAACCGCATTCTAGGGGCCGCGTCGCCGGGGGGTCAACCGTGACGGCGACACGGTTGTGCCGCAACAGAGGCTAAAAGACGGCCCCGACCAGGCGCCGACCCCGCCCGGTTGGCAGCCCGACACAAATCGTTCCGGTTGACGATGCGGAGCGCCGCTTGCTACACTTCAACTGCAGTGGGCGGTTAGCTCAGTTGGTTAGAGTACTTGCTCGACACGCAAGAGGTCAGTGGTTCGAGTCCACTACCGCCCACCAACCTGCACGGTAGATAGAACTGCATCGGGAAGGGCCACCTTGTCGGTGGCCTTTCCCGATGCCAGGCTGTCGCTGGGCATGGGCACGGTGTAGCGCATCAGGGCGTCGCCGGGCACCACGAGAATCTCCTTGACG
>JAJEIA010000102.1 GCA_022823505.1 Dehalococcoidia bacterium
CCTGCGCCACAGCGGTCTATCCCCGCGCGTGCGGGGGAACCGCGACAAAGACTTCGTGCCCCTCCTGGATGGTGGGTCTATCCCCGCGCGTGCGGGGGAACCTCCGGCACCGCCAGCGTAATCGTGCTGCCATCAGGTCTATCCCCGCGCGTGCGGGGGAACCGGTAGCGAAGCATGAAGACCCCGTTGGGGCAAAGGTCTATCCCCGCGCGTGCGGGGGAACCCCTTGGCAAATTGATAGTGGTTATTCACCATTATTCGCCAAGGGAGCGAGCTGCGACGTATCTTACCAGGTACACGCCGTCGGCATCCACGATCTCCTTGGGTGGGTCGCCCAGGCTGCGGATGCTCTGCTGACCCACTGCCGACGGATCCCGCCATGTCACCACGATGGACCCGTTGCCCAACTCGCCATGCCACCGCATCAGCACGTCCCAGATCCGGTCCCGGATGCCACTGGTCATGTCCGGCGACGTGTACACCCCGGGCGCAATTTCCAGCATCACCGACGCCAGGAAACCCCGGTAGCGGCCCTCCACGTTCACGGTCACCACCACCGTCATCAGAGTTCCTCTTCTCCATCTTCTCCGTCCGGCCAGCCGTCCATCAGCGTGGCATCGAAAGCCAGCCCGGAGCCAGATGCGGCTTCCAGGGGCGCCACGTCCTGGAACAGTGTCTTGATGCGGTCGATCATCTTGGGAATGACTCGTTCCGTTCGCATGAGATCGCCGGTGGTGCGCCGGGTATGCCTTTCCACGTCTAGGCGGGGATTTTTGGCAACCTCGGCGGCGGATCTGAAGGCGGCCGGCAGCAGGACCGTGTCGCGGAACAGGTCCGCGACGTCCAGCGCGAAGGCCTCGCCGCTGTGCTCGTGGATGAATCCCAACTGCGGGATGGCGCCCAGCGACGTCACCGCGATCACCGCTGCCGCCGTGACCGCCACCGACGCGTGGTTGATGGCCTGGTTGGGGATGTCCGCCGCCGTTGGATTCGCCCGGTCGTAGCGCCGCCCCCGCCACTGGATTCCGTATTGTTGCGACAGGTTCTGGTAGGTGCGCCGCATGCGCGCGCCCTCGATGCCTCGCAACGTATTGAGATCCGTGTGCGGCAGCACCTCGCCCAGCCGCAGCGCGTACATCTTGCGGGCGATGGTGATGCGACTGCCCTCGGCGTCGCCCCAGGCACGCATCTGGCGCCGTGCGATGTCTGATGTGTCGGGCATCAGCGGGGGCGCGGTGTAGCACCTCACGCCGTCCTCGCCCACTGCCACCAGGCCGGTGCCGTGTCTGGCCATCAAACGCAGGGCGTCGTGGCTTACCGTAGAGCCGGGCCCCAGCAGGATCATGGACAAACTCTGAAATGGTATGCCGTACTCGCCAGATTCCAACGAGCTATCGGCGTCCGGCCCGGTCTGCCGCTCGAAGCGTAGCGTACCGTCCCGCACGGTGAGCGCGCCCCGGGACAGCCACAGGAGTCCATGGCGGTCGGCGTGGGGGATGCGCGCCGTCTCCAGTCCCAGCCTTCCTCTCAGCATATTGGTCGCCTCCCTTCTCCTTTGGACGGGGATGGATATTCGGTTGTTAAGGTGCGTTGACCCATCCGGGGTCAGGATGCAGTGGCTCGGCCCGCCGGTCGCAGCAGCAGCATACCGTAGCCGTAGGCCCGGTGCCGTCCAACGCCACCGGCCAGGAGTTTGGCAAAGGTCAGTCCGTCGGTGACCTCAAGCGTTCCTCGCATCAGCGCGTCGGGTCCCTCGCTGTACGTGCCCCGCAGCCTGCGGACGGCCCGGGTGCGCTGGAACGACGCCAACGTCGCCGATTCCAGCGTGGCCCCACCGCGGGTTTCAAGTTGCTTTCGCAGCCAGTCGGTATAGACTTGTTCGCGACTGCGTTCCATGCCGCCCTCCTCCGGATGGCGGATTGCTTCCCACAGGAAAGCGTCGCATTCTTTGCCCGGCCGCAGGCTCCCTTGTTTGAACGCGCGTTGCACGCCAGAAGGGATCCGAGAGGGGTCTTTTTCAAGCCGGACGATGGGGCGCACGCGCACCTCGAACCCCAGGCGCTTGCCCGCTGCCCACTCCGCGGGCATGGGTTTGCTGTCGATGCTATGGGGCGGGATGATGCGGCACTGCAGTGGGTCGGCGTACGTTCCGGCCGCTTCGCGAAGGTCGTCCGCGCCGGCGGAGCCGTACCCGTACAGGCAGCCTTGCGACCCACCACGCGGGAAGATGGCGCGGAAGGGCCGGGGCGCCAGGTCCCGTCCGAAACACTCGGTCAGCAGGCAGTGCATCCCGTGGTCCGGGTCCTGCAGGCGGCGCATACCCATCCAGCGCTGGAAGTCACGCACGCCGATCTCCGCCCGCATCATCTGCAACGGCTCCGTCATGATGCTGCCACCTCCATCCAATGACTGCGGTCAACGGTCCCTTCGCACACCCAGCGGCCGCCGCCGTGCAATCCTGAACGCCAGTTACGCTGGTCGGTGATCAGGTGCGTTCGGTTGGCCTCGATATCGTCCACCCCCTCGTCTCGGGGCCACTGGAGACGGCAGGGCTCGCCGCGAGGATCGTCTGCCGGAGCCACGCTGAGCAGCGCAGCCAGGGCAGTATCGCCCTCGGCGAAACCGCCGTACAGGGGCTCGGAGGGCAAACAGGGCTTGCGTCCGATGAACAGGGGGCGGGCGGGTTCCTGCAATGCCTGGGCCACGGCGTCCAGGGTGGGCGTCCGTTCCGTTGGCTCCAGCCGCAGCGCCACCGAGACGCGCATATCGGCGTAGTAGTCGCGCCATCGCTGGTGTGTAAACGGCCCGCTGCCTGCTGCACCAAGAGCGCCGGCACGCTCGTCGGGTTGTCCTCGGGTTGTCCATCCAACCACCCAATGGCCACTCCGCACAAAAAGGTCAACGGTGTCGCCCATTTTCACGGTTTGATAATCCGTCATCCGCACGCCGCCGGCCGGCTCCCGGTCAATTCGCGCCGCGAACACGATGCGGTCCTGCAGGTCCTGATGGCGCTGGCGCTCCACTCGCCGCCAGCCCAGGGCGTTGGCGAGCAGGCCGGTGAGCATGGACGCTGCGGGAAAGGGCCGAATCACGCCCAAATTGTCGATGGTCTCGCCGCCAAAGGCCATCAACGGCGCTTCCAGGTTGATGATCAGGTGGCGCATGATCATTCCGTCGATCCGTCGCGAACCGCATTCGCCGCCCAGGTGGCCAGGTCGTCCAGGCACAGGCGGCCGGCGTTGGGTATGTCGCAGTCCTCAACCGACATGACGCGGCGAACTTCCCGCCCGCCGTAGGCCGCGTCCAGCTTGGCCAAGTGACCAGCCAGCCTGTTGGTGGCGGCTTCGATGCGCGCCCGGGCCGGCTCACGGTAGGCGTTGGCCAGGCTTCGCGGCTGCCGGCTGCCGGCCTCGATGAGCATCAGGTCGGCAAAGCCGTAGGGAGCGGTGGAACCCACCTTGGCCCCCGGCGACACCGTGGCGATGAGATGAGTCAGATGCTCAACGACCTTGCCGGCCAGGTCACGGTCGGCGCTCTCCCACTCACCGGCGTCGCAGCCCTCCAGGTTGGACACCAGGCCGGGCACGTCCACCACCACGTAGCCATAGAACAGGCCGGCGGTGAGTTCCATGTCGCCGATGTGCGCGGCGCCGGCGTCCTCGTCCTCGCGCTGCAGGTCGTCCACCACCGAGAAGTAGTCGCTCTCGCTCTCCTCGGCGTGGACGGTGAAGGCGTGGGCGACGTGGATGGCCGCCTCGATGTTGGCGCCGGGGTCCGACGTGACCATGCGCCCGAACAGCGCGCCCTCCAGGCCGCCGGGCAGACGGGCGGCGTCGCGGAAGGCGGAGAAGTTGTTGCCCTCGCCGCGGCGGTTGTTGAACAGCAGGGTGGCCGCATCGCCGGCGGCCTTGGCGTCGTCGGGATACTCAGTGCAGATAGCGGCGGCTTTCTGCTGCAGGTACTCGACCTCGGGCAGGCCCAGCAGCAGGGGCTGACGCCCGGTTTCGGTGGTCCCGCTGCTGCCGTACACGCCCACGTTGAAGGCGTTCTCCACCGCCGTCAGGACTTCCTCGTCTACGCCGTCCGTGCCGCGCATGGGGTCGAATACCTTGCGCTCCACGATGTTGCGGGACCGGAGGGCGGGCGTGGCGCCGGCGATGCTGTGGATGGCGAACTCGTCCTGGGCCACGCGCCAGTGCCGCTTGAGACACTGGGACGAGATGCGGGTGCGCACCGCGCCGCCGAAGGGCATCCGCTTGGCCAGGCCCGAGTCGTCGCGGTTGAGCAACGCGGCGGGGTACGAGTGCAGCGTGTGTATCTGCAAAAATCTGGGGGTGGTCATTGAAGGTCTCCCTGTGCCTATGCTGATGATGCTTGGGAACCGCGCCGCTCAGCCCGGTAATACTCACGGGCGATGCGGCGGCGATTTCGTTCGGCGGCTTCGTCGTCGTATCCCTCGTTCAGGATGTACGTCGCCATCTCGCGCCAGTCGAAGGTCGCCTGATCGGCGGCCAGCATCCGGAACATCCGGGTGAGCAGGACGCGGAGCATATCGCCCCGCGCGGTTAACAGCCGATTGAACCGGGTTTCGCTGTAACCGTTTTCATAGAGCGCACGGCCCACGGGCATACGGCCGTCGTGCGCGGAACGGCCGGTCACGTCTTCGCCGGCAGTGCGGGTCATCAGGGCAATGCCGTGGAGGATCAGGCCCCACTTGCGCTCAACCTCGGGGATGCCCAGCAGGTCCTCGCGAGCCATCAGCCGCCAAAAGGCCGCCGTGTCGGGCTCGCCGGGTTCCATGCGGCGCAGTCCGGCGAAACCACCCCGGTCGTGGTCAGGCAAGCCCGCCACCTGGCCGGCAAGACGGAAGGCGATATCGCCCCACGAGCGGCTGACTGGCTCCGCTGAGCCAGCCGGGTTTTCCTCGGTTACGGTGGTGGTCATGCGTTGTTCTCCTGGGCATCGTCAAACAGGAAGGGCAACCCGCCGTTGCCGCGCAGCCTGCCTTCAAACAGCCCGGTGGCGTTCTCCCTGGCGCGGTAGCGGTGGATGGACGGGCAGGGCAGCGAGTCGGTGGCATCGCCCAGGATGCGGCGGGCTTGCGGAACCACGAATTCGCCCAGCCACTCGTGGTGGTTGGCTTCTCTAGCCGTGTCATCGGTGGCTTCAAACTCGTCCTGAAGATCATCGAAAAAGCGTTCATCAATGACTTCGTCCAAGCGGTTCAACCAAGGGCGGGCCAACTGCCGATGTTCCGGGCTGACGTTATCGCTGTCGCCCCTGGCCGCGAAGGTTTGGATCGCATGGCTGAGGATGCGTTGGACTATCGCAATTCGATCAAGACGCCTTTTTGCCAGTTCGCCCAAGTCGGCCATGCTGTTGCGACCGGTCCGGCGGGTCATCGCATTCCGGGTCTTGCTGCGCACGGGAATGCTGCGCTCGAAATAACCCTCGGTTTTCCCCTGGCCCCGCACCATGCCGCGGGCCACCAGTTGCATCGTCTCATCGGAGCGCCGTTCGTCATCCGTCGGTTTCAGTAGGTCGGGCGAATCCCACTCCACCAGGTACTCTTGCACGCGCTTGTAGTTGAACCCGCCGCCGGCCAGCGTCAGCGGCAGGCCGTCCCGGTTGGGGTTTTGCGGCGTCCAGGGGTCGCCGGTGCGCCCCTTGATGTCCTTGCCCTCGATCCTGGCGGCTTTGGAGCTGGTCCTGATGGCGTGGATGTTGCCGTCCTCATCGCGCCGCAGCCGGATGCGCCGGCAGACTTCGATGTAGAGCGGAGCCAGCTCGGTAGGAAGTAGACGTTGCGCGCTGGCGCCGTCCCACGGCAGCAGCCACAGCAAATCGTGTCTCCCGGCGACCACCGGATAGTCCGACAGCAGGGCCTCAATATCCCGCTTCACATGGGCGCCCGGGCCGCCCGGCGGCGCTAATGAGAACGCCGGCCGGCTGCCCAGCCCGCCGTTCATGCGGGAGATACCGTAGTTTCCGGCGCCGCCAAACCCTTCCATCGTTTGCAGCGTGATGAGGGCGAATATCCAGTCGTCCGCGCTGGCCTGGGCTCCGGTCGACGCTTTCAGGTCGTGATTCTTGGAAGTCACCAGCATGTCAAGCTCGTCAGGCGTCGCCACCACACTCTTGTAGTCCTTCTCCAGGTCTGGCGAGGACGCCGGCGGCTGCATGAAGGCCGGCTTGGTGATGCCGTCCACCACCAGATGCCAAGGCTCTTCGTCGGGGAAATCCGGCGTCAGCCCGCGGATCAGCTTGGCCCAACGTTCGGCATCCATAGGCGGTTCTTTGACGCCGGCCCGGTGCATCGCCATTGCGCCCAACTGCACCAGGAAAGCATGCCACGCATGGCGCTGGTGGGGGCGCAGGGCAGGGAATGCCTCCACCTCATCAGCCACCAGCGCGGCGTACACCTGCGGCAGGGATGCCTGATGCGTGCCAGCGACGGTGGCGATGCGGATTAGCGGTTCTGTTGAGACATTCAACATATTTGTGTCCTTCTCACAATATCCCAATAAGTATGCCATCGAAGGATAGGATAAATCGTCCTTGCGCTGCACAGTGTTACGCAACTCCAAAGTGTCACCTATTTGGCCGTACGAAGCGGCAAACCAGATTAGGTCCAGCTCAATCCCCCGCACACGCGGGGATATGTGAAGGGCGGACACCGCGTCCGCCCCTGAGCCCTGTGCATAAATGTGAGATGCGGCTACGACCGCCGCAGCCCCAGGCGGTCGTAGCGGAAGGGGCGGTCGCCGACGTGGAACGCGAAGCCGCCGTCGGCCGGCACCGGTTCCACCGATTCCGGCGGCTCTACCCCCGGCAGCCACCGCGTTGACAGAACGATGCGGTCGATGGCGCGTGATGCGTCAAAGGGGCTGGCAGCCTCCGGATCCAGGACGATCTCAACGCGGTCGTGTCCCAGACGGGTGCGTATCCGCTCGTCGTCGCCGGGGAACAACACGTCCCGGTTGTCGGTGAAAAACGACTTGTCCCGCCGGATGACGTGTCCGCGCGCGGTCTGAACGTCGGCGATGTGGCCGCCGGCGGTGCTGATGGCGTGTTCCCTCCACTCCTCTCCCAGTTCGTCGGTGATGCGCTCCAGCACCTCGGGATGAGTCGCCATCTCCACCAGTTCCCGGTTCATCTCCGGTATGCGCCACTGGGGATGCCGGTCAACCAGCCGGCGGGTCGCCTCCAGGATGTGCAGGTTGCGGTACACTCCGCTGTGAGGACCCAGCCCGTTGGCGTTGCCGCCGGAGGACAGCAGCGGTGCCAGGTCATCCCCTGGCATCAGCACGATGCAGCGAGCCTCGGCGTAGCCGTCGGGTCGGGTGGCGTCGTTCTGCCGGTGGCGGTGCAGCCGCCCGATCCGCTGCAGCAGCACGTCGGCTGGGCACAGATCGGTGATCAGCAGGTCGGCGTCGATGTCCAGGGATTGCTCCAGCGTCTGCGTGCCCACAACCACCAGCCCGCCGGTGGGTCGCCCACGTCCCAGCCGTCGCTCGATCTCGCTGTCCAGCATCTCCCGGTCCACGGCGGCGAACCGCCCGTGGTGCAGCGTGGGGATGCCGTTGACGGAGAACAGCAATCCGGCGTCATCCGGCCCGGCGGCCTTCAGTAACGCCTCCTGCATGCGGATCGCGTAGTCCACCGTGTTGCGGACCACCAGCACCTTGGCGCCGGATCGCGCCGCCTCCAGCGCACGGGCTGTTACCGCGCTGAAGTCCCGCATTTCAGGCTCGGCCCGGATGTTCACGTGCTTGCACCGGTCGTTGTCTCCAGCGTCAATCATCTGCGACGCCGTGCTCACCGCGGGATAGGGCGCGTTGATGGCATCGGTCAGGCTGGGCATGTCGGCGTCGCGGCCCAGCCAGCGATGTCTGGCCGTTGAGCCCAGCGTGGCCGACATCAACAGCGCGTAGCCGCCGGTCTCCAGGTGGGCATCCAGCACGGCGGCCAGCACCTCGCTCATGTAGGCGTCCGACGCGTGTACCTCGTCCACCACCAGCAGGTTCCTCGCCAGGCCGGCGGCCCTCATGTGGGCGTTCTTCACCTTAAGCGACCCCAGCATCACCTGGTCCACGGTGCCCACGGCGATCTGGGCGGTGAGGAACCGCTTGGGACTCTCCGCGGCCCAGCGGCGACCGTCGGCAGCATGATCGTCCCACCACACCTGGTAGTCATGCAGCCGCTGGCCGTGGGCATCGCCGGCGCGCAGGTAGCCGGGCACGGCCAGCACCGGCTCGGGTCGCACGTCCGCCGGAAACATGTTGGTGACGAACCGGTTCACCCGGTCAAAGATCTGCTTGGCCGCCGCCCGGGTGGGCAGGGCGAAATAGAGACCGTCCACCAGCCCCGCCTCGTACAGCCTGGCGAAGCGCCACAGTGCAGCCTCCGTCTTGCCGGAGCCCGTCTCTGATTCGATGATGACCAGCCGCTCGTCCAGCGGGGAGTTGGCGGCGGCGGTTTGGATGGCGTTGGCCTCGGCGATCTGGGGGAACAACCCGGTCAAGCCGGGGACGCCGGATTGGGCCGCGCTCTGCCGCTGGGTCGCCAAATCGACGCCAATATTGTCAATGGCTTGTCCAGCGCGCTCCCGCGCGGTGTCGATGTAATCGTCCAAGGGTTCATCAACATAGGGAAACCACAGCTCGTTGGAGCCGATCCAGTCCGCCAGGTTGCACAACCCCAGGAAATGATGTTGGAACGCCGGCGTCGACGGCAAGGCTGGCCCACCCGTAACAAATGCGGCCGGGAACCACTCGCTTACCTGGCGTCCGATGCGATCCACCTGTTCCTGCGGGTCCAGCTCGCCGAAGCGTCGCCACAACCGCGGATACTCGGACCGTCCGTCGTCCAGCTGCAGCGGCCGCCCATGATGAGAGAGCGTCGCCACCAACATCCCGCACACGGTTTCGCCACCGCAGTCGTCCCATGTCTCCGTGGCATCCCACCACCAGCCCAGGGCCTCAAAGAACCAATCCGCCGTGACGCGGTCGTTATTGGCAAGCACCGGCGTCAGGTCTAGGGTGTGGCCGGCGCGCCCGGGTGGGCGGACGCCATTGGGATAGTCATCCTGTCGCCAGATCTGCGTCTGGAACCCGATGTTGACCTTGCCGATGTCGTGCAGGGCGGCGAACACGCACAGGCGCGCCACCGTGGCATCGTCAATGTCGTTCCAGCCCGCGGTATGTGCCAGGCGTTGGCGGATCAGCGGCTGTCCCAAGAGCGCCTCGAAGCACGCGCCCACGTCCGCCAGGTGATGCTCCAGAAGGTGGATGCGCTCAGGGCTTTGCCGGTCCGATTTGCCCCAGAAGTGGTGGGTGTATGCCTTTTCCTGATCTATCAAACCTTGGTCCCGCCTTCCGACAGCAGCTTTACCGACCGCTTGCCGCGGTGGACAGGGCACGCATTTTCGCCCCAGCCAACTGCTCCGCCAGCGCCAGCTCGTACTGCGCCTGCAGGTTCAGCCAGAACTGGGGAGCCATGCCGAACCATTGACCGAACCCGAGGGCGCTGTCTCCGGTCACCACGCACTTGCCGGCCATGATCTGGCTGACGCGATTGGCTGGCAAGTCAATCTGCCGGGCGATACTCGTCGGCGATACTCCTCTCTTCCAATTCATCTTTCAGAATCTCCCCAGGATGAACAACTCGCTTCAACATGGTGACCAATGTCTCACGCTTCAATTCCCAACCGCCCAGTTCTCAACGTTGGGCTTCCACCGACCGGGCCGAGCCGCCGAGCTCCATGCTGAGCGCATCCGCCACCTCCCTGATACGGGACCACTTGGCCGCGGCGTAGTCCGTGGCCTCGTACCGCTGTATCTGCTGCTCCTTCAGTCCCAGCCGATCCGCCAATTCCCTCTGGGTCAATCCCTGGGCGATGCGGGCCTTGATGAGAAGTTCGGGGAGGTTGACCGCCTCCCTCAGCGCCTCCACTGGGAACTCCCCCTCCTTGACCGCCTCGTACTCCCGCAGCTCGGCCTCCAGATCGGCCAACTGGCTGCTGACCGCGTCCACCTGCGCCTGCGCGATCATGGGGTGCATGCCATCGGCTCCCTCCGGTCTGCTCCTGAGACCCTCCAGGGTACGAGCGAAACGCTCGGCCTGCGTGCGGGTTATCCGGTACTGCCGTTCATTCTTGATCATCGGCGCCTCCCAGATCCACTGCGACTATGCCCTTGCTCCCTCCGGTTTCACGGTCCGTCTGGAAGAATTCGAGAAACGACATCCCCTCCACGGTGGCTCCCAGCGAGGCGGGAAACAATTCACCCAGATACCTGGCCTTCTGGGCCGCCCTGCCGGCATCGAACCGCAGCAGCACCGGGTCCAGAAGTTCCGGCGCCACCCCGTCCTCGTCCCAGCAGGCATCGAAGTCATTGGGGATCTCCTTGCTCGTCACGAAACTGCCGTCGATGTACATGGTGCGGCAACCGGCCCGCCTCAGGCTGTCGATGGCCATCTCCAGTCCGTCTAAAAGCTGCCTGCGCCACAGGGTGTTGCCAAACCTTGCGGTCAACTCATCCCATGTGGCCCAGTGAATCCCCGGCGGCAGCAGTCCATCCGCATCGAACTGCGGTATCATGACACAACGGTAACATTGGGTTGTATTCGGGTCAACAATTCCAGTCATGCTCGGGGCGAGCCGGCAAAACTAATCGGCGACAATTCGGCAAATCTAGTTGACGCGGGACAAGGACGGGTCTTTTCCCGAGGTTCAGGCCTTCGGTGGCAGCTGTCGTGCCCGTTTGTCAGCGACTTCTACATTGATCCCATCCTCGGCAACAGCGCCTTGGATCGGCTGGCCAACGCCATCTACCAGATCATATTTGAGGGAACTAGCTACCCAGAACGTGTATCCCCTCACCGTACCCTGCTCAGCAACCAAGAGGTGATTGACCGATCAACAACAACTTGATATTAGTTCGACCACCGCGCTCCCAGAGTAGACAAAGGCCGTGACAATCTCGGTCAATGACGCTGAGAATTGACACATGGGATTAGGGCAACGTGAGTTCGCGACCCCGGAGAGGGCAATGGAAAACCGAAGGATGTTCGACCGATATGTCGGGATTGATTATTCGGGTGCTAACACCCCCGTGGCGAGGTTGAATGGTTTGGCTGTTTACCTTGCGGACCGAGACGGGGCACCCGGAATAGTGCTTCCGCACAAAGACGATTGTGACCTCTGGTCTAGGAAATTGATTGCCCAGTGGCTAGTGGAACTACTTAGTGATCGTACAAGAAAGACCCTCGTGGGGATCGACCACGGGTTCGGTTTCCCGGTGAGGTACTTCGCTGAGGACGACCAAATCCGCTCAGACAGTTGGGAGCATTTCCTGATCGATCACCGTCAAAGATGGCCGACCCATGAAGACGACGCTTGGGTAAGCGATATATTCGATGGACCCAGGGCGACCCGTGCACAAGACGGGAACCACAAATGGTTTCGTATGACCGACGAACGCGGGGAGGTTCCTAGTATTACAGTCGCGCTAGAACAAGCTAGGATAGGCTCATGATTAAAGGTGAGAGGGGAGGGGTTGGAAATGTGTCGCACATTACAGGAGCGAGAGGCCGAGCAGGAGGAGGCGCTGGTCTGTGAGGT
>JAJEIA010000092.1 GCA_022823505.1 Dehalococcoidia bacterium
GCTGGAACCGCCGGGAGTGTGCTCCAGGTTCCACGGGTTCCGCGTGGGAGACGGGTCGGAGGTCGCGAACTCGGTGGTGACCGCCTTACCGAGGATGATGCCGCCGGCCGCCTTGATCTTGGCCACCGAGGTCGCGTCGAAATCGGGCACAAAATCGGAGTACACCTTCGAACCGCAGGCGGTGAGCATCCCCTCGGTGAAAAAGATGTCCTTCAGGCCCACCGGCACGCCGTGGATGGGTCCGAGCGGGTCGCCGCGCTGCACCTCGGCCTCCCGCTCCCGGGCCGTCGATAGCACGGCGTCGCGGTCGATGGTGACCCAGGCCTGCAGGTCGGCGTCCAGCGCGTCGATGCGCGCCAGCAGCGACTCGGCCAACGCCACCGGAGACAGGGTTCCCTCGCGAATCTGGGCGGCGGCTTCCACCACCGAAAGCTCGTGGAGTTCAGGCATCATTCAACCTCGCTCATGGTGGCTCGCACGCCGCCGTCGTTTCGCCGTTTGCCGGTCCAGATCCAGGCTATTCCTGGTTCAGCGGCTCCACGTCGCGATGCACGTCGGCGCGTTCAACGTCGTAGACCTGCTCTGCCGCGGTGCGCAGGTACGATTCCAGCTCCACCGCGCGGTCCTCGCCGAACTGGGCGGCCGCCCTTCGGCGCAGCTCCTGGTAGATTCGCTCCAAGTCGTTGCTCTGGCTCATGTTGCCGACACCTCTTCGCCGGTGTGGGCCTGTTGGCAAAACCGGCTCTCGGGCGGAATTCTAATTGGGCCCATCCCTACGGGCAACCCCGTGATAGGTCTCATGCGTGCCCGGTTTGCCGCAGGGGATCGTCAGAAGCAGCAGGATTTACGGGACTTTATGATTTGACAGGATTGGGAGATCTCCATCACGGAACGGTTCCAATCCTGACAACCTTCAAATCTTGAAAATCCTGCTTCTGACGATTCGCGAAAGTGGGAACGCATGGGCCCGGCGTCTGCACCGCCGGGCCCTCGCATTGCATGCACCGGTTCACGCGAACCAGGCAGCTATCCCCGGTTGTGCGTCTTGGTCTCCGCCCAGGCCACGATGTGCGGGATCGCCGCGTCAACGTCCCGCTGATCGACCTTGCGCGCCGTGCTATCGGCCTGGCAGCGCATCAGCATGATCGGCAGGCGGTTCTGGATCTTGTCCAGGGTCCAGGACAGCGGGTCGCCCTCGGCGGTGAAGTCCAGCTCCAGCCGGTCGTTCTGCCCGATGGGGCCGTTGCGGTAGTGGTAGTGCGGGCCGATGCGGAAGCAGTCGAACCGCAGCAGTTCCTTGTCGTCGCCCTCGATGTCGTTGCCGTACACGTGGATGCAGATGCCCTCGTCGCTCATGGCTCCAACGTCGGTGCGGTACACGAGCCCGAAGGTCACCGCGCCGGCCGGGATCAGCTCCTCGCCGCCCCCGGTGCTTCCTCCCATCTGTGCGTGCATCTGTTGCGTCATTGCTCCATACCTCCTTTCATAAAGGTCGAATCACCATTTCGGGCCGGTCCATCCGGCTGCTTTGGCCCGATTATACAATCTTCGCGGCAGGATTCGTCATATTGATGGTTGCGATGCTGGTTAGAACGTCACCGTCTCCATCATCGTTGGCCGTTCGCTTCGTGCCCCAGCGCGTCGCGCAGACCCTGCCAGTCGCCGTCGCCGGCGGAACTACTCCAGTCATCGAAGTGGACCAGGTTCTCCACCGGCAGCCGGTCGCGTCAGCCCGCCCGCTGCAGGCCCGGCTCGTCGGTGAACTCAACCGGATACCCCAGGCACAGGTACGCCACCGGGATGATGTGCGGCGGTATGCCCAATATTCCCCGCAGCTGCGGCAGCTTGAGGATGCTGACCCAACCGGCGCCGACGCCCTCGCTCCGCGCGGCCAGCCAGAGGTTCTGCACCGCGCAGCAGGTGGAATACACGTCGGTCTCCGGCATGGAGTTGCGGCCCAGCACCACCTCGGCGCGGGTCGGGTCGCAGGTGACGCACAGGTTCACCGGCGCCTCCAGGATCCCTTCCAGCTTCAGCGAAAGATACGCGGAGCGCCGCGGCTCGTCGAAGAAGCACGCCGCCGCGTCCCGCTCCCGGTCGAAAAGCTCCTTCACCTGCCGACGCTTCTCGATGTCCTTCACCAGGATGAAGTCCCAGGGCTGCATGAACCCCACCGACGGCCCGTGGTGCGCCGCCCGAACGATGCGGGCCAGCGTATCGTCGGGTATCGGGTCGGGACGGAAATTGCGGATGTCGCGCCGCTGGTAGATCGCCCGGTACACCGCCTGCCGCTCCGCTTCCGGAAAGGCCAGCGATGCCCCGTTCACCGGCGCACCATCCACGGATGCTCCGTTCACGGAAATGTCGTTTGGTTGCTGACTCTGTTGTTCCATCCGCCCCCGCCAAAGCCGATTGCTACGCTACCGGACGCTGCCGATCCCGCGTGCCGCTATCATACCCACGCAATCATCGTTGCGCCAGAATTCCCCTCGCGCGTACCGACTTTCGGTCGAACCGTCATTGTGAGCGAAGCGTGGCAATCTCGTCGAGGTTGAGCGGCGTCATTGCGGCAACCCGGTCACCAGGCCGCCATGCCGGTCAATGCGGCGGTGATAAACTGGAACCATCGCGACCAGAACCATCCCACGCCCGCCGCCATTTCGCCACAACGGGAGGTGCGCCATGCCGCCGGAAATTCGCGCCGTAGGAATTGAGGG
>JAJEIA010000034.1 GCA_022823505.1 Dehalococcoidia bacterium
CCCTCAACATCACCCGCCGTGGCGGATACGCCCCGCATCGTCTATTCCAACCGGCACCACAGCCTGGCAAGCCTTTCCCCTGGCCCCACATCCCTCACTTGAACGGCAACACCACGTCGGATCGGTGGATTCGGGCTTAGCCACCGGCGAGATCGAAGTCCGTGAGGAGGTAATAGGAATCACAGGATCGAACGCGCAGCAGACCATAGACGACTTGGCTTTGAATCACCATACGAAGCAAGATGACGCCATTTTGCGCAACGCCAAAGTGCGCAGAGTAGATTTGGCGACCTATCGGGAGCAACGCGTCAAACGCGTCAGGGAAACCCTAGACATCGTGGCTCCAATGCGTCGTGATTTATTGCCGGCATTAGTGGACGGCTTCGTATCCCCGAGAGCCCGATTTTCGTCAATCTGCCGCCAGTTCATCCGAGATTCTGACGAATACCAGCGCTATCTGATTTGATCCATAGAACGCGCAACCACTTCCCAATCCACCCCCGCCGCCCGCACCGCCGCCGCCACGTCCTCGTATTCCGGGGCCGCGCTGACCACCTGGCCGGCGAGCCACTTTCGCTTGACGCGCATGGGGCCGTACTCGGTTTCCACCGTTACGATGTCCCGGTCGGCCACGTAGCGACCCACCGGGCGGACGCGGACGCCCAGCGTGGGCGTGTCACGCAGGAACACTTCGGCAAGCCGGCTCTCCAGCGAGGCCGGGCCCAGGGCGGATAGCAGCACGCCGGGGCGGTTCTTTTTCATCTGGATCGGGGTGTGCCATACGTCCAGGGCGCCGGCCTCGAAGAGGCGCTCCATGGCGAAACCCAGCTGTTCGCCGGTGGCGTTGTCCAGGTTGGTTTCCAGCAGGATTACGTTGTCCTGCCAGCGGGCGAGGGGTTGGCCTGCATCATCGCCAGCCTGTGGCTTCCCGCTTTCGCGGGAATGACGGGAGGATGGAAGGGAATGGCGGGAGGATGGATCGACGCGGTGGGGGGGGAGGGTTTCGCCCAGCCAGAGGCGCAGCACGTTGGGGAATGCCGCCGGGTCCTTGCCGCCGGCGCCCACCCCGATGCGGTGGATGGTCATGGCCGGCTGGCGGAACTCGTCGGCCAGCGTGGTTATCAGCGCGGCGCCGGTGGGAGTGGTCAGCTCGCCGACGCCGGCGTGAAACTGACGCTCCGGGGCAACGGGCGCGCCGGTCGCCGCGATGATCTCCAGGGTTGCCGGCGCGGGGTTGCTGTAGCCGCCCGGCCGCCGCGGGCCACCGGGTTCGCCCAGCACCAGCGGCGATGCACAGACCCGCTCCACCCCCAGCTTTTCCAATCCGTGCACCACGCCAACCACGTCCACCAGCGTGTCGGCGGTACCCAACTCGTGCAGGTGGATCTGGTCGGGTCCGCCGCCGTGCACGCGGGCCTCGGCGGCGAACAGGCTCTGGAGGACGGAGGTGGAAAGTTCGCGGGTGCGCTCCGATAAGCCGTCGGCGCCGGCCACGGCGTCCAGCATCTGCGCCGGGCTGTAACGCGGAGCCGCCGACACGTCCACCAGCGCGCGGGAGCCGCGAACCTCGCAGCGGGTCTCGGTGGCTGTCGTGATGTCGACGCCGGGGATGCCGAGGGCGTCGACGGCGGTACGTACCGCATCTAGGGGCAGCCCGGCATCCAGGAGCGCGCCCAGCAGCATGTCCCCGCTGGCGCCGCCGACCGACTGGATGAACGCGATTTTCATCCCCGCGAGTTGGCGGCGGTCACGCGCAGCACGTCGTTGAGGCTGCCGGAGCGCAGGCCGCTCAGGTCCAGCGAGACCCAGAGGTATCCCAGGGCCTTCAGCTGGCGGGTGATCTCGTCGCGGTGGGCGAAGGCCAGTTCCATCTCGTCGATGCCCACCTCGATGCGGCACAGCTGGTCATGGTGGCGGGCCCGCACCTCCCTGAGGCCCAGGTCCCGCAGGATGTCCTCGGCCGCCTCGATGCGCCGCAGGGACTCTACGGTAACGGGCGTCCCGTAGGGGATGCGCGACGAGAGGCACGGCTGGGCCGGCTTGTCCCACAGCGGCACGCCCAGCCAGAGAGCCGCGGCCCGCACCTGGGCCTTGTCCATGCCGGCTTCCACCATCGGACTGCGGATGTTGTGCTCGGCGGCCGCGGTCATGCCGGGCCGGTAGTCGCCCAGGTCGTCGGTGTTGGCTCCGTTGGCGATCCACTGGTAGCCTTCGGCCGATGCCAGCGCCGCCAACCGGTCGTACAGCTCGGTTTTGCAGAAATAGCACCGCTGCGGTGAGTTGGATACGTAGCCCTCGCGCTGGAGCTCATCGGTGTGAATCACGCGGTGGTTGAGGTGAAATTGTCCGGCGACGTGCTCCGCATCGGCCAGGTCGCGGGTCGCCAGGGCCGGCGAGATGGCGGTGACGGCCAGGGCGCTTTGGCCCAATGCGCGATGGGCCGCCACGGCGAGCAACGCGCTGTCCACGCCGCCGGAGTAGGCGACGACGACCGATTGCATCTCCCGCAGGATCGATTCCAGCCGGTGCAGGCAGTCCGGCGCCGCGTCTATGCGCTGATGGTCGAATTTTGACATAATCCCCTTCGGCAATCCCCAACCGGTTTCGGATCATTCTACTACAACAGGTTTCGCGCATTGCCGGGGGAATAACGATGACGGTACAGAGTATCAGCGCCATCACGCTGGCGGTCCGGGACATGGCCCGCTCGGTGGCTTTCTACCACGAGGGAGCGGGTATACCCATCCTGTACGGCGGGCCGGAGGCATCGTTCACCTCGCTCAGTGTGGGCGGCGGGTACCTGAATTTGATCCTGTCAACCGACGCCGACGTGCGCTGGTGGGGCCGCTGCATCCTGTACGTCGACGACGTGGACGCCCACCACCGGCGGATGGTGGACGCTGGCTACGCTCCCGACGGCGAACCGGCCGACGCCCCGTGGCGGGAGCGCTACTATCACATCACCGACCCGGACGGCCACGAGATCAGCTTTGCCCGACCAATTGAGCGGGATTAGTGGTGCCAGACCAGCCGTTTGTGCATGTAGCGACAGCCAACTACTCGGTGGCTACAAAGTCGCGCAGCAAAGCCCGGTGCCTGTCGATTTGGCCAATGTCAGGATGGTTAGCCTTGCTGAGTGCAAGTCCATCCAGGAATTTCAGCATGCTGCTGGCGTTATGCACATGATGGTTTTTCCACCATTGCGAGCAAACATAAAACCTGCCACCGTACACTTGACGCCAGTATCTGCTGTGCCCACTGATTTCTCGCCCTTCGTGCTGATCCTTCAACAAGGCATGATTGCCGATCTTGAGCGATAGCACGTTCTTGCAATGCTCATTATCCATCAGACCGCGAATATCATCGTCATCCAGTAGCGTTGGGTATTCGTCCAGCAGAGTCTTCATGAGATCTTGCACGATATTCTGCAACGTAATGCCTTGTTCTTCATGGTGCGGAGGAGCCGTTGCGCTGATGGTCTGGCCACTTCGCGTTACCGGGTTAGTGTGGGACCCCATGTGAGTCGCAGCCGAAATGCTTAGGAGCTTGGACGCCCGGACAAACAACTCGGCGGTATCAGCTACCGACCCTGCTCTGTCCAGAGTTTGCTGAACGACCTGCTCATGACAGCTTTCGTTAGTCAACAGATGCCAATTGACATCCGGATACTGCTCCTGTAGTGCGGCAAAGATATTTTCCAGCGGTGATTGAACGGCCTTGTGTACCTTTGGAGAGACGAAGTAAATGTGAAGCGTGGTTTCCGGAGGATGATACGCGGCCAGCAACAAATATGCGCGCAGCATTTTCTTCAGCACACTGTTTGCTGCTCCGCTGCCATAATTCAAGCCGTTTTCGTGGAAAGCGACATCCATTGCATGGACACCACTGTCTTGATCGATGCCCACTACATCGATCTCGGCTTGTTGCATGAATTGCCCTAAACTCGCCGTCTGTTTGAAAACGTTACCACCCACGTCGAACCGGGAGCGCATTCCGCGGAACATTTCCTCCAGCTGGACATCTGTCTTGCGCTTGTCCCAGTGTTCAGAAGACTTCCAATTGGTTTGCACCAGCCAACAGCCCTTGACGTGCCGCAAGTATGAATAACATAGGGATTCGGCGACTTCTATCTTCATCGGCTTCCCCACGATTAGAGCCGGGCTAGCGGCTCACAAATCCAGCGCGTACAGGTACAGCGTCAGGCTGGTGTGCGGGAAGGCGTGGTCTTCCAGCTCGTGGTAGCCGCGGTGCTGCAGGAAGGCGATGGCGGCGCTCATGTGGTTGGCGGTCCAGACGATGGCCCTCGCGTAGCCCGCGTCGCGGCAGAACTCCTCCGCCTGATCCAACAGCCTGGATGCCACGCCCCGCCGGCGCGCGGTCCGGTCCACCGCAAGGCGTCGGATCTCCGCCTCCTCATCGTCCCGACGGTAGGCTCCGATGCAGCCCACCGGCGCGCCGTCCACCTCGGCGATCCAGAAGTTGCTCCCCCGACGCTGCAGGTAGCTCTGCTCGACGTGTGCGAGGTCGTGGGTCAACGCGCCGTCGAGGTATTCACGAAAACCCTCGCGGTCGGCCTCGTTATGCAGGTAGCTATCCGCGAAGTCATCCTGCGCGTGCGCGAACAGTTCGCGAACGGCTTCGGCGTCCTCGGGGCGAAATTGGCGAACAGTGACCATGGCGCCTATACGTTGACGAGGAAGTTGATGATGTCCCCATCCTTGACCGGATAGGTCTTGCCTTCGGAGCGCAGCAGACCTTCCTTGCGACCCTGCACCATGCCGCCGCAGGCAGAAAAGTCATCATAGGCGATGACCTCAGCCCGTATGAAGCCGCGTGTGAAATCAGTGTGGATCACTCCGGCCGCGCTGACCGCTGGCAAGCCGCCGGGGACACTCCACGCCCGCACTTCGTCGTCGCCCACGGTGAGGAAGGACACGAGGCCCAGGGTCTCGTAGCTGGCCCGGATCACCTGCGAAGTTGCTGATTCTCCCAGCCCGAAGTCCGAACGGAACTCGTCGGCCTCTTCCGCGTCCATGGTGCTCAGCTCGGCCTCGACGCGCGCGCTGATGCTGACCTGCCCGACTCCTGCGGTAAGGGCAGGCTCGATACCCAGGTCGGAGATGGACATCGCATCGGCGCCCTCGTCCGTGTTGAACACGGCGATCACGTTCTTTTCGGTGAGCAGTTGGTAGTTGACCAGGATTGCGCGTTCCGAATCGCTGAAGGTCTGCAGGCGAACCGGCACACCGTTTTCGAGGCCCTCGCGAGCCTTGTCCACCGTATCCTTTTGCCGCACCACCATGGGCCGCTCGGCCGGCTTGGTCTTGTTCACCTGGTCGGCCAAACGAGTTGAGGCCCGCTCCAGAACCTCCAGATCAGCGAATGTCAACTCGCCGAGCATGGTCTCCAGGTCGCGGGCCGGGTCCACCACGCCGGTGGGATGGGACACCGAGTCATTCTGGAAAGCGCGCACGACCACCAGGAAGGCGGTGGCGGACTGGAGGAGGTTTCGATACCGTCCGCTGATGCCTTGCGACCGTGCCATACCTTCGGGGCCGGGAAGATCCGTGTAACGTATCTCCGCGGGAATGACTTTGCGCGGGTGGTAGATCTCGCCCAGATGTTCAAGTCGCGGGTCCGGTACTTTGACCGTTCCGATGTGCATTTCGGTGGGGCTGCCCGATGCGCCGCTGGCGTCGGACTTGCCCAGGGTGAGCGCGTTGAAGAGGGTGGTTTTGCCCGATTGGGGTAGGCCGATGATTACGATGTCCATGTTTCCAGTGTTCAGGTGGTGAATTTGCGCTGATCGGTCTGCGAAATAGATGCCCTGAGTCACGATAGGGACTGGCGGGCATCAGTATCAGGAGGTCATGGGTTGACGCCGCTAATCGGGGTCGGCATCACCCATGAGCAATTTCATGACTTCTGGGGTCAACGTGACGTGGACCGATCCGTCTTTCCGTTCGCCGGCTTGCCGAAGAGCATCAATGATCCGACGACGTTCTTCTCGACGACCTTGTTCCTTAAGCCTTTTGATTTCGGCTGGAATTAATAGCACCATACGACCCAACACCTCCATGATGATTGCTACGAGCAGCGCGAGGCCCGCAGCCAGAGCAAAGATGGCTACCAGAGCGAATAGCTCATCCTTGCCCTCCTCTCGTAGCGGGTGATACCTCGATGCGCCGAATGCTACTCCAGCAACGTATACCAGATAGTATACGACCCAGTATCGCTCCGCGATGCTCCTGAGCGGGTCCACCTTGCTGTCTGTAGCCGCCGAAGCGTTGGACTAACTAGCCGGTCGCCAGCACCACCGTTCCGGTTGAGGACAGAGAGCCGCCGGTGCCGTTGACCATGCTGGTGGCCGCCGGCTGGTCCGAGGAGCCCTTGCGATGGACCTGGCGGTCGCCGCACTCGCCGCGCAGCTGCCGCACCGCCTCCACCAGCAGGAAACTGCCGTACATTCCGGGGTGGGAGTACGACAGCCCGCCGCCGTTGGTGTTCAGGGCGAATTCGCCGCCCGGCGCGGTGCGCTGGTTGGCGACGAAATCAGGACCCTCACCCGGGCCGCAGAAGCCCAGGCCCTCGATGGTCACCAGGGTGGTGTAGGTGAAGGAGTCGTAGATCATGGTGTGGTCGATATCGGCGTGGGTCAGGCCGGCGCGCTCCAGCGACAGCGGGCCCGTCTCGCGAGACCAGGTCGAGGTGTGGTTGGGCATGAAACTGATGAGGTTGTGGTCGTGGCCCTCGGCCGCGCCCAGGACCCACACCGGCGCCTTCTTGCAGTTGGCCGCTTTCTCGGCCGTGGTCACGATGATTGCCGCGCCGGAGTCCGTCACCAGACAGCAGTCGAACAGGTGGAAGGGCCAAGCCACCCAGCGGGAGTTGTGGTAGTCATCGAAGGACATGGGCGAGTCGTGCATGTAGGCGACGGGGTTCAGGTTGGCCCACGCGCGGGTGGAAACGGCGATCTCGGCCAGGGCCTGGCGGGTGCGGTCCTCACCGTACTCGTGCATGTAGCGGGTGCAGGCCATGGCGTAGTTGATGGGCTGGCCGATCATGCCGTAGGGCGTCTCGTACTGGGCCACGGGGAGGTTGCGGTCCGCCGGAACCGGGACGCGCGTGGAGCGGCCGGCCTGTCCGTGGGTGATCAGCACGGTGTCGCAGTAGCCGGCGCGGATGGCCGCCGCGGCGTGGGCAACGTGGATCACGAAAGACGAGCCGCCGACTGAGGTGTTGTCCGTGAAGGAGGGCTGCACGCCGAAGTACTCGGCGGTGGCCAGGGTGCTGAAGCCGGCGGTCATCAGCCCGTCGACGTCGGACATTGAGAGGCCAGCATCGTCCAGCGCGTTGTAGGCCGCCTCGGCATGGTGCTGGAGGGAGGACTTGCTGGGAACGTTGCCCATCTCGTCAGATTCGGCGACGCCCACGATGGCGATGTCGCGTTCACGTTGTGCGGTGCTGGCCATAAAGCTATCCTCCAGGTGCCGGCTATTGCGAATTTGGGGCCAAACGATGGTACAACATTCGCTACGGGCCGACAATCGGCAGCGTTTGCGCGGCACCGGACCGCATGTCACGCACCAAAGCTATCGAAGGACGCCAGCATGAGTGAGATCAACGAAGCATCGACCGCGGCGGTTGCGGCCATCGAGCAGTTCATGGCGGCGCTGAACGCTCGGGACGCCGCCGCGCTCTACGACCTGCTGCACCTGCCGCACGTGCGCATCTCGGGCGAGGGCGTGGCCATCTGGCATGACCGCGCGGAGCTGGAGGCGACCTATCTGCGCGATTTCTACGCCCGGGCCGGCCCGGACTGGCATCACACGACCCTGGACTCCGCCGAGGTGATCCACAGTTCGGCGCACAAGGTCCACGTGCTGATCCAGTTCACGAGGCGGGATGCGTCAGACGCCGCCATCGCCACGTACCGCTCGCTGTGGATCATGACCGAGCAAGACGGGCATTGGGGTGCGCAGGCGCGGTCGAGCTTCGCCCCGTAGGAAAGCGGGGAACGGTGTTAGACTGTGCCCGAACACGGGAAAACGGAACACAGGGAGGACATCATGGCCCGAACACCAACAGTGACCCGAGAATCGGTGCCCGAAAATGAGCGCGACGCCTTTGACGCATTCGTTGCCGACCGCGGCGACGTGCCGACCACCGGGCCGGGCTCCGTTATGCTCAACGCGCCGGAGGTGGCCCAGCGCGCGTTGGGGCTGGCTCTGTACCTGCGCACGGACACGTCGCTGTCGCCGCGGATCCGCGAGCTGGCGATGCTGGTGGCGGCTCGCGAGAACAACTGCCAGTTCATCTGGAACGCCCACGCGCCGCCGGCCCGCAGCGCCGGACTGCGCGACGAAATCGTAGACGCGCTGCGCGACCGGGAGGACCTGCCCGACCCGGCCGCCGACGAGGCAGCGGTGGTCGAGTACGGCCAGCAGTTCTTCCGCACTCGGACGGTCAGCCAGGACGCCTTCGACGCGGTGATACAGCAGTTCGGCCGCAATGGCGCTACGGAACTGACCACGCTGATGGGCTGCTATTCCATGCTCGCCTTCAACGTCAACGCCTTCGGCGTGGAGCTTCCGGAGAACATCACCGAAGCGCCGCTGCCCATTTAGTGTCAGAATCAGGATTAGCCGGATTTTGGGATTTTCAGGATTGAAGGGATGCTCACTACCAACGTCTCTGATCCTGCCAATCCCGTAATCTCGAAAATCCTGATTCTGACGAGCCCCGAGGAGGCGTGAACATGTCCACCCAACGCGAGGCCTGGCTGAGCCAGGTCACGGAAGAGGCCATCGAGCCCGCGCTGCCCATCTGCGACCCACATCATCACTTCTGGGACCGGGAGGGCGACCGCTACCTTCTGGACCAACTTACAGAAGATGTGGGCGGCGGGCACAACATCGCCCAGACGGTGTTCATCGAATGCCATTCGATGTACCGGGCCACGGGGCCGGAGGAGATGCGGTCGATCGGGGAAACGGAGTTTGTCCAGGGCCTGGCCGCCCAGAGTGCCAGCGGGCAATACGGGCCGACCGAGGTGGCTGCCGGCATCGTGTCCAACGCCGACCTGATGCTGGGGGACGCGGTGGCGCCGGTGCTGGAAGCGCACGTGGCCGCCAGCAACAACCGGTTCCGCGGCATCCGGTTCTCGTGCTCCTGGGACGCCAGCCCCGAGGTTTCCCTGGGACGGTCCACCACGGCCGGGATGCTGGCCGACGCGGGTTTCCGCGCCGGTTTCGACCGGCTGCAGCGCATGGGGTTGAGCTTCGATGCGCTGGTGTTCCACCCGCAACTGCCGGAACTGGCGGACCTGGCCGCAGCGTTCCCAAACGCGACCATTATCCTGAACCACATCGGACGGCCGCTGGGCGTTGGCCCCTACGCCGGCCGACGCGACGAGGTGTTCGCTGACTGGCAGAAGGGCATCGCCGCAGTGGCGGCCCACGAAAACGTGGTGGTCAAGCTGGGCGGGTTCGGCAACGTGATCAGCGGCTATGACTGGCACCAGCGCGATGTCCCGCCGGATTCCGAGGAGCTGGCGGCGACCATCCGGCCCTGGCTGGATTACTGCATCGAGCAATTCGGGCCGGAGCGGTGCATGTTCGAGAGCAACTTCCCGGTGGACAAGGCCTCCTACTCCTACACCACGGCGTGGAATGCCTTCAAGCGCGTTACCGCCGGCTATGCCGACACGGAGAAAGCGGCAATGTTCCAGGGGACCGCGAAGCGAGCCTATCGTCTATAGAAGCCAAGCCGGCCCTGACACCTCACATTCGGCTGTTGCCAGTTGAGGGTTTCCAATTTTTCCGCCACAAGCCGGTCGCGTTGAACGCGACCGGCGGTTTTTTGCGGTCAGCAACGCAGTCCGGATTTTTCACGAGACGCTCACAAAATGTCCCTTGGTTTTTCATGTTAAATTCACACTGCTTAGTTATATTGGGTCGCGGTCATACCAATTTTCAAAATAATGACAAACAACGGCGTTCGCCTGGGGATGCATGGGGGCCATGCGCTCAATTCGCTCATCCTCACACTCCGCCGATAAACCCGGACGATCATGGTAACGATCATCAAAGCTGTAACCAGGCCGGCTCGGCTCGCCTTCGCGGTTTCACTGATTTCCACAATCATGCTCGTGTCGCTGCTGGTCGCGCACGAAACGGCCCACGGGGAAGTTCATACCTCTTTCGACGGCGGAGACCACCCCGGAAGTCATTTCTGCCTTTTCGAGGGCTTCCGGTAGGTCCACTTCATTCCAGTGGCGGGGTTGAACCGGGAACCGGCTCACGCCCGTTTCCCGCGGCACCCGGTGGGCGGGTTGGTGGGTGGTCCGGCTGGTATAATCGGCAGGTCATTTGCCAAGCCACCGGAGGCCACTGTCCCGTGAAGAGCTACTACTTCTCCGAGTTCCCCTACCACGAGTACCCGGATGAGGAAGGCGACAAGTATCCGTCGCTGCGCCTCACCTTCCCGAATACGTGGTTCGACCCCAACACGGCCAACGGCCTCTTCAAGCGCTACTTCGACGAGTGCGTGTACGCCGACGAGCTGGGCTTCGACGGCATCATGCTCAACGAGCACCACAACACGCCGTCGTGCATGAACGCCGCCACCAACCTGTCAGCGGCGGTGCTGGCCCGGATCACCCACCACTCCAAGATCCTGCTGCTGGGCAACATCCTGCCCATCCATGACAACCCCATCCGGCTGGCCGAAGAGCTGGCCATGATCGACGTCATCTCCGGCGGGCGGCTGATCTCCGGATTCGTGCGCGGCACGGGAGTGGAAACGGTATCCACCAACAACAATCCGGTGGAAAACCGTGAACGCTTCGAGGAGTGCCACGACCTGGTGATCAAGACGTGGACGACGCCGGGCCCCTTCCGCTGGGAGGGCAAGCACTACAACTTCCGCGTGGTCAATCCGTGGATGGTTCCCATCCAGCAACCGCACCCGCCCATCTGGGTCCCCGGAACGTCGTCGCCGGAAACCGCGGAGTGGTCCGGCCAGCACGGGTACACCTACGTGGCATTCCTGACCGACCTGGACGTCACCGAGGAACTGTTCGGCATGTACCGCGTTGCCGCCGAAGAGGCCGGCCGCGAGGTGGTGCCGGACAATTTCGGCTACCTGCTGTGTTGCTACGTGGGCGACACCCAGGAGGAAGCCGACGAGCAGGCGAAGCACTTCATCTGGCGCATGGATCCCACCCTGCGCGGCCCGCGCGAGTACATGGCGCCGGTGGGATACCGGTCAGCCGCAGCCTCCGCCATCGCCGCCCGGCGCACCGGTCTCAAGCCACTCAATGTGCAGACCTTCGAGGAGCTGAAAGAAAACTACCACATCGTGTGCGGCACCCCCGATACCGTGCTCGAGAAGCTGGAGCACATCCACAAGCGGCTGGGGATGGAGCACCTGGTGTTCTACGGGCAGGAGTCCCGCATGGGGCACGAAGCCACCATGAAGAACATCGGCCTGTTCGGCAAGGAAGTGCTGCCGGTGATCCAGAAGTGGTAGACCGCCGGGCCGGTCGCCGGGACGCGCTGGCGTTGATCGTGACCGGATTGCGCATGCGGTTAAATTGATCGGGGGCGGGCAGATTTGCCCGCCCCGTCGCGTCTGGCGCCAGCCTGAGGCGGGCGCTATCCGCGCTCGCCCGGTGCGGAGGTTACACCGCGGCCAGCTCGCGATGCCGGTCGTGCTGGTGGCCGCCAAAGGCTCCTTCCGCAGCGTGCAGGGGCCCTCGCACCAGCAGGGTCGGCGTCGTCGAATGCCGTACCACGAAGTCGCCCACGCTACCGAACAATGCCCGTCCCACTGAGCGACGACCACGGGTCGCCATCACCACCAGCCCGTTGTCCAGCCGGCTGGCGAGGTTGACTATCGCGCTCTGCGGGTTTTCACGGGAGTTCATCACGTCCACGTCGAACAGGGGGAACCGGGCGCGGAGCGAGTCCGCCTTTTGCCACAGGTAGTCCTCGGAGGCATGAGCCAGGTCCCGGGCCATATCTTCCGGCTCGTTGAACGCAATTGCCGTCCCGCCGAAGTGTCCCCAGTCGGAATGGGTGCGGAAGTAGTCCGCGCCGGGCGTGGACCGGAACAGGGTGATCCGCGTGCCAAAGGTGGTGGCCAGTTCGCCGGCGTAGTCCAGGGCGTGCTCGGCGAAGCCGGTCCCATCCAGAGGGACGATGATGTTCTCGAAGAACTGTGGCACCACCGGGCAGTCGGTCTTGTTGCAGCGTACGATCAGCGTCGGGTTCCGGACCGCGTTCACCACTTTGGCAGTCACGCTGCCGGTAAGCATGCGGGAGAAACCGCTGCGGCCGTGGGTTGACATGACGACCAGCGCGCTCGGGTCGCGGTTGGCCATGCCGATGATCGCGTCGTGGGCCGGCTCCTCGTGGGCTTCGACGAAGATGGGGGTCTCGACGCCCCAGTGTTCCATCCGTCGCCTGATGCACGAGAGATCCGCCAACGTGCGGTCGTGCTCGCCGGCGGCCATTGCGGCGCTGAAGCGTCCGTGGTCGGCGTCGGCGTACCAGTCCGGCAGCGACTCGAACGACCTCACCAGGGTGATCGGCGCGCGCGTCGCATTGGCCATCAATCGGGCTGCGGGCAGCGCCTGGGCCGACAATTTGGACCCGTCCAGGGGAACGATTATGTTGTTGCACAGTGTCATGACGTTACCTCCTTTTTTGGCTGCGTAACCGCAGCTCCCTTTTATTTGTGAAACGCTGCACATTCCAATATGAAATATTCTTTATCTTCGTTACAGATATAGTATCACAGGGCCGCCAATCGCGCAACGGGCATGAATTGCGGCGCAAATGCAATGAGGCCCGCATTAGCGGGCCTCAGCGTAGGGCGATGTGCGTCCGCCTAACGGATCACCAGCACCGGCGTGCTGGAATGCCGGATGATCCGGTCGGTCACGCTGCCCAGCACCATGCGGCCCACGCCGCTGCGGCCGTGGGTAGTCATCACCACCAGCGAAGGCTGGGAGGCGGCCGAGTCGATGATGCTCTGGGCGATGTTGTCGTCCACCACGTGGGCCGTGTCGACGCCGTGGGCGTGGTCGATGGCCATGCGGTTGGTCACGTCCTCCAGGTAGGCGGACACGCCGGCCGCGTCCTCTTCGGTCATGTCCTCCGGCGAACCCGGATCGAAGTCGGGCAACGCCCCCAGTTCAGGGGTTACCACTGTGAGTTGGCGCCGGTAATAGTCGGCCGTTGGGGTCACCTGAAGCGCGGTGATGCGGGCCGAGAGCGCGGCGGCCATGCTGACCGCGTGGGGAATGGCAAGTTCGGACAGCGCGGAACCGTCCAGCGGAACCACCACGTTTTTGAGCGAGGTGCCGGGTGACGCGGGTCCGGTAACGGTGGCGCGCACAATGAGCATGGGGTTTGGGACAGTGTGGAGCACCTTGTCGGTGACGCTGCCCATGACCCACCGGGAGATGCCGCCACGTCCGTGGGTACACATGACGACCAGCGCGCCCGGATCGGTGCCGGCCTGGGCGACGACGACATCCGCCGCCGGCCCGCGCTGGGTGGCGATGTTAACGGTGAACCCGGCGGCTTCCAGCCGCTGTCTCACCGGCTCCAACGAAGCCTCCGCCCGTCCCCTGGCGGTCTGCTGTAGCTGATCGGCGACCCTGGCGGAACGCGAACCCAGGACGTTGGCCGGCAGGGTGTCGTAGGCCTGAACCAGTTCCAAAGGCACCGACAGGCTCTGGGCCACCAGCTCGGCGTAGGGCAGCGCCTGTTCGGCCAGGTCCGATCCGTCCAGCGGAACGATGATTTTCGAGTACATGCGGTCTTCGTTCTCCAGGATTTGGGTTGTCGCGGGGCAGTGTAGCCCGGTTCAAGTTTACCACTGGCGGCGAACTTCGGAGTGCGGCCGGCCGGCGCGCCCGGACAGTCGCACCGTCACCACTACAGCCCGACCAGCACGCCGATACGGGGTCACCCGGCAATTGATCAGGCGCCGGAATCGAAGGCTCCAGTGGGTCACATACCCTTCAATTCCATTCATTCCATGGGCAATCGTGTCCGGTTTTCGTCGGAGAGACGGGCATGGAGCCGACAATGCGTTGGTCGTGTCGGGTATCGGATGCCGGCATCGAGATGGACGCTGCGCCGCTCCCATTGGTAACAAACTTTTTACATGTGAGAGGCTGCGACAGGGCGATTTAATCAAAGGAGTTCAGGTACAATATCTGGACAATCTGGATTTTGAGGTCGGTTTTCATGAGTTACAAGGCGGAATATATCTGGATCGACGGGCAGCAGCCGACTGCCAAGCTCCGGTCCAAGGGCAAGATCGTTCCCGATGGCGAGGACCCGCCCATTTGGGGCTTCGACGGTTCCAGCACCAACCAGGCGCCCGGGGAAAACTCGGACTGCGTGCTGAACCCGGTCCTGATGGTCCCTGACCCGATACGGGGCGGCAACCATAAACTGGTGATGTGCGAAGTGCTGCTCACCGACATGACGCCGCACCCCTCGAACACCCGGGCGGGCTGCGCCGCCGCGGCCGAGCAGTATGCCTCGCTGGACTTCTGGTTCGGGATCGAGCAGGAATACACCTTCTTTGACGGCATCAAGCCGCTGGGCTGGCCGGACAACGGCTTCCCCGCTCCCCAGGGTGGGTACTACTGCGGCGTCGGTTCCGACGAAGTGTTCGGTCGCCCCGTGGTCGAACAGCACATGGACGCCTGCCTGTATGCCGGCCTGGCTTTTTCCGGCATCAACGGCGAGGTTATGCCGGCACAGTGGGAGTTCCAGATCGGCCCGGTGGGAGCGCCCACGGTGGGCGACCACCTGTGGCTGGCTCGCTGGCTGCTGTACCGCATCGGCGAGGACGTGGAGACCGTCGACGGGCGCCGGGGCATCAGTGCCACGCTGGATCCCAAGCCCGTGAAGGGAGACTGGAACGGCGCCGGAGCCCACACGAACTTCTCCACCAACGTGATGCGGGAGAACTACGATGCCTGCGTGGCGGCAGCAGAGGCTCTGAAAACCCGCCACGACCTGCACATCGCCAACTACGGCGACCGCATCGAGGAGCGCCTGACCGGCCTGCACGAGACCTGCTCGTACCGTGAGTTCCGCTACGGTGTGTCCGACCGGGGCGCCTCGGTTCGGATTCCGTGGCAGGTGGCCCGCGACGGCAAGGGCTACATCGAGGATCGGCGTCCCAACGCCAACTGCGATCCCTACACCGTAACCCGGCTGATCATCGAGACCGTGGGCGGTGCGGCCGCGGGCTAAGGCCCGGGCAGAAATCCAACGCGATCCCCGGGATCGATCAGGCGGTCGCTACCGTGCTTGCGGAGCGACCGCCTGTGATTTGGGTAAATGGCACCGTCACGCAGATGACAGTGGCAGGCATTCCAAGGCGGGCCCGGACATCAGGTTCGACGCCTCTTGATTGCTGATCTGAGGCGGCGCAGGGCTCTCTTGCGTTGGCGTTCGATGTTGGGTGAGGTCGTTTGTTCGGCAGCCCAGGCCATGTAATGAGTGAAATTACCCGTGAACTTTTGCCAGTGCTTTCGTCGTCGAATCTTTTTCCCGCGCAATGGCAATTCAGAGTATAAATTGTAAAGCGCTTGCTGCCTGAATGGAGCTCGTTGGCCGGCGCGCTCAGTTTCGTGTTCCCTCCGTACGTCCGCTGCCGCAGTCCCTCTTTTGATTTTCCGATGGTACCGGTGGATGGAAGATGGGCGGATGAGTACGTTATCGCCGTTGAAGATAAGCCCGAGGTATTGAAGTTGCCGTTGAGAGCTGAGCTCCGCGTGTTTGAGTGTCTGCGTTTTCTCGTGGCTACGGCTCAGATTGAGCGATACCAAGCACCGGTCGAGTTCGGCCAACACGGTGTCTGAACCACCTTTCGGGAGCACAATCAGGATGTCGTCACAATATCTCCAGTAGCGCCCTCCCTGCTGGGTGACAAGATCGCGCATCTCCAGGTCAAGGTCCGACAAGTACATGTTGGATAGCAACGGACTCAATGACGTCCCTTGGGGAATTCCTACTCCTGCCGCTGATCCCGCGCTTGGTTTCACGAGGTTACTCAGAACGATTTTGTGCCGAAATTGTGTGGGCGCACACAGCCTTCGAATGTCGCGAGGTCCCTTACGCCGTCTCCTCAGCGGCAGGCCAAGTTTGTTGTAAAGCTTGTGCCTTTCTACAACGCTGTAGTGCGTTACCGCTCGGAACACAGCGAAATGGTCAGCCGGCAGCCTTGTCACAGCCAAAAAACGTTGCCAAACCTGCTTCAGAATCGCATGGTCTATTTGGTCGAAAAACGACTCGATATCGGTAGCGATGATTTCGCAGCCGGGGTGCAGTCTCACAAAATCGAAAGCCTTCTTCGCCAAAGTGATATTGTTCTGGTTGATACTGCGGAATGCGGTGACCGTTTCATTGAGAGCGTTGGCGTTCAGCCACGCTTCGTACGGGCCTTCCAGCAGGCCTTTGTAACAGGCAAAAATATATCCGTCCTTGTGGGACGGATAAGCAATCGTGCGCGTTTTGGGCTCTTTGATGAGCTTCCTGCCGTTTTCCGTTTCCACTTTTTTGATTCGCGGGCGTGTCAGCGAATACTGTATCAGCGGATGAAACGGGTGCCTGGCAATTGCTTGAGCGTTACTGACGAATTCAGTCGCTGCAAACTCGCTAAGCGGTAGATCGAAGTGCGGATATGGCTTTTTTGAGTACCATTGGCTGGCCTGAGGCATTTGGAAATCCATCCAACGTGGGCAAGGTCAAATGACCGCGGCCTGTCTCCCCCGCCCACGTATGATTTGCTGACCTGGAGGTCTCGTCGAAAACCACCTACGTCATTTCCAACGGTTGAACCGTTGTGCCGCACGGATGTAATGAACAGGATGGACTCATGCTCGACCTCGTTGTCTCGGCGATTGCCGTGGCGTTGAAGCTCTGCTATAAGCATCCACTCTGATGCCTCCGCACCAGATATCGTCATTATACCGTGTAAGCGACGGTCGCGCTACAGTGGCCGGGCTACTCCTCCAGCGTCGTTATGTCCCCCGGGTCCAGGCCCAGCTCCTGTGCTTTCAGCAAACGGCGCATGATCTTGCCGGAGCGGGTCTTGGGCAGCGTCGGCGTGAACTCGATCTCCGAGGGGACGGCGATGGGTCCCAGCTCCCGGCGCACGTGCAACTGCAGGTCGTTGACCATGCGGTCGGAGCCCTCGCTGCCCATGCGCAGGGTGACGAAGCCCTTGATCACCTCGCCGCGCAGCGCGTCCGGCTTGCCGATGACCGCCGCCTCGGCTACCTCCGGGTGCGACACCAGCGCCGACTCCACCTCGGCGGAGCCGATGCGGTGGCCGGCAACGTTGAGCACGTCATCGGCGCGGCCCACCACCATGTAGTAGCCGTCGGCGTCACGCAGGGCCACGTCGCCCGAAGAGTACACGCCGGGGATCTGCTGCCAGGTGTCGGCGTAGCGGTCCGGGTCGCCCCACACGGTGCGGGAGAAGTGCGGGAAGGGACGGCGGATCACCAGGAAGCCGCCCTTGTCCGGCTCCTCGATGGGCTGGCCCTCACGGTCGACGATGTCCATCACCGCGCCGGGCAGTGGCTTGCCCACCCGACCGGGACGGGTCGTCATGTTTGCGGTCGTACCCAGGCATGGGCCTCCCGTCTCGGTCTGCCACCAGTTGTCCACCATGTGGGCCCACTCGCCGCTGCCGCAGATGTGCTCATAGGCCCAGCGCAGCGCCTCGGGGTTGAGCGGCTCGCCGGCGCAGGTCAGGAAACGGAGCGAGCGCAGGTTGTACCGGCTGGCCGGCTCCTCGCCGTACCGCATCAGCATTCGCACCGCCGTGGGCGCGGTGAAGATGACGTTGACGCCGTACTTCTCGATGACCTCGTAGAAGACGGCGTTGTGGGGGAAGTCGGGCGCGCCCTCACGGAACACGGTGGTGGCGCCGGCGACCAGGGGAGCGTACACGATGTAGCTGTGACCAACGACCCAGCCGATATCGGACATGCACCAGAAGACGTCGTTGTCCTTCACATCCCAGAAGTTCTTGAAGTGGTAGTGGGTGCCCACCATGTAACCGCCGTGGACGTGGACGACGCCCTTGGGCCGGCCGGTGGTGCCGCTGGTGTAGAGGATGTACAGGGGCTCCTCGGCGTCCATGACCTCGGCGGGACAGTCGATGCTGCTGCGCGCCATGAGGCCGTCGAAGTCGGTCTCACCGTCGCGCAGGCCCTCCAGAGCCAGCTCGCGGCGGAAGACGACGACATGCTCCAGGCTGTCGCAGCCCTCCACGGCTTCGTCGGCGATGCCCTTGAGGTCGACGCGGTTGCCCCGGCGATAGCCGACATCCCCGGTGATTAGCGCCTTGGCGCTGGCGTCCTGGATGCGATCGCGCAGGGAGCCCACGCTGAAGCCGGCGTAGACCACGCTGTGGATGGCGCCGATGCGCGCGCAGGCCAGCATGCTGATGGCGCCCTCGGGGGTCAGCGGCATGTAGATGACGACCCGGTCGCCCTTGCCCACGCCCAGGGACTTCAGCCCGTTGGCGAATCGATTGACCTGCTGGGCCAGGCGGGCGTAGGTGTAGACCTGCTCGGTGCCGTCCTCGCCCAGCCAGATCAGCGCCGCCTTGTTGCGCCGCTCGGTGGTAAGGTGGCGGTCCAGCGCATTGTAGGCGATGTTGGTCTGCCCGCCCACGAACCAACGGAAGTTGGGGTAGTCCCACTGGAAGACATCATCCCAGCGGCGGAACCAGTGTAGTTCCTCAGCGGCTTCGGCCCAGAAGCCTTCGGGATCCGCCACGGATCGGGCGTAGACGCCGTCGTAGTCGGACATGGTGGCCTGCTCGACCACGTGTGGCGGAGGCGGGATCTCCCCAGCCTCCTGCAAGAGATGGTCAATCTGTCCCTGCTGAACCATAAAAGCGCACCTCGCACATGAGCGTGTTGAGTGCGCCTATTGTAGCGGGAACGGCGGGATGATGTTTTTGAAAGCGTTTAGGCTCGACTTATCGCCGGACGGTTGCGGGCCGCATCGGGCCGCAGCCGCCGGTTGACGGCTATGACTCAGCCGGTCCTGGGAATACGGAGGCGAGATTCTGGTCGAAGGTCATCATTTCGCTAACGCCGCGACGTTGGCAGGAGGCGATATGACAGAGGTCGCGGGCGGACAGGCCGGGGTGTTGCTCGTGGAGCTGGCGGGCGAGCAGGACGTCTTCGCGTTCGAGGGGCCAGACTTCAACACCCAAGCGGTAGAGAATTTCCACGGCCGAATTGAACACCTCTCCCCGGTCTACGCGTGGATAAGCGTGTGCCAATTCTTGCAACACCTCCGCAGAAGTGCACAGTTGGATGCCGTTAACGTACGATTGGTCGAAGAAATTCCACGCCGTTTCTTGCAAGGGGTGAGGGTCTCCCACGGTATACATGAACACGTTTGTATCGACGAAAGTCATACTTCGGGCAACCCGTGCCGACGGGACTCGTCGATATTCTTGAGGTGCTCTTCCCAATCGGGTTCGGGCCCCGGACCTGCGTTGGCTGCTATCTCTCGGAAAAACGCCCTCAGCTCTTCGACCGACCGAAATCTAACGTCGGCTGGAGCCGCTGGTCGCGGACTGTGCTGCCGCGCCACCGAAATCAGCCAGGCGTCCAGCGTCTTGCCTTCGCGCTGAGCCTGCTCAGCAAAGCGCTGGCGGTCTTCCTCGGGTATGTCGAGCTGGATCGTAGCCATGGTGTCACCTTCCCTGCAAGATAGGATAGCACTTCGCAGCGGTCTCTAACTCGCCACGCCGTTGACCCGCCGCGCCGTCGCGCCCTACAATCCGGGGACTTTCTACCTGAACGCAGGAGCCGCTCCATGACGACCCACACCGACGACTACGCGCACCCCGAATACCTGACCGACGCAGCGTGGGTGGCCGCTCACCTGGATGATCCCGACTTGGTGGTGCTGGATTGCGCCAACACCGCCGATGCCTGGCAACGGGGACACATTCCCGGCGCTCATCACGTCGCCGACAACTGGGCCAAGAACCCCGACACCAACCGGCAGCACGTCATGACGCCCGAGCAGTTCAAGGCCATGGCCGAGGGCCTCGGCATCGGCGACGACACCACGGTGATCACCTACGACCATGCCCAGGGGCTCACGGCGGCGCGCATCTGGTGGGTGTTCAGCTACTACGGCCACAGCAAGGTGAAGGTGCTCAACGGCGGCTGGCGGGCGTGGGTCAACGCCGGTCAATCCGTCGACTTCGGGCGAGCCAGGGCTCCGGCGGCGGTGACCTTCACGCCTCGGGCCGACGAGTCGTTCATCGCCACCGGCGACGAGCTCAAGGAGGCCTGCACTCTGGACAACGTGGTGGTCTGGGACGTGCGCAGCGACGCCGAGTGGGACGGCACTGCCGAGAACTATCGCAACAAGCGCGTGGGCCACGTGCCCGGCGCGGTGCACCTGGAGTGGTTCCACCTGATGGACCGCAACACCCACGAGTTCAAGCCGGCTGCCGAGATCCGGCGCATCCTGACGGAGCACGGCATCACCCCCGACAAGACGGCCTACTCCTATTGACAGGCCGGCATCCGTGCGGCGCACGGAAACTTCGTACTCCGCCTGGTCGGTTTCGAGAACGCCAAAAACTACGATGCGTCCATGGGAGAGTGGGCCAACCGGGACGACACGCCCCTGACCGTGTGAGGCAGGGTGTCTGTGGAGTTGGAAGGCCGCCCATGAAAATACTGAGCCCGACGATGAACATATCGGGCGGCGCCGCCATCGTTTCCGGTGGGGCGGCGCTGCTGTTGATCGGCTACCTGCTCTACCGGCAGACCCGACAAGCCGAAGGACGCGCGGTGGCTGCGGAGGCCACCGTGGAGCAGTTGCGCGCTGAAATGGCCGATCTGCGAGCCGAAACGGCGTCGCTGCGGGACCAGCGCCGGCGCAACCGTCGGAAGCGCTAGCGCTCGGCGATGGCCCGAAGGGTGCGGATACGGCGGGTCATCGATGGCGACTCGCTGGAGGTCAAGTACGCCGGGTTGTTCAGCTTCCTGCGCCGGCCGTTTCCGGTGCGGCTCTACGGCATCGATGCGCCGGAGTTGGCGCAGCCCTACGGACAGGAGTCGCGCAAGCAGCTCGAATCTCTGGTGCGCCGGGGCGGGATGCACATGGAGGCGATGGCGACGGACCGTTACGGGCGCACGGTGGGGCTGCTCTACCGACGGCGCCGCCGGGGTCAATCGGTCAACGTGGAGATGGTGCGCGCCGGCATGGCGTGGTGGTATCGCCGCTACGGAGGCAGAGACTTGGGGTTCCCGCAGGCGGAGGCCGAGGCCAAGCGGCAGCGGCGCGGCCTGTGGCGGGATGGCAACCGCGCCCGGGCTCCCTGGGATTATCGGGCAGACCTGCGGCGGGCGCGGCAACGGCGGCGACGCATCCGGCGCATTCTCACCTGGGCATTGACCGGCTTGTTTGCCATCGTGCTGGCGGGGATGGCTTTGGCGATCTACACTCAATTGTAATGGCGGCTACGGTACCAGGGGATGCCCGATCAGTCCCCAGTACGGGACCACCCCCAGCAGCAGCACCGCCGTGACCAGCACGGTCATGGTGATGGCCAGCCGGAAAATCTCGGGGTTGGAGATGTTGGCCCGCTGGAAGATGAACACGCTGGCCGTCCCGCCCGCGCTGTAGTACACCACCGAGTCGCCCACCACCACCGCCGCCATGCCGCACACCAGCGGGTCCAGACCCAGCGACTCCGCGGCGGCCATGGTGACCGGGATCACCAGCGCCAGGTAGCCGGCGATGTTGGGCAGGATGAACCGCAGCATCGCGAAGCACACGCACAGCATCAACAGCACCAGCATGGGCGCGGACGCCAGTTGCGCCACGGCTCCAACCAGCGTCGCCGAGAACCACGCCGCCGCTCCGGTGGTCACCAGCGTATGTGACAACGACAGCGATGTGGCGATGATGAAAAAGTTCGACCAGCCCAGGTCGCGCTCGAATTCCCGCCAGGTAAGGATCCCCACCCTGGGCAACAGGATCAGGCACATCGCGATAATTGCGGGAACCGACGGATGCAGCCCGTGGGCGAAATCGGTGAACCAAAGCAGGGCGGTGAGCACAACGATTGCGCCGGCACGCAATTCCATGGGGCTGATTCGGCCCAGCGACACGGAAGCGGCCACGTCGTCCTCTTCCAGGCGGAACCCCGACCGGTAGAAGACGAACACTACGATCCCGCCCACCACCAGGTTGGCGTAGAAGGGCACGCTCATCAGCACAAACCACTGGGACCACGAAAAATCGCCCAGCAGGCCGGAGGCAACCACGGGAGTTATGCCGCCGGCCAGCAGCGCGGTGGAGCCCAGCCGGTTCAGGCTCCCCATGGCAATCATCGTCGCCTTGTACAGCGGGTGTTCCTTGGGGATGTTCCAGCGCTCCAGGACCTGCTCGTACACGTGCACCATGATGGCGCCCCGGGTGCTGGCCGAAGGCAGGGCGAAGGTCAGCGCGGCGAAGGAGAACAGCATCTGCACGTAGAGCAGGCGCGGACTTCCGGCCGCCCCGCGCATCAGGTAGATTGCCAGCCGCTCGGCCAGTCCCGAGCGATGCACCGCGAGCCCCAGGGTCAGGATACCGATCAGGAAGTAGGACACCGGTTGGGAGAAGCCGTACAGCGCGGGTCCGATGTCGGGCACGGCGCCCACCAACACCAGCAGCACCACGCCACCCACGCCGGCCACCGGGACAGGTATTGCCTCCGTGGCCCACAGGATCACCGCCAGGAGCATGACGGCCAGGGCACGCTGGCCCGGCTCGGTCAACCCCACGGGTGTGGGCATGAGCAGGATGCCCAGGAACACCGCGACGGCCAGCAACAGCTTGGCCGCCGTCCCGCCGCGCAAGGCGGGAGCAATGGTGGATATAGCGGACAACTGACTCGCCGGCGTCGTGCGAGCGCGTCAAACCCGGGCCGGGGCGATTAGCGCTCGGTCTGCCTCAGGGGACTGCTGGTGACCCGGCTCACCGAGGTAACCCCGCGGATTCCCTCGATGCGGGAAAACACCCGGTTCAGCTCTTCCAGGTCCTTGACGTGGATGGTGAACTCCATGCTGACCGTGGCGTCCTCGTTCTCCCTGGTCACGGCCCAGGCGATGTTGATCTTGTCGTCCGACACCTTGGTGGTGACGTCGCGGAGCAGACCCACCCGGTCCATGGCCTCGATACGGATGCGCACCGGATAAAGTTCCTGTTTCTGCCCCCACGAAACCGGCACCAGGCGCTCCTGCTCGTCCTCGTTGAGCACGTTGATGCAGCCTTCCTTGTGCACGCTGACGCCGCGCGAGCGCGTTACGAAGCCGATGATCGGGTCGCCCTGGATTGGGTTGCAACACCGGGCGATGGTGGTCAGCAGATCGCCCACGCCCAGCACCGAAATGCCCGAGGTTGGGCTGGACAGGGAGACCGACCCCTTCAGCCGGGGCATCCACGGCGCCTCGGCCATCTCATCGTTGCGGAACTGGGTCAGCCGGGCGGACAGGGCGGAGTCGCTCAATTCGCCGGAACCCAGGGCGGCCAGGAGGTCCTCCATGCTGTCGAAGCGGCACGCTTCGAGTACCTCGCGATCGGACATCTTGATGCCCATTCGTCGCAACTCGCGTCGCAGGAGTTCGCGCCCCCGGGTGATGTTGGCGCTGCGGGCCTGCCGGTTGAACCAGGAGCGGATCTTCTGCCGTGCGCTGTTGGTCGCCACGTAGCCGCGCGCCGGGTTCAGCCAGTCCGGCGATGGCCCCCGGCCTGTCTTTCCGGCCACCACCTCCACGGTGTCGCCGTTGTGCAGCGGGGTGTCCAGCGACACCAGCTTGCCGTTCAATTTGGCCCCGGAGATGCGGTGACCCAGGTCGGTGTGGATCTTGTAGGCAAAGTCGATGGGAGTGGCGCCGGCGGCCATCTCCACGATGTCACCCTTGGGGGTGTACACGAAGACCTGGTCGTGGAACAGGTCCTCCCGCACGCGTTCCAGGAACTCGTCGGTGTCCGGCGTCTCGCGCTGCCACTCCAGCAACTGCCGGAGACCGGTCATCCGCTCCTCGAAGGAGGCATTCCCGTTGGGTGAGCCGCGCTGCTCCTTGTACCGCCAATGGGCGGCCACGCCATATTCCGCCACCTGGTGCATCTCGCGGGTCTTGATCTGCACTTCCAGCGGGTGACCGCCATCGCACAGCACCGTGGTATGCAGAGCCTGGTACATGTTCTTCTTCGGCGTGGCGATGTAATCGTCGAACTGGCCGGGGATCGGGCTCCACATGCGGTGAGTGATGCCCAGGGCGGTGTAGCAGTCGGCGATCTCGTCGACGACGACGCGGAGCGCGTACAGGTCGTAGATGTCGCTGAGTTCCTTGCCGTCGGCCGCGTACTTCTCGATCTTGTTGTGGATGGAATAGATTCCCTTGGGACGGCCGTTCACGTCAGCGCGGAGGCGGTTGTCCGCCAGCTCGGTCTTGAGCCGGTCGGCAACGTCCGCCACGTAGGCCTCGCGCTGGGACCTCCGGGCTGCCAGCATCTTGGAGATTTCCCGGTAACGGGTTTCATTCAGGTGCCGGAAAGCCAGGTCGTCAAGCTGCCATTTGAGCTCCCAGATGCCGAGCCGGTGGGCCAGGGGCGAATAAACGTCCAGGGTTTCCTGGGCGATGCGGCGGCGCTTGTCCTCGGGGAGCGCGTCCAGCGTGCGCATGTTGTGCAGCCGGTCGGCGAGCTTGATGAGCACCACGCGGATGTCCTCGGCCATGGCCACCAGCATCTTGCGCAGGCTTTCGGCGTAGAGGTTTTCCGCGGGCGCGGCGCCGTTGGTCTCGGCGTCCGGGGGTCGATAGTCGACGCGGGTCAGCTTGGTCACGCCGTCGACCAGTCGCGACACGTTGTGCCCGAACCGGACCTGCAGGTCAGCCACGTCGACGCCACAGTCCTCGACCACGTCGTGGAGGAGGGCAGCCATGATGGTGTCGGGGTCGAGAAACAGGTCGGCCAGGATGGTGGCGGCCGCCAGGGGGTGAACGATGTACGGGTCGCCGGACCGGCGCATCTGCCCGTCGTGGCACTTTTCAGCGAAGTCGTAAGCTGACCTGATGCGTTCCAGTTGGTTCGCATCGTCCACGTATTCAGAAACGCGAGCAATCAGATCGGTGGACTCGCTGGTGACCGCGACCATAGGCGCCCTCCTGATCGGCACAGGGTACGAGCGCGGTGTCCCCTCCAAGCCGGGCGTCTCGCCGCGCTGGAACCTATCGGACGATGATAACCATCCGCCCCGGGTATGTCCAGAGCGGGATACGCCAAGTTCCGTTTGGTTGTAGTGGATGGCAATTTTCGGGGCTATATGCGTTTCGCGCTGCCTATGCTCCCGGCGCCGGCTTCATTTCAGGCCTGTTTCTGGTTGTGGTGTACGCCCTAACGGGTGGCGAGGAACGCGAGTAAAATCGTCCATGAACCATACGACTGCGGTCACGCAATACGGAGGCGAAGCGGTGGACAATGCCGATTATGAACTGATCATCGACATCCGAGACGAGTTGAGAGCGATTGCCGGACGCATCGAGGAGTTGACCGACCGATTAGAGGAAATTACAAACACCGCCTTGCATGGAACTCGGGCCGTTGATTTGCGCTGCCGGGCTATAACCAAGCAAGGACATCAATGCTCCCGCAGGGCAACCGGGCGAGGCGAGCTCGCAGGGTATTGCAAAACCCACCAGCCGAATGTGTATGTTATTGTGCACGGGAATGGCTATCGCGAGCGGCGAGTAGAGCCTCCGCTGTCAGCCCCAAAGGTATAGCTCGGATCGCCCAATTGAATTTGTCCACGCGCTCGGGACGGATTATCCGTTCTTGTCAAATAGTTCAGTGAAATAACCGGAGATCGTATCCTGCGGCAATTCGTGCAACGCGCGATGGATGATGGCAATTGTCGGAGCTATCTACGCTTCACGCTGGCGATGCGTCCCGCACTGGTTCACTCTGACGCCGTAGGTGGTATCAGGTTCATCAGCCGATTTCAAACGGAACCATACGCCGGAGGAGACGATTTCTGGGAGCCATCCGGTTTGCTCCTCCCGATTACCGGGACGGCCCCATCCCTCCGGACGGTTTACTGGAACAACTCTCCCACCGAGCGGCCCTCGTGGATGCGTTTCATGGCTTCGCCGATCAGCGGCGCGACGGACAACACCGTAAGGTTCTTCACCTTCTGGTCCGTGGTGAGCGGCACGGAGTCGGTTACCACCACCTCCTTGAAGGCGCTGTCCTTGAGGAGCCGGGGCGCCTGCGGAGCGAAGACGGGATGGGTGGCGCAGCAGAAAACCTCGGTGACCCCGGCGTCCAGGAGCGCATTGGCCGCGTTGACGATGGTTCCACCGGTGAGAATTTCATCGTCGAAGGTGAGCGCGCGCTTGCCCCGCACGTCGCCGATGACGTTCAGCGTCTCGGAGCGATCGTCGTTGGCGGTGCGGCGCTTCTCGATAACGGCCACCGGCACGCCCAATCGCTCCGCCATGTCCCGCGCCCGCTTGCTGATGCCGAAATCGACGGCCACCAGCACCAGGTCTTCCAATCCCTTCTCCGCAAAGTAGTTGGAGAGGATCGGCTCGGCGGTGAGCTCGTCCACCGGAATGCTGAAAAAGCCCTGGATCTGGCCGGCGTGCAGGTCCAGGGTGAGCACCCGATCGGCCCCGGCGGTGGTGATGAGATCGGCCACCAGACGGGCGGTGATGGGGACTCGGGGCTGGTCTTTCTTGTCGGTTCGCCCGTAGCCATAGTACGACACCACCGCAGTGATACGGCCGGCCGACGCCCGCTTGCAGGCGTCGATCATAATGAGCAGTTCCATCAGGTTGTCGTTGGTGGGCGCAACCGTAGGCTGGACGATGAAGACGTCGCGTTCGCGGATATTCTCGCCGATGCGGACGAAGGTGTTGTCGTTGGCGAACTTGAACGTCTCGCTCTCACCCAGAGGAATTCCCAGGTAATCGCAGACGTCCCGAGCCAGTTGGGGATGCGCGTTACCGGTGAATACCTTGAGTTCTTCGAGCGTGGACATGGCAGCACCTTGCAGTAGATGGCGGTGGAGGCATGGCAGCCGGCACGGAATCCGGCCAATGCAGCGGGGCGGTCGGGTGGTAATGGTAATCGGGTGAACCGATCCCAGTCAACGGCCGGGCCCCAAAGCAGGTTCAGTGATGTCCGCGATCGCGCTCGGTGTGAAGCGGTTTGGTGTGATGGGAACGGTTGTGGCGGCCAATTGTGGCCGGGCAATTGGCGCTCGCTCCCGGAAACGCGCCCTTTGCTAAAATAAACCCGGAACCCCGGTGCATGGTCATCAGATGAACCAAAGCAATTGGCTGCGCGAACTCGTTGAGGCTGCCCTCATCGGCATCGTGGTTTTCGTCGCCATCCAGGTGGCGGTGGCCAATTTCAGGGTCGAAGGCTCCAGCATGCGGCCCACGCTGCTGCCGGGTCACTACCTGATGGTGAACAAGCTGGTTTACTACCAGCTGGATACGGAGCGGCTGGGCAAGATCATCCCCTTCTGGCAGCCGGACGAGCCCCGTCTGGTGCACACGATGCGGCCTCCCCGACGGGGCGATGTTGTCGTTTTCGACTACCCGCTGGAACCGGACCGCCAGTTCGTTAAGCGAATTATCGGGGAGCCGGGAGACCTGGTGGCCATCGACAACGGACAGGTCACGGTCAACGGCGAAACCCTGGACGAGCCCTACCTGGACGTTCTGGGTCGGACCCGGATGCACGACGTACAGCTGTCCGATGACGAATACTTCGTGCTGGGTGACAACCGCAACGGGAGCCGGGACTCCCGCCATTGGGGTCCGCTGCCGGCAGACCACATCATCGGCAAGGTCTGGGCGATCTACTGGCCGCGTTCGGCGTGGGGGTTCCCGGAATAACCGGGACGAAGGGTTGCGCGTGCGGCCGGCCCATTGACGACGGCCGCAGGCATTGCTGAGTCGATCCCCCGGAGCTATTCGGCCTCAATCACCGGTCCGACGAGGACGTCGTCGCCCTCGACGCGGACGGCGAATTTGCGCAGGGCCTCGGTGGCCGGAGGGGTGACCGGGCTGCCGGACGCAACGTCGAATACCGCGCCATGCAGCGGACAAACCACCTCACCGTCCTCCAGGTCCCCCTCAGACAGGTTGGCGTAGGCGTGGGTGCAAATGTCGTCGCAGGCGTGCAAGTCGCCATCCAGGTTAACCAGCAGGATCTCCTCCGATCCCACGCGGACGGACATCATGTCACCCGGCGGTATGTCGCTGAGGGACGCTATCTTGACAAATTCGTCGGCCATTGGGTTGCTCCTTGGAATGTTACTTAAGATCGATGCGGCTCGGATCGGCGTCGGCAGCGGCTGCCCTCGCTGATCTGCGGTGGGCGAATATTATATATGACAAATGTGACGCCGGCGGTGGGGAGAACCCCCGGTCGGGCCGGGCCTCGATGCTGGCCGACGGCCCATCAGGCGGGGCAAATGAATTTCTGGCACACCACGGCCGCCTCGTACATCTCGTTGATGCTGGCAGTCTCCCGGGTGGTGTGGAAATCCCGCACGCCGATGCCCACCGGCAGAGCGACGATGCCGTGCTCGTAGAAAACATTGGCGTCGGACCCGCCTCCGGTGGTTTCCAGTGCCGGGGTCAGTCCGGCGGCAGTGACCGCTCGGGCAATGTCCACCAGGGCCGGATCGGTGTCCCGGATCTGGTAGGCCTGGTACTGGTTGCGGATCTCGAGGTCGATCTCGGCGCGCGGGTACATGGCGGCGGCCTGGTCGAAGGCGCGTCGAAACTCCGCCGTGTAGTTTTCCAGCTTGGCCTGATCCCGGGAGCGCAGTTCGCCATCCATGAAGGCCTGTTCCGGAATGATGTTCCGCTTCAGGCCGCCCTCCAGCACGCCGATGTTGCTGGTGGTCTCGTGGTCGATGCGACCCAGCGGCAGGCGGGTGAGGATATTGGCGGCGACCAACAGCGCGGATACGCCGTTCTCCGGCTCCAGGCCGGCGTGGGCGGCAACGCCGGTGATGCGACACTGCACCACGTTCTGAGCCGGGGCGCCGACGCAGATACGGCTGACGGGGCCTTCGCCGTCGAACACCATGCCATTCGTCGCCTTGACCAGTGAGAAGTCCAGGTTTCGGGCGCCGTTCAGTCCGCCCTCCTCGGCCCGTGAGAAAACCACCTGAACCGAACGGCCCAGGCCGCCGTCTTCCATGGCGGCGGTGATCCCTTCCATGACGATAGCCAGGCCGGCCTTGCAGTCTCCGCCCAGGATGGTGGTACCGTCGGAGCGGAGGGTGTCGCCGTCGGCGTCAAGGGTCGGCTGGATGCCGCGGCCCGGTTCAACGGTGTCCATGTGGGCGGACAGCATGACCGGCGGTTCGCCGGCGTTGCCGTTCCTGGCGGGAAGGGTGGCCACCAGGTTGCCGTAGGCGTCATGTTGTATCGACGCCCCGAGTTGGCTCAGCCGGGCTGACAGGTGTGCGTCGATTGCATCCTCTTCCCCGGTGGGGCTATCGATTCGGATGAGTTCGGTGACGGTTCGGACCAGACGTTCTCGGTCGATCATGGGCGTACGCTCCATAGGTCAGGGAAGGGACATAAGCTTGTGACGCGCGTCGGGGGTCATCTCGTAGCGGCGCGGTTTTTCCTTGGCGATGGTGACGCCGTGCTGCTCCATGATGGGCCAGAGCTGCTTGGCGAACCAGGTACCGAACTGGGTCGCGGTGTAGGAGGCGGCCGGGTGCTCGAACTGGGCGCCTTTCAGGGCGTACTGGGCGTCGGATGCCTTGAACATGTCGTCGGCGATGCCGGCGGCAACCGCGGCGGCCAACTGCGGCAGGGTTGCCTCCTGGGCGAGCTTCGGCGGATGCGATGACGCCCTGGGTTCCCGCTTGGTGGACTGTTTGGGCGCGGCGTCCCCGGCCGGCGGCAGAATCTCGTAGGTGCGCGGCGAGCTGGTACGGGGCATGGTCACGCCCCGGTCTCGCAGCAAGGGCCAGATCCGGTTGACCAGGAATTGACCAAACCGTGAGGCGTCGCCGGCGGCCGGATGTTCCGGCCAGCGTCGACTGATCACCTGCTGTGCGTCGGAGGCGCGGAAGCGCCCCAAGGGCAACCGCTGCAGCAACTCCTCCGCGACGGCCTCGTCGCTGACCGCGGAAGCCGCAGCGGCGGGCGCGAGGGCGGGTCGCGTCGCTTCGGGAAGACCCTTCGGTGGAGGCGATGCGCTCACCGTCGGCTGGGGAGAAGACGGGGCCGGCGCCGCCAGGGCATCTGACAGGTCCCAGCGATACCGGCCGGGAATGAACTGCTCGATCTCCGCGGACAGAGCGCCGGCATCAGGGGCGGTGATCCACAGGAATGGAATATCCGTAACGTCCGCCTCGGCGGCCAGCTCGCGTACCTTGACGAACAGGGCGCCGAAGTCGCTGTCGTTGCTCACCACCGCGACCGCACCGGCCTGGCCGGTGATGAGATCCGCGACGGCGTCGGCCGTGATCGCCAGGTCGGCCGAGTTCTTGGCCCGGTGATTGCTGAAATGCTGTACTCCGCGAACGCGCACCCGCAAAGCGGGAAACTCGGTTTCAGCCCACAGCTGCCATAGCTCGGCTTTGTCGGCTCGCACGTAAAGGGAAAGGCTGCTCAGGGGCGGGCGGTCAGGGTCCGCCGGCCAGTTGGCAACCACTCGGGATACCACGGTCTGGGCGTGGTCCGACTCCCGCAGATTCTCCGTATCAACGTAGATCGCCGAGCCGGGCGTGGCGTCAGCGTACGAGCCGTTGGGGTGGGTGGGCATGACCTGATGATGCCTGGTTATAGCATCAACTCTGCCGGAATTAGACAATGATTTTTGGCGTCGGCAGCCAGCGCGAAAGCTTCTAACGCCACCGCTCCCAACAGAACCTTGTGAGGATCCGGTCCGAACACTACCTGTACAGTCTTGGTTCTGCCATCCAGGTCCATCAGGGTCTCTCCCAAATCCATCTCGCGTACAGAACCATCCGCAAGACGGAAGATCGCCATCTCTTCGTGCTGAACGCCCATCTCGTCTAGGATGTGCTCCGGAATTATGACGAATGAAGACCCGGTATCGACCACGCCGGTGAGTTCGCGGTGCTGCGTTCCATCTTTATGTCGAATGGCGAAATCAACACTGAAAATCCCCACTTCACCCCCAACCGTGGTACCCGGCAGTATCGGAGGCCACGTGTATTCGGGAACGTTGATCGTGGCTGGCCGGTGTGTCGTCATTGTACAAACTCCGGTTGCTCGAAGCTGCCACCCACCACGGGTTGCGCATCCAGGCCGAGCCACTTCTCGACCAATGTGCCGTACACGCCGCGGAAGTCGGTGTTGAATGCCAGATCCCCCTCGACCAGGTCGGCTTCGGCGAGGGATGGGTACTCACTGTACATGCCGCCCCGCACCGGGTCGCCGATGGCGAAGGCAACGCCGCCGCTGCCGTGGTCGGTGCCGCTGCCGTTGTCCTTGACGCGGCGGCCGAACTCGGTGAAAACCAGCATGACCACGTTGTCTGCGGTGTCGTGCTCCCGCAGGTCGGTGTAGAAATCGTTGACGGCGCGGCTCAGATCGGATAGCAGCTTGGGCTGGACGTCGGTCTCGCTGGCGTGGGTGTCGTAGCCGCCCTGCTGGGTGTAGAACACGCGGGTGCCGAGGTTGGCGGTGAGCACTTTGGCGATGCCCTGGAGATTGCGGCCGATACCGGTTTCCGCGTACTCAACGGTTGAGGTGTACATGTCCGGCGCCGCCTTGAGAATGTCGGCGCCTTTCAGCGCGTCCAGGCCGGTCTGACCCAGGTAATCCATGGTGGCGCCAAGGCCCACGGTGGGCGAGTACATACGGGCGAAGATGTCCAGGGCCTGCGAACGCTCCGGCTCGTTGACGATGCCGGTGAGCACGCCGTAGGTCTCCAGCACCGCGACGGAGGCGACGGGTACGCCGGTGAGGGCCATGGCGCGGGGGAGCCCCCGTCCAAAGTTCACGCCGGTGAGCACGTTTTCCGCTTTGGGGTCCAGGTCGCGAATGACGCGGCCCAGCCAGCCCTCGGTGCCAACCTTCTCAGGTTCGCAGGTGTGCCAGATGTCCATGCTGCGGAAGTGGGAGCGGTTGGGCGTGGGGTAGCCGATTCCGTTGATGACCGCGACCTTGCCGGCGTCGTACAGGCTCTTGATCTCCGGAATCGCCGGGTTAAATCCGAAGTGGTCGTCGATGGGCAGCACCTGGTCGGCGGGGATCCCCACGGTGGGCCGGTTGTCGTGGTAACGGCCGTCGGCGTAGGGTATGACGGTGTTCATGTAGTCGTTGCCGCCGGTGAGCTGGATGACGACGAGGATGGGGTCTTTGGTGGTGGTGGTCATGGCAACGTGTGCTCCGCTGGGCGAATATATACAGGTCTGGTTGGTGGGCGTAGTTTAGCACAGGGGTCGCGGATGCAGATGATAAAATGAGCATGCTCATTGACACCATGAGTATTTCGAGGGTTGCAATGGCTACTACGCGCACTGGTGCAATTCGCCGCTTCACCTCCGCCGAGAGGGAGGCAATGATCGCGGCCGGCATCGTGACGGACGAGGAACGCGAGGCTCTGGCAGCCGGCCGTCGGTTCACCGTGGATGAATACCTGTTGCTGGGCGCAGCCGGCATACTGGCAAAGGACGAACGCATTGAATTGCTGGACGGAGAGATAATCCAGATGGCGCCCATCGGCAACCGGCACCGAAACAGCGTGAACTGGTCGGCTGACCTGATGCGCGAGGCCATCGGACGCCTGGCCATGGTACAAGTCCAATCTCCCATCCAACTGGACGAATTCACGATGCCTGAGCCGGACATCGCGGTCATCCGGCGGCGTTCCATCAACGATAATGCGCCGGTTGTGCCGTCCGACGTGTTTTTGCTGGTTGAAGTGGCCGACAGCTCGCTGGAGTTCGACCTGGGGGAGAAATTGGGCCGGTACGCCGCCGCGGGGATACCGGAGGTCTGGGTTGCCAACCTGCGCGCCGGCGAGTTGGTGGTCAACACTGAGCCGGATGGGGACACTTACGCCAACGTGCGCATTATCCCGCTGGATGGCGCAGCGAGCCCGCAAGCGTTCCCGGACGTGGTTCTACGGCCAGCAGATTTTATTCCTGCCGTGGACTGATGGCTCGCCCTGGTAGCCCTTTCGCTGGTATCGTCCATGGAGGAAGCACAAGAACGCACCACCCCGCTTATCGTGGTCGGCCTGGGGAACCCCGGGCCGCGCTACCGGGATACGCGGCACAACGTGGGCTTCGGGTGCGTCGACCTGCTGGCCGAGCGATGGGGGATCGCCGTCAAGGACCGTAGGCGCACCACCGTGCTGGGGCACGGCTACCGTGAGGGCAAGGCGGTCGTCCTGGCCAAACCGCGCACCTTCATGAACCTGTCCGGCGAGTCGGTGGGATACCTGCTGGCGCGGTTTGGCGGGAGGCCGTCGGACCTGATCATCGTTTACGACGAGATGGCGCTCCCGCTGGGCCGCATCCGCCTGCGGGCCCGGGGTTCTGACGCCGGACACAACGGGATCAAGCACATCATTCGCACGGTTCACACCATCGACTTTCCCCGGCTGCGCATCGGCATCGGCGGACCCGGAATGTCGGGCAGCGTCGATCATGTGCTCGGGCGGTTTTCGGATGACGAGCAACCTGCGATGAAAGCGTCCATCGAGCGGGCTGCCGACGCGGTGGAGTGTTGGCTGGTCGACGGAATCGACATCGCGATGAACCGGTACAACACGGATCCACAGGCCGAGCAGCCAGCGTAGAATCGGCACTGGCTGGGGACAGCAGCACGCACGGACGGCAGGCTACCACCCGGCACGAATGGACCGCTATGGACATCAGGCGAATCATGATCGGCGCGGCGTTGGCCGCGTTTTTGCTCATTGGGCTGGCCTGCGAAACAGGCTCCTCCGAACCGGCAACCGCGCTTCCCGACCCCACCATCAGCGCGCCTGCTGATCCGACTGTTGCAAGGACCAATCCGGCGCCGGAATCGACTTCCGTTGTTGCGGCCGGGCCCGGCACTGAGCGACCCGCGGGAGCCCCGCTGCGCGCAACGGAACCGATGGCGGACACCCAGACAACGGGGCCGGTTGATGTGATGGCGGCGGCCGACTTCCCGGTCCCGGCGGACCGCGACCTGCGTGAGTTGGCCCGGCAACTGCGGTGGAACGGTGTGGAGCCGGCTCCGGAGCCCGCTCGCTTCGAGGGCCAGTCGCTGGTCGTGGGCGATACGACCGACTTCTGGACGCTGGACTACCCCCGCAGCCGGATGGTGAGCAAGGAGTTTGTCCTGGCGGCGGTGTCGGAACACGCCTACTGGTGGGTGGAACAGGGGCTTGAGGTGAGTGACAATGACCTGCGCCGGACGGTGACGAGCGCCGAGGACCAGGTGTATCCCCGGGTGACCGCCGTTTTTGGCGACGCTCCCGGCTCCGAGGCCGACCCGCAGCGGGGACACATCATCAACGGGAAGATACCGGGGGTCGGCGGGTACGTGTCCGGCGCGGACCCGCATCCGTCAGCGGTCCAGCCGTACAGCAACGCGGTGCCGGCGATCTACATCAACGCGCGGGACATCCCCCTGGGCAGCCAGGAGTACCTCACCGTGCTCGCCCACGAGCTGCAGCACGGGATCCACTGGTACGCCGACCCCACCGAGGAAACCTGGCTCAACGAGGGGCTCTCGGAACTGGCGGTCACCGAGGCGGGATATTCACCGGGCAGCATGCGTTACTACCTGCGGAGTCCCAACGCGTCGTTGGTCAACTGGCCCAAGGACCTTGATGGTGATATCGGCCGCAACTACGGGGCGGCGGCCCTGTTCGCCCATTATCTGCGGGAGCGCTACGCTCCGGAGGGCAGATTGCATGACCTGCTGGCCGGTCCGGACAACGGCATCGCCGCCGTGGACACTTTCCTGGCCGGGCGCGGGGCGGTGTCCCATACGGGTGAACCCGCCCGTTTCCGCACGGTATTCGCCGACTGGATCGTGGCCAACCTGCTGGATGACGATGGGGGTCCCCACGGATACGCGGGCCTGAACGTGGAGGCCAACATCACCAGGACGGAGCGCGTCGGAGACGAAGGGACGAAAGTGTCGCTGCCTCAGTATGGCATCGACTACGTCGAAGTGAAGAATGTCGAAGGCGACGTGACGATACTTTTCGAGGGCGACGGAGTGACGCGCCTGTTACCCACGAAAGTCCCGCAGGGCGGGTGCTGGTGGAGCAATCGGGGCGACGACACTGCGTCCACGCTGACGCGCGAGATAGCCGTGCCTGACGCGCCCTCAAGTGGAGAAGAACCCTCGCTGACGTTCAATCTCTGGTACGACATCGAGGAAGACTGGGATTACCTGTACGTCGAGGTGTCCACCGACACGGGAGCAACCTGGGACGTGCTCCCCGCCGACGGCGCCACCGACGCCAACCCAGTGGGCAACAGCTACGGCTACGGGTACACCGGATCCGAAGACTGGGCCGAAGTGGCCGTTCCGCTCACCGACTACGCCGGCCAGGATGCGCTGGTGAGGTTCCACTACGTGACCGACGACGCCATTCATGGTATCGGGGCCTGCGTGCATGACCCGTCGCTGTCGTGGGAAACCGCCGGCATGGATGGCGCGGACTGGCGGGCGGACGGGTTCGTGCTGGTCAACAATCGGGTCCAGCAGGACTGGATAGTGTGGGTGATCGAGGACGGCGCGGAGCCGGCGGCGGCGAGGATGGAGTTGGAGTGGGACGCGGACAGCCAGCAGTACGCCGGTCACGTGGTCCATCAGCCGGTGGCCGACGGTGGACGGCTGGTCGTGGCGGTGGCCCCGGTGGCGCCGGCAACGATGGAGCGGGCCAGGTACCGCGTGTGGGCGATCACGGGTGTCCCGGGGCCGCCGAGTGGGCCAGGGCCCGGGTGAGCAGACACTCGGCGAATTCGCGGCGGCCGCCGGAGCGTTCGCATCCGAAGCAACGCCAGGTGACCGCAGGCAACGACACCTGGAACGACGCGGCATCGTCGCAGAAGGGGCAGGCGCCCGACAATTTCTGACGCTGGTGGGTGGTACTGCCCAGCTGGGAAAGGGACGTGAACCCGCCCACCAACCGGAGCAGCCGGCCCCGACGCACCGGCCCGGCGGGACCGTCGCCCACGTCAGGGCGATCCCGCCGGCGCAATTCGGCGAGTAACTCGGGGACGGCCGCCGGCAATTGCGCCCCAACTGGCCGGTGCACCATGGGCGGTTGGTTCCCCAGGCCAGCGACCCGAGCCATGACGACGACGAGGGTGTACAGACCGGCGCTGCTCAGGGCGGATATGCCGGAGACCAACTCACCGTTGCATGCCGCCCAAAGATGATCCACGAACTGGTGCAGGTGGTCGTCGGTGTATTCCGGAAACGGCGTCACCGGCCAATCCGCTGACTCCGCATCCTCGCCCGTGAGAAACAGGTAACTGTCCGTCGGAAGCGAGCTGGTCACAATGATGAAGACCTCCGGTGAGCGTTGATTCCACGATATGGAATCCCTCGCCGGAGGCGCAACGAGTCGATGTCAGCAGATTCTCGCCGGGACGGCGGTGGCCTGGCGAACTACGGTCCGGCGGCTACCCGGTCGTAGCGCCGGTGGCCCAGGCCTTGATCAAATGGTGGGCGATGGCGATGGGACCCGGCACCGTCAGTTCTTCGCTGCGACCCTCCAGGGCCAGCAGGACCTCCGACCGGTCGAACCAGCGGACGTCGGTCATCTCCTCGTCGTCCATGTTGATGTCCGTGGTGTCGGCCTCCGCGAGGCAGCCGATCATCAGCGACGACGGGAAGGGCCACGGTTGGGACGAATGGTAGCGGACGTTTTTCACCCGGATGCCGGCTTCCTCCATGACCTCCCGGGCCACGGCCTCTTCGATGGCCTCGCCCTGATCCATGAAGCCGGCCAGGGCGGAATAGGCGCGCATCCGCTGGAGCCGTCCCCTGGACTGGCCCAGGAGGCACCGGTCCCGCTCCACGTCGGCGACCACGGTGATGACCACGGGGTCGGTGCGGGGGAAGTGCTGGGCGTTGCAGGCCGGGCACTGGCGGACCTGGCCGCCGCGTTTCTTGTCGGTGGCGTGACCGCATACCGAGCAGAAGCCGTGGCGCAGGTTCCAGTCCAGTTGCGCTCGCGCGTGGGAAAGCAGGCCGGTGTTGGGGCCGGACATGGTCTCGCCGGCGGTGCGGCAGTCTTCAAAATGCCAGCCCGTCTCTTCCGCTACGCGGTCCGCCGCGTTGGTGGATTTGGACAGGTCGATCGAGAAGTGTGCCACGTCGTCCAGCAGGCCGAGAAAGATCCACTCGGCTTCGGGCGGCAATGATCGCAGTATGGCTGGGCTGAGCCAGCCGAGCTCGGGCGGAGTCTGGTCGGTCAGGAGAACGTTGAGGTTGCGGAAGGGCAGGAATTTGCTGGCCGGGTCCGCGGCCTGCTGGAGTATCCAATCCTCGTCGCGGCGCTCGGCTTCGCCGCGGTTGATGGGATTGTCGGCAAAGATATGGGGTGGATAGGTCATACAAGTTCACCTGGCCGGTCACGTTCGGGTTTCTTTGGCTCACGCACGGTGGTCATGGAGCGTTTTATAACCCAAGCTTGCCGGTGCGACAAGGACTGGAGCAGTCTCACGCGTACCCAGTTTGTCATCGCGAGGAGCGTAGCGACGTGGCGGTCTCGTTGCCGGAAGAGCCGGTCCGGCCCCGACGGGATCGCTACGCTTCGCTCGCGATGACATTGCTTACAAACTGGGTACGCATCGGTCCGAAACGCGTGTTGCCCTGCCACCACCGGCCAATTAGAATGCCGTCACGCTAAATCGATGGCGTAACCGGTGGCAGGATCACACGAGATAGAGGAGACCGGACAGATGGCGCTTTGGAGACCCGACCCCACCTTTTATCCCTCGGCGCGGCTGGCGATGGAGGCTCCGCAGGAGCGGCTGGCCTACGTTGCCGTCCTCAACCCTGGTTCGGGCGAACCGGACGCGATGACCGTGGTGGACTGCGACCCCAACTCATCGTCTTATTCCCAGGTGGTCCACTCGTTGGAAATGCCCCACGTGGGCGATGAGCTGCACCATTTCAACTGGAACGCCTGTAGCGCGGCCCTCTGCCCGTCTTCGGCCCACCCCCATCTGGAACGCCGTTACCTGGTGGTTCCCAGCCTGGCCAACAGCCGCATTTACATTATCGACACGCAACCCGACCCGGAGCGGCCCCGGATCGTCAAGACCATTGAGGCCGAACAGGTGCACCGGGCCGGCTACAGCCGCCCTCACACCGTTCACTGCGGGCCGGACGCGATTTACGTAAGCGCCCTCGGCTCCGCGGAGGGCGAGCGCCCGGGCGGCATCATGCTGCTGGATCACTATACCTTTGAGCCCATCGGGCCCTGGGAATTGGACCGGGGACCACAGGAACTGGCCTACGATTTCTGGTGGCACATCGGCATTGACACCATGATGACCAGCGAGTGGGGCACCCCTGAGATGTTCGAGAGCGGGGCCCGACTCGAGGACGTCGTTGGGCAGAATTACGGCCACGTGCTGCACTTTTGGGATATGCGCCGCCGTGCCCACCGCCAGGCAGTCGACCTGGGAGCGCAGCATCAGATGGCCCTGGAGCTGCGCCCGGCGCACAACCCGACCCGGCACTACGGTTTCTGTGGGGTGGTCGTAAGCACCGAGGACCTGTCGGGCTCCATCTTCCTGTGGCACCGCGACGGCGACCAGTGGGCCGCGACCAAGGTAATTTCCATCCCGGCCGAACCTGCCGACGCCTCGGAGTTGCCGCCGGCGTTGCAGCCCCTGGGCGCCGTGCCGCCGCTGATCACGGACATCGACCTGTCGCTGGACGACCGTTTCCTCTACATCTCGTGCTGGGGCACCGGCAAGCTGCTGCAGTTCGACGTTTCGGACCCCTTCAACCCCAGGCAGACCGGCGAGCTGGAAATGGGCGGAGTCGTCCGCCAGGCTCCCCATCCCAACGGGGCCGCGCTGACCGGCGGGCCGCAGATGGTGGAAATCAGTCGTGACGGCCGTCGGGTTTATCTCACCAATTCCCTGTATTCCTCGTGGGACGACCAGTTTTATCCCAACGGGCTGAACGGCTGGCTCAGCCGCATCGACGTGAACCCTGAGGGCGGGATGTCGGTCAACCCCGATTTCTTCGTAGATTACGGCAAGACGCGCACCCACCAGGTGCGGCTGCAGGGAGGCGACGCCTCGTCCGATACGTACTGCTTCCCATAGCAGCCATAATCGCGTCGGCTTTGGGGCCGTCGGTGCGGTGATGCCGGCAGTGCTGTTGCACGCCCTCATCCCCGACCCGGCGGCCCTGGCGTCGCTGGGGCCGTGGTTGGGACTGGCGGCGTTGGGTCTGTTCCACGGCCTGAACCCGGCCATGGGGTGGTTGTTCGCGGTGGCCCTGGCGTTGCAACGGCAGCGTCCGGCTCAGTTGTACCTGGCCACGGGATACATCGCCGCCGGCCATCTGGCATCCGTCGCCGTGGTAATGGTGGCGCTGTTGCTGGCCGGCGCGTTTCTGCCCCTGCGCTGGGTGCGGATCGCTGCCGGCGCGATTTTGCTGGGGTTTGGCCTGCTCCGATTGGCGCTCTACTACCGGCATCCCCGCTGGGTGGGCATGAACGTGGATGGCCGGGACCTGATCGCCTGGTCGTTTTTGATGGCGACGGCCCACGGCGCAGGCCTGATGCTCGCCCCGGTGGCGTTGGCCCTGACCGGACCGGACGCCCAGTCGGGAATCGCCGGCGATCTGGGCGAGCACGGCGGCTTTCTCTCTTTGACGGACGCCCCGATATGGTGGCTGGTGGGTCTCCTGATGCACACCATCGTCATGCTGGCGACGATGCTGGCGGCAGCGGTTGTGGTCTATTATCGGGTTGGCCTGGCGTTTTTGCGGAGGGGATGGATCAACCTCGACTTACTGTGGGCCGGGTCTCTGGTCGCGGCCGGGCTGGTTACGCTCGTATGGGCGCTGGCGGGTTAGCGGTCAATCCCAGGATCAGCAGCGGCAAACGCACGCGGATGCGTTCGGGGACCCCGGTTGGTGAATGGAACGCAAAGGAGACCAGCAGGGCGGCGAATGTTCGACCGCCGACGTGTTGACGGATGGCCGGCGCCGTCTATTTCGGTAGTCGACGGTCAGGTTCAGTGACGCCGCAGACCGCGCCCGGCGAAGTCTTCGTGATCGACCGGGCGGCATTGGGCCCAGCGGCATTGGGCCCGGCGGAGCCCGGCCGGCTCGCCGTCAGTCGGCAGCCGCCGACGGGTATTCCGGCCGGCGCCGCTCCCGCAGCGCGGCCAGGCCCTCCTTCACGTCGTCGCCGAAGAACCCCAGGGCCTCGGCAAGCAGTGAGTAGTCGAAGGAAGTGTGACCGGCCTGGCGGAGCCACTGGTTGAGGGCGCGCTTGGTGAACCGGATGGCGGGCTGGGGGCCGTCGGCGAGGCGGCGGGCGACCCTCATGGCGGTTTCCATCAGCTCCTCGCGGGGCACGGCCATGCTCACCAGGCCGATGCGCTCCGCCTCCTTGCCGTCCAGGAAGTCGCAGGTGAGCAGGTAGTACTTGGCCTTGGCCATGCCGCAGAGCAGCGGCCAGATGATGGCGGCGTGATCGCCGGCGGCGACGCCGAGGCGGATGTGCCCGTCGGTGATCCGCGCGTCCTCGGCGGCGATGGAGATGTCGGCCATGAGGGCGACGGCCAGGCCCGCGCCCACGGCCACGCCGTTGATGGCGGAGATGACCGGTTTGTCCAGGTTCAGGATGTTGTAGACGATATCTCCGGCCTCTTTGGTGTTCTGCGCGACGATGGCCGGATTGTCGATGGCCTGCTCGATCATCTCGAAGTCGCCGCCGGCGGAGAAGGCCTCACCGGCGCCCGTGACCACTGCGACCCGCACCTCGGGGTCGGCGGCGATGTCCAGCCAGATGCGGCTGAGCTCGTTATGCAGGCGGAAATTGGTGGAGTTCAGCGTCTCCGGACGGTTCATCGTGAGGGTGATGATCCCGTCGGATTTTTCGATGAGCAGGTGCTGGTATGAGGAGTAGTCGGTCAATTTTGTCTCTCCCTGAAACGGGGACAGCCCTTACCGTAGTGACGAGCGTGGCGACACTGGTCTTTGCAACGCGGGTAGGGCCAGTGGCATTGGTTCGAGTGTCGGGATCTGCCGCTGAATTCCTCGTACACCACCATCCAAAATGGGAACAACGCTGCCATATAAAAAAGCAGCACGACCAGAAAAAAAGATCCATTCACCGGGACTCGTTGGAGATACAAGAAACATGGTGATGTCTCCTATCTGATCGCGTCTCCCAGCCATCCTACCAGACGACCTGCGCTTCCTGCAGGCTGGTGAGCTCGGCCTCGGCCATGCCCAGCAGGCCGCAGAATACTTCGTGGTTGTGCTCGCCCAGGTCAGGGGTCCAGCGCAGGGGGTCGGTGGGTGTGGCGGAGAAGCGCCACGGAGGGGCCACGGCTCGCTGCTCGCCCTTCTCGGCATGGACGGTGGCGGGGAAGGCGTCGCGTTCGGCCAGGTGCGGGTCGACCATGAGTTGGTCGGCGGACAGGGACGGAAAGGCGGCGACGCCGGCCGACTGCAGCAGGTCGGTGATCTCTCCCGCCGTCCGCGTCATCGTCCATTGGGACACTCGCTGCTCAAGGGTGTCTTGGTTCTGCCAGCGCAGGAAGGCATCGCCGTATTCGTCGGCATCCGCCCAGGCAGGATTATCCATGGCCTTTTTGAGCGAGCGCCATTCCTCGTCATCGCCCACTGCGATGGTGACCCATTGGTCTTCGCCGCGACAGGGAAACACGCCGTGGGGGGCCATGGCATCGTCCCGATTGCCCAGCCGGACAGCGTCGCGGTCGTTCATGGCGGTGTCCATCAGGGCGTGGCCCATGAAGGCGGTGGCGATGTCGCGCACGGCGACGTCCGCGCGTTGTCCCACCTGGTGGCCGCGGTGGGCGCACAGGGCGGCGACGGCGGAGAAGGCGGCCATCATGCCGCCGGTGTGGTCCATGGCGTGGCGCAGTTCAACCGGCGGCCCGTCGGGGTAGCCGGTCAGATAGCCCAAGCCGCCCAAGGCCGCGAACATGGGGGCGTAGCCGGCGTAGCGCGCCTCCGGTCCGGTCTGACCGTTGGACGACAGCGACACCATGATGATGTCCGGCTTGATCTCGCGCAGTTGCGGGTAACCCAGGCCCAGGCGGTCCATCACGCCGGGGCGAAAGTTCTCCAGAACAACGTCGGAGATGCGTACCAGGTCGTAAGCCAACTCCAGCGCCCTCGCCTCCTTGAGATTGAGGGTCACGGAGCGCTTGCTGGCGTTGACCTGCTCGAAGGACGACGGGGGCTTGCCGTACATGGCGTGGGGACGCCTCGTGATGTCCAGGCGTGCGGCTGATTCCACCTTGATCACGTCGGCGCCGAGGGACGCCAGGATCATGCCGGCGAAGGGACCGGCGGCGTGGACGGAGAAGTCGGCGACGCGCACGCCGGAGAGAGGAGCGGATGTGTTGGTCATGGTCACCGCCTGCCGGCTACGCGGCTGCTGAGCCGTTCTGGTATTTCTCCTGGTACTCCTGCAGTAGCGCGGGCAGCAGATCGGGGTTGGTGCGCGCCGCCGCGTTTAGCACCATCAGCATTTCCTGGGCTTCCCGCCTGGCATCTTTCTGCGCTTGTTTGCGACCTTCTTCGCGGCCCTCCGCTTTGGCCTGGTCGATGCGCCTCCGTCGTTCGGCTAAGGCGATGAACATCTTGACCCCCAACTCAATAATGATAATCAGCGAGATGGAAATGAAAAGTCCCCATTCCCAAAGTCCAACGATTGCTTCTGGCGTTATGTCCCAACTCCACGGATGACCTCTCGCGAATAGTGTCAGCAGGTTGACCGGCCAGATGCGAGGATGATAAAGGGAAGATTCTTTATGGCATCGCTGAGTGGTATATCCATCCTACTCCGATCCCGGCGGCGATATGGTCGCCGCCGGGCAGGGTCTGCCTTCTAGTAATACACCGCGTTGCCGGTGCCGCCGCCGGCCGCGATCAGCTCGCCGGTGATCGCCCACGCCTTGTCGGAGGCCAGGAAGGCGGTCAGGTAGCCGATCTCCGAGGCGTCGACCATGCGGCAGATGTGGTTGCCGCGAGCCGAGCCGGGGGAGAAGTCCTGCGCCTCGGCCTCCTCTGCGGACACGCCCAACTGCTCGGCGCGGGCCGCCAGCAGGCTCGGTGTGCGCTCGGTGCGCGTCGTACCGGGGTGGATGCAGTTCACGGTGATGCCGAACTGGCCCAACTGCGCGGCCAGGGTCTTGGTCATGTGCACCAGCGAGGTGTTGCGCGCGCCGCCGCTGAGGTTGCCGGCGTTGCGGGCGTTGAGTCCGCTGATGTTAATGATGCGGCCGTAGCCCTGCTCCTTGAGCAGCGGGATAGCGGCCCGGGAGCAGCGCAACGCGCCAACGAATTTCACGTCGAAGTCGCTGATCAGGTCCTCGTCGATGAGGTCCTCGATGGGGCCGGTGGCCGACGGCGAGCCGCCGGGAAGGGACGCGCTGTTGACCAGGATGTGCAGTCCGCCCAGGGTGTCGGCGGCCTCGTTGATCACGCGGTCAACCTGCTCGCGGTTGGTGGCGTCGAAGGACATGGGGATGGCGCGGCGGCCGGTGGTCTCGGCGATCTCCGCGGCGGTTGCCTCGAGGTCGGGCATGGAGCGCGAGCCGACCACCACGTCGGCACCCTCGCGGGCCAGTTCCAACGCAATTGCCTTGCCGATGCCGCGGCTGGCGCCGCCCACAAATGCCAGTTTGCCTTCAAGTCCAAAGTCCATGGGGAATAGCCTCCGTTGGGATGCGAACGCGCCGGAAGGGGCGGGTTCGCTGGGATGGGGGGATTATACAGCCGCCGTGCGGGCACGCGATCAGGAATTCGGGCTGGCAAAGTGGATGATATGATGGTTTCAGAGGATTTAAACCATGGGTACTTTCCGTATTGAAATCAGCGTAGCCGGATTGGATGGCGATAATCCGGCGACAGTAACGGCTTTGGTCGACACTGGGGCCACTCATTCCATGATGCCGGCATCGTTGCTGCACAGACTGGGCATCACACCTACCCGGCAGCGTACCTTCACTATGGCTGACGGCAGGACTGAGACGTACGATATAGGCGCGGCCATGATTTCGGTCGGCGCTGAAGTCATGCCGTGCCCGGTCATTTTCGGCAGGGAAGGGCGTTATCTGCTGGGGGCCACGACATTGGAGAACTTCGACCTGGCCGTCGACCCGGTGAACCAGAAGCTGACGCCGGTGGCAGAGCTTACGATCTGAGGCGACCGTAATCGTGCTCTCCTCGGCGAGAACTTACGCTACCCTTGCGCCGGGAAACGAGGTAACGGACCAAGATGATCGGGAGCAATCCCAGCGAGACTGCCAATCATGCGTTCCAATCCCCATGCGGGATCGAGAAAGTGGAGACCATCCACATTGCTGTCAGGGTGCCTGACGCGTAAATCATCGCGAAGCCCGAGATGGTCCGTCTCTGGAGCTAACACCGATACCAAGTCGTCCCAGGCAAAAGTAAGGGCACCTACCTTCCGCCATTCGCGTTCCCACCAAAATTCGCTCCTGCTGGATTGCCAAGTCCCCATCACTTCGAAAAATGGTGTGAGCTGAAAAATTTCGTCGTTGTACCGTTGTTCTGCGATAGCCCTGTTCATTAGAACGTCAACGTGGTTGACCAACCAGTGATGGCCGGGAGTGGCATCGATGTACCAGACGGGGTTAAGTCCTCGCTGTCGTGCCCAGATTTTTGTGAACACCACACCATACGGTTCGAGTTGGATCTGGCGGCCTTGAATATCCGTGGCGAACGTCCAGGAATGTTCGAGTGGAGTTTCTGTGAAGCAGACCACTTCTTGGCCGGGCACTTCCCGATCTTTTGCTTTTCCTAGCTTAGTCACTGCGTTCAAGCGACGTTCGGATAAGATATTCAATAGATTGTCGCGAGCAGACGTGTCCTCTTGGTTTCGAGTAAAGTGAACCAAGAAAGTGGACAGATCAAGCCTGCGGTTAAGCAGGGATTCGATGGTCGTCATGCAACCCCCGTTGCACAGAAGTGGTAAAGTCGGCTTTGAAAATTTCTTTTCTACTTTACTGGCACTAAACCGCACCGGCCCTCGCCAGCGCCGCCAAATCCTGCGCCGCGCAGCCCAGCAGCCCGCAGTACACCTCCACGTTGTGCTCGCCCAATAGCGGCGCGCGCGTTAGCCGGGTGGGGGTTTCGCTGAGCTGGAAGGGGGCGCCGGTGTATTCCAGGGGGCCGGTGGCAGGGTGGTCCACCTCGGAGTAGAAGGCGCGCTCGCGTTGCTGGGGGCTTTGGAACACCTCTGACGGCGTGTAGTAGGGCGCGATGGGGACGCCGTGAGCCTGGCCCTCGGCATAGAGCCACTCGCGAGTGTGCTGGGAGAACCACTCCCGCATGTGCCGGTTCAGTTCGGGGCCGTGAGTGGCCGGGTCGCTGAACATCTCGGATGATGCCCAGTCGGGGTTGCCCATGAAGGCCAGCAGACCCTCGAACTGGCGCGGCTCCAGGGTCAGCAGCTCCACGTAGCCGTCGGACGCCGGCAACACGCCGCCGACGCGGAAGTACCGGGAGAAGCGGGTCTCGGTGATGCCTTCCGACTCGTGCCGCTGGATGGGCATGTAGCCGACCGATAGCTGGGCCTCCTGGGTCGAGGCGTCCACCACCTGGCCTCGTTGGCCGCCGTCGGCTCCCAGGCGGTTGTACACGGCGGCCAGCGCGCCGACGGCAGCGGTCAGGCCGGCCTGGTAGTCGCCCATGTTGGCGCCGGCGACGATGGGCGGCCGGTCGGGGAAGGTGTCCAACGCGACGCCGTTGGGCAGCAGCCAACCCTCTCCGCCGGCGTGGAACACCGCCAAGTGTCCGGCGTGATAATCGGCGTAGGGGCCGGCGCTGCCGAAGGGCGTGACGGCGCTGACGATGACGTCTGGATTGGCGGCGAGAAGGGAGTCAGAGTCGAGGCCGACAGAGGCGGCGTTGGCCGGAGTGTAGTCATGCACCACCATGTCCACGCTGGCTACCAGTTGGCGCAGCAGGTGCCGGCCGGCTGGGTTTTCAAGGTCCAGCGTGATGCTCAGCTTCCCTGTATTCAGGTACAGGAACAGACCGCTGCGCTCCGGATGGGGCTGGTCATCCGGGAATGGGCCGCGACGGCGCCCAGGATCGCCAACACCCGGCGGCTCCGCCTTGATGACGTTCGCGCCCAGCGATGCAAGCAGCTTGCCGCAGTAGGGGCCGGGGATGAGGGAGGCGATCTCCAGGACCCGGAGGTTGGGCAGGGTGGTGGGAAGATTCGAACTCATGCAGCCCTCATGCGGTGAAAGGTTGGTCCCGTCTGCGGTCACAGCAGGAATGGCGGGCCGATCTCGTCACGCGGCCGCTGTTCCATTCGCTCGTTTACCAGATCGACGTTGAACCCCAGATCCTGCAACAACCGGTAGCCCACCAGCGGCACCGCAGCCGGCACGGCGCCATTCACGAAGCCGGTTCCTTCCAGCATACCGACTGCTATGTATATGGGAGTTTGCCTGATGGTCCCGTCGGCGGTCATTAACTCAGCCGCCGCGTTGGGCACCGTGTCCAAACCCAGCGCATCGATGTCGGCTTGGGGAATGCCCAGCCAGGTAGCGCCCGTGTCGACCAGAAAGTCGTACTCGCGCGTCTCGGTCTTGCCGGTGATACTTCCCTTGGCGTAAGTGATTCCCACTTTGTACCTTCTGCCGCCATTCAATCTGTCGTCTTTCAATTGATGCGTGCCGTATCGCCATTCAGGCGTCGGGTTTTCCGATTATAAGTTCACGCGACCCTCGATCCAACATGCGACATTTGCAAACGCCTGGATCTGGGGGCGCAGACGGCTCACGAATCGTTGCTGCCCAGGAACCAGCCCGAGGTGGGCACCGGCCCGTCGCCCCGGTAGATGCTCTGGGCGTAGGCCGTCAGCGCGGCGCCGGAGACCAGCGTCAGGGCGGAGACGAACAGCCAGATCAGGATGATCAGCATCGATGCCAGCGGGCCGTAGAACAACCGCTGGGGCGCGATGTAGGAGAAGAACAGCGCGAACACGTAAGAGGCCGCTTCGAAGATGATGCTGGCGCTGACCGCGCCCAGGATGGCCCAACGCCAGTGCACCGTCCGTTCCGGCACGTAGCGGTAGACGAGCAGGAACACCGCCACCGAAAGGAGCCAGGCCAGCAGGCTCGGCCACCAGCGCTGAGCCTCCACCGCGTTGGCCAGACCGCCCAGTTGGATCGCCCGCAGCGCGTCGACTGCGAGATCAGGAACGGTGACGTAGGTGAGCACGGAGGAAATCAACAGCCCGATGGCCATGGCGCTGAGGAACAGGTACGCGCGGGTCTTGCCAACGACGCCCACTTGGGCCGGCTCGATCCCCCAAGCTCGGTTGACCACGAGCCCAACCGCTCCGAACAGCTTGAAGCTGCCCCATAACAGGCCAAGCAGGGCCACCAGTCCGGTGGCGCCCGCAACAGCCGGCGGTTGTGATGGCCACAGGGTCGAAACATCGACATTCGGGGGAAGCACGCCGGAGGAAATTGAGGCGAACCAGGTGCGCGCGCCGGCGTCACCCAACAACAGGGGAAGGATCTGCAGGACGACCACCGAGAACGGCAGCAGGGAAACCATCCCGTAGTAGGCGACGCCAGCCATGAGTTGCTGGTTGTCGTTACGCGTCACCGCCGATACGGTCGCCAGCACCAGCCGCACCGAGCTCCGGCGCTGCGCCAACCGCTGGATACCACGACGCAGATGCAGCGCCTGCAGCACCGGCCGGATCCGCAACAAGCGCCGGTTGCGGGTCGCCCAGTCGGCCGCCTGGTGCAGTTTCGCTTCAAAGGACGCCATCAAACGTCAGCCAGCCAAATCTGCGCGGTTCGACGGTCTCCGACCGAACAGCCCGTGCGTGGGCAACCTGAACCACATTCCGCCGATGACGGCGGACGCCGGCACCGGCCCGAATCGCCGGCTGTCCATGCTATCCGCGCGGTTGTCCCCCAGGAGGAAATACTCGTCGTCATCGCACAGCCACGACAGGTCGGGCCCCGGCGCGGCGCGCGCTGCCGGCGCCAGGTAGGGCTCGGCCAGCGTTGCTCCCTCGATCCAAACGGCGCCATCGCCACTGACTCGGACCAACTCTCCTGGCAGACCGATCACTCTTTTGATGCTGGTAGCCAGAGCGCTTTCTCCTTCCAACAAACTGATCTCCGCCACCACCACCGATCCGCGCCGGTAACTTCTGCCCTCCGCCGACGCCGGGCGAACGCATACCAAATCGCCGTCGCGCAACATGGGGCACATGCTGTCGCCCCGAACCAGGAACAGCGAGCGGAACAATACCCGAACTACGCTGACGGCCGCGTTACGGATGCAGGCAATTGCCGCGCTGACGCCACGGAAGTCATTCCGGGCCACACTTACTCGGCGCGGGGTTCCCAGAAGGGATAAGACCCCAATATTTTCAGCATGTCAGTACGCCGACGCAGCCCTTCCAACGCGGCGGCAACTTCGGGCTGGTGCCGGTGGCCCTCGCAGTCGATCAGGAAGATATACCTGCCCAGCTCCTGCTTGGTGGGCCGACTTTCGATCTTGACCAGGTTTATGTTCCGGCTGGCGAACTCGCCGATGGTGTTGTAGAGGTTCCCGGGACGGTCCACCGTGAACGAGAAGCAGATCGAGGTGCGGTCGTGGCCGGTTGGCGCGTGGTCGGCGTGGGCGAGCACGACGAACCGGGTCTGGTTCGCCGTGTTGTCCTCTATGCCTTGATCCAGGATTTGCACGTCGTAAATTTCGGTGGCCCGCTGCGGGCAGATGGCCGCTGCCGGAACCCTGCTGTTCTGCATGTCAGCAACCGCGGCGGCCGTGCTCAGCGAAGCTTCCCGGGGGACTTCGGGGAACCGCGACCCCAGGTAGTTCCTGCACTGGGCCAACGCCTGCGGGTGTGAGTAGATGACCTCCACCGATCGCGCTTCCACCCCCGGCGCGGATACCAGGTAGTGGGTGATGGGAATCACCACCTCGTTGCGTATCGACAGCCCTGACTGGGCGATGAGCAGGTCCAGCGTAAAGGTAACCGAACCCTCGAGGCTGTTTTCGATGGGCACCACGCCCACGTCCACCACGTTTTCCGATACGGCGGAACCCACCGCAGTGATGGTCGGATATGGCGTCATCACGGCGTCGGGCGCGTACAGGAGGGCGGCCTGCTCCGTGAATGTGCCGGCCGGTCCCAGGTATCCGATTCGGTCGCTCATAGGATTACCCCGCCATCCGGGACGAGCCCGCGGTCACCGGGCAAACGCTCGCTCGACATCTTCGTGGCTGCCGACGACCACCAGGATGTCACCATCATCGATCATTTCCTCTTCGGCCGGATTGATAATATATTCGTTGCCCCGCCGTATGACCATCACGGCGACGTGATGCCGCGTTGATTCGGAGACGAGGCCAGCGTCCCGCAGGGACAGGCCGCGCATTTTTTCGGGCGGCCGCAACTTGTGCACCCCGGTGTCGTCGGTGATGTGCATGAACTCGACGTAATTGGGGCTCAGGTCCAGGCTGGCCGCGCGCTCGGCGGCCTCTTCCTCGGGAAAGATCACCTTGTCCGCGCCGACGCGATGCAGGATCTCCGCGTGCTGGGTGTCCGTGGCCCGCGCGATGACGTAGGGCAACCCCATGGATTTGAGCATCATCGTGGTGATGATGCTGGACTGGATCTGGCTGCCCAGGGCCACGACGGCCACGTCCATGTCTCCGACGCCGAGGTCGCGCAGAGCGGTCTCGTTGGTTGCGTTGGCCTCTACGGCGTAGGTGACGCGGCCGAGCATTTCCTGCACGCGCTGCTCATCCTGATCGATAGCCAGCACCTCGTGTTCCCGTTGGAACAACGTGCTGGCCAGCTTCGCTCCGAACCGGCCCAAACCGATCACGCATACTTGCTTTGCCATGATGACTAACCAATTCTAACGGGTTCTTCGGGGTAGCGGTAGGTGGCGTCTTCCCGGGGAGTGAGCAGCATGACGAGGGTCAGAGGACCCACCCGGCCAACCAGCATCGTGATCATGAATATGATCGAACCGGCCAGGCTGAGTTCGCTGGATACTCCGGTGGACATCCCGTTGGTGCCGAACGCCGAGACCGTCTCGAACATCAACGGCAAAAACGGCAGGTGGGGGTCGGTGTAGGTGAGAATGGGCAAAACGATGGAAAGGAACGTCACCCCGAGCAACGCCACCAGCAGCGCGCGGGACACCAGAACGGGGGCGATCTCACGACGGAAAATCTCCGTGGTGGGGTGGCGCAGGGCCGAAGACCGGGCGGCGGCCAGGAGCACCGCCACCGTGTTCACCTTGATCCCGCCGGCCACGGACGCGGTGGACCCGCCGATGAACATCAGGCCGGCGAACACCAGCTGGGTGAAGTCTCGGGTGGCGCTCCAGTCCAGCGCGGCGAACCCCGCCGTGCGCCCGCTGACCCCGTGAAAAATCGCCGAGCCCACGACACCGTGGCCGGAATGGTCCCACAGCACGCCGTTCCATTCGGCGAACAGGAACGCCAGCGCGCTGAACCCGTAGAGGAAGGTGGTAAGGATCAGAACCAGCTTGGTGTCAAGACTGAACCGCTGGAAGTTGAACAGGAAAAGGCCCATCAAACGCCGCCGCGACCGGCTGGGGCTCCAGTTCCGCCGCATGTCCATGATGAAGGGCCAGCCCAGGGCGCCGGCGATGATCAACGGGGTTATGACCCACATCAGGTACGGGTGCGCTCCCAGGGTCTCCGCATTGCTGCCGCCTGGAGTGTTGGGCAGGATCGAGAAACCGGCGTTGTTGAGCGCTGAAACCGAGAGAAACAGCGACTGCCAGACGGCCTCCAGGGTCGTGAAGTCCGCCACCGACCGCATGCGCACAAATATCAAAGCGGCGCCCGCCAGGTAGCCGATGAAGAACGCAACGACGATGTTGCGCGCCACGCGGGTCAGGTTTCGTGCCGAAACGTCACCGACGGTATCCTGGTACACGTCCTCTTCGAGCGCCGTTGCCCGCCGGCCGATGAAAGCGATCAACACGGTGGCGGCCGTGATGAACTCCAGTCCTCCCACCAGCATCAGCACGAAGATGACGGCCTTGCCGAACTGGGACCAGAATTCCGGCGTGTCCACCACGGTGAGGCCGGTGACGGTGGAGGCCGAAATCGCGGTGAAGAATGCCACCCGCAGGCTGGCCGCGATTCCGTCGGCGGTGGATATGGGCAGCGCCAGCATCGCGCTCCCGACCACGTTCAGCAGGAGGAACGTGAGGAGCAGCAGCAGCGGCGTCGAGGACCAGCGGCGCGGCGGGGTGCGGTGGCGGCGTATGGGAATGCGAACCGGGTCGACCCGCCGCACGCGCCACGACGTGTTGCCTTCGCCGGACGGGTCGAGCACGGTCGCCGCTTCCGGCTCGGTGGAGCCGGCGTTACCGTGGGACGGAACGTTCACTGAGAGGCACCGGACGCTGGTTGGAGCGCAAATTGAGGATGCCGGGTGCGTTGATGATCAGGGCGCCTTGCGCAGGCAGCGTAATTATGACCGGGCTCTGGGATATGTCAATCGCAAATGCCAGCTCGCGCACATCCGGTGGCGTCCGCCGGAGAGCCACACAATCCGGGTTGTTCGCGCAAGCCGGCGATGCGGATTTCCCGGCCGACCATCGCACCCCACGGAGGGGCACGCACCGATAGCAGTTGCCGGTTTCGAGTCGCGCTCGCCGGTTTGTGTTAACATTCCGGGTGAAACCACGTTACAGAGGGAGGCACCATGGGCTCCATACGACTGTACACTGGCGACGACGGCCATTCCCACATTGAAGCGATCGACCCACCGTCCCATCCGGAGTGGAGCCAGTTGCACAATGCCAAGGGGATCATATTCCGCTCCTCGCCTCCGGGGTACTTCAGCGACTGGCACGTGGCGCCCCGCCGCCAGTACATCATCACCCTTTCCGGAGAAGCGGAAATCGGCCTTGCGGACGGTACCGTCCACCGGCTGGGCCCCGGCGACGTGAACCTTGCCGAGGACCTCACCGGCCACGGTCACACGACGCGCGTGGTCGGCGACGTTCCCCGGGTAACGGCCACCATTCACCTGGACGACTGAGGGAAGCAAACCCGGCGTGCGCGCGGTCCCGACTGCGGGTGACCACGCGCACGAGCGTACCCGCTTTCGTAAATCGTCGGAAGCAGGATTTTCAAGATTTGCGGATTTGCCAGGATTGCAACCGTTCTCCGGTGGAAACATCCCAATCCTGGCAATTCCTAAAATCCCGTAAATCCCGATTCCGACTTTCGCAACTGCAGATCAGGTGCGGTCCGTTGCCCGGCCTGGGGCCGCGTCAGCGAACGCCGGGCGGCCCGACCGGTCGGCCTGGTGGTATACTGGCAGCCGCCGCGGGGACCCATAATGATGCGTGTGCTATATTGAGGGTCGCCAGACGTACGTTTGCTGGGCGCCTTCGCCGCTGCCGCCCGCGCCCACTATATTGAGGGTTGCCTTTTTATGACCACAGCCCAGCGTCAAGTTGAGCTCCGATTCGACGCGGTCGAGATTGACCGCAAGTGGCAGGAGCGGTGGGAACGCGACGGGATCTATCGGGTGGACGACAACGACCCCCGCCCGAAGTGGTTCGAAATGACCATGTATCCGTACCCGTCGGGCGACCTGCACATCGGTCACTGGTACGCCATGGCGCCGTCGGACGCTCACGCCCGGTTCCGCCGCATGCAGGGCTACAACGTGCTGCATCCCATCGGCTTTGACGCCTTCGGCCTGCCCGCCGAAAACGCGGCCATTTCCCGCGGTATCCACCCCTACGAATGGACCATGTCCAACGTGGAGAACATGCGTCGGCAGCTCCGTTCCATCGGGGCGGTCTACGACTGGGACCGGGAAGTCGTCTGCTGCCTGCCGGAGTACTACCGCTGGAACCAGTGGTTTTTCATCAAGCTATACGAGCGCGGCCTGGCCTACCGGGAGAAGGCTCCCGTCGTGTGGTGTCCATCGTGCCAGACCGTGCTGGCCAACGAGCAGGTGCTCAACGGCGAGTGCGAGCGATGCGAAACGCCCATCACCCGCCGCGACTTCGAGCAGTGGTTCTTCCGCATCACGGACTACGCCGACGAGCTGCTGGACTTCGATACGCTGGAGGAGTGGCCGGACAAGATCCTCACCATGCAGCGGAATTGGATCGGCCGCAGCGAGGGCGTGGAGATCGGGTTTGACATATCCGATTACAACATCGAGGAGCGGGAGATACGCACCTTCACCACGCGCATCGACACCATATTCGGCGTGACGTTCCTCGTGTTGGCGCCGGAGCACCCCCTGGTGGCCAAACTCACGACGGAGGGTCGCCGGGCGGACGTCGAAGCCTACGTCGACCAGGCTCGCGCCGCTTCTGAAATCGACCGTCTGTCGGCCGACCGGGAAAAGACCGGCGTATTCATCGGGGCCTACGCGCGCAACCGTCTGAACAACGAGAAGGTGCCCATCTACGTGGCCGACTATGTCCTGACCACCTACGGCACCGGCGCGGTGATGGGCGTTCCGGCCCACGACCACCGTGACTTTGATTTCGCGCGCAAGTACCGCCTGCCCATCCGCACCGTCATTGCTCCCATAACCTGGGACGGAAGCCCGCCCGAGGAAGCCTTCATCGGCGATGGGTTCATGACCGACTCCGGCGCGTACGAGGGCATGACCAACGAGGAGGGCATGGAGGCCATCGCGAATGACGTGGAACGACGGGGCTGGGGTCGCCGCGCCGTCACCTACCGCCTGCGCGACTGGCTCATTTCCCGGCAACGTTACTGGGGTACGCCCATCCCCATGGTCTATTGCGATCAGTGCGGGGTGCAGCCGGTGCCGGAGGCGGACCTGCCCGTGCTGCTGCCCGAAGACGCCGAGTTCCGGCCCACCGGGGAATCGCCGCTGGCCATCAACGAGTCCTTCGTGAACACGGAGTGCCCCAGGTGCGGAGGGCCGGGCCGGCGGGAAACCGACACCATGGACACCTTCATGGACTCGTCGTGGTACATGCTCCGCTACTGCACTCCGCAGTACGGAGACGGACCGTTTGAGCCGCAGGTGGCCTCCGACTGGATGCCCGTCCAGCAATACACCGGCGGCGCTGAGCACGCGGTGATGCACCTGCTATACAGCCGGTTCTTCATCAAGTCGCTGCGGGACATGGGCATGCTCGACATGGACGAGCCGTTCCTGCGCCTGTTCAACCAGGGGGTGATCCTGGGCAGCGACCACGAGAAGATGAGCAAGAGCCGCGGCAACGTCGTCAATCCCGACGACGTGGTCGGCCAGGTAGGCGCCGACGCGGTGCGCTGCTTCCTCATGTTCATCGGCCCCTGGGACCAGGGTGGGCCGTGGAGCGACGAGGGCATCAACGGCGTGGTCCGCTGGCTCAACCGCGCCTCTAACCTGGTGGAACACGACGCCGCGCAGTTGGACGACAGCGCCACCGACGCCGCGACGGTGCGCGAAACCCAGCGGATACTCCACCAGACCATCCGCAAGTGCTACGAAGACCTGGACAAGTTCAAGTTCAACACCACCATCGCCTCACTGATGGAACTGGTGAACCACCTGAGCCGGGTATGGAACGACGGCCCGGTGGACAGCACCACCTGGCGAGACTGCATCGAGAAGTTCCTGCTGATGCTCGCCCCCATCGCACCACACGTGGCGGAAGAATGGTGGGAGCGAACCGGTCATGGCTACAGCATCCACCAGCAGCCCTTCCCCACTTGGGACGAAGAAATGGCGGCGGAGGACGAGCTCACTCTGGTGGTGCAGGTCAACGGCCGGCTCCGCGACCGGATCACGGTGCCCGCCAGCATCGGCGATGACGACGCCCGGGAACGCGCGCTGGAGAGCCCCCGGATCCAGTCCCACATCGACGGCAAGACCGTGCGCAACGTGGTGTACGTCCCGGGTCGGCTGGTCAACGTGGTGGTGGGGTAGCGGAAGAACATTATGGGCGAAGTTCGGACTATGTTGGGGATCTGGGCTGCTGACGGTTCAGAATTGCAGCACATAGACATGCGGGTCGATACCGGAGCTTCTTATAGCCAGCTTCCCGGCAAATTGCTGAGGGATCTGGGCTGGGTTCCCACATTTCCGCGACTCCTTGCCGACTTGGCCGATGGCACGCAAACGACAGTGGAATTGGGGGAAGTTCGCATCCACTACAACGGGGCAGACCTGACCCGCCTTTTCGTGTTCGGCGAGGACAATTGTCCGAAACTATTGGGCAGCGACACCTTGCAGGGGTTACGCTTGGGCGTGGATCCGGTCAATCACCGACTAATCAACGTAGCGGTCTATCGCTAATCCACCCCGAAGTCAGCCACACAACGCGGTTTTTCCGACCGCCGTGATCCGCAAGTTTCGGAGCAATGCTGCGGAGCATGGCGATCAACCGCGATACGCTGCCGATGCATCACTGAGATATCTGACCCAATGACCCTCGTTGAAAAATACGCCCTGCTCCCTGAGGAGATCGACCGCCAGAGCCTGGTGATGGTCGCTGACAGCCTGCGCGGCGACGAGGACGCCGCCAACCTGCCGGAAGCGGAGCGCTACGTGCTGCACCGTATCGTCCGCGCCGAGGGCGACCCTGAGATCGCCGCCGACGTGCGTTTCAGCGATGGCGCGGTGGACGCAGCGCTGGCTTCGCTGCGGGACGTACGACGCGTGGTCACCGACGTGCGCATGGTGCAGGTTGGTATCTCCCGGGCGGCCTTGGCCCGGCGTGGAGTGGAAACGGCGTGCCTCATCGACGCGCCCGAGGTCGCGGAGCGCGCCCGCCGCGAGGGCACCACTCGCAGCGTCGCCGCCGTGCGCGAGTTGGCCCCGCAGATGGACGGAGCGGTGCTGGCCATCGGCAACGCGCCCACCGCCCTGCTGGCGCTGCTGGACCTGATCGACGAAGGCCAGGTGTCGCCGGCCGCCGTGATCGGGATGCCCGTGGGTTTCGTGGCCTGCCCCGAATCCAAAGCCGAACTGGCGGCGCGCAGTGTGCCGCATATCACCATACTGGGACGACGCGGGGGGAGCTCTGCCGCTGCTGCCACCGTGAACGCCCTGCTTGACCTGCTGGAGGACTGAGCCCCAATGGCCGATGCGAACGATGCCAACAACGGATCCGGAGGTTGGGGAGTTGTGCTGCTGTGCCACGGCAGCCAGCGGGGCGCCAGTCGCGACGAGTGCTCGTGCGCCTGGGCCGCCGATGGCCCCCGGTTCCCGGCCTGGTGCCTGGGTTGTCCCAACACGCCGGTGGGTCTGCGCGACGCGGCCCGACGTCTAACCGATTCCCTGGGTGACGACGCAGAGCAGGTCATCGTGTCCTGCCTGGAGTTCCTGCCGCCACACCCGCCCGAAGCCGTTTCGATCCTGGCGGACGCTGGCCTGAACCGCGTGGTCATCGCCCCATACCTGCTGGGCAACGGGAAGCACGCAACCCTTGAGATGGACGAGGTGCTGGAGGACATCGCCGCACAAGCGCCCGGCGTGGAGGTCCGGCTGGCTGATGGCCTGGGGGCGGATATTCGCATCGCAGAACTGGTGCGCGAACGCATCGCCGCCCTGCCCCAGGCGGTGCGGGAACCGGCCGACGGTGGCCCGGTGGGCATTTTGCTGGTCAAGGCCGGCACGCAGACGCGGTACGACGATTGCCTCTGGCTGAAAGAGCTGGGTGGATGGGTGGAACGCGATTTGGGAGCGGGCTACGTGGTGGAGGTCGCGCAGTCGCACTACGGCGATCCCACCATGGAGCACGCCGCCGCCGAACTGGTCGACGCAAGGGGCGCCAGCAGCATCATCTGCGTGCCCTATGTTTTCTTCCCGGGGATGATCCTGCGGCGCAACGTGCTGGGCACCATGCGCCGGCTCCAGGAAACTTACCCCGATGTCCCAATGTCGGTCGCGCCGCCGCTGGGAGTGGACGACCGGTTGGTCTCGGTGGCCCGGGATCGGGTGCGGGAAGCCCAGGCGCGGGCGGCCTGAGATTCCGATGTGATACCATCAATGTGTCACCACCACGGGTCCAGGGAAGGTCTGCCATGACCACCACAGCGTTTACATTCGCCATGTTGCCCTACGTCAAGCAGGGCGAGATCGATTACGCCGCTCTGGACTACAACCCCGATGATCCGGAGCCGATGCCCGACGCCATGGAGCAGGAATTCGTCGTAAGTGAAATCCTCGGCATAATGCACAGCCGGTTCACCGACTTCAAGACGCGCCCGGACGTTTTCCTCAGCAGCAACACCATTCTTTGCTACGACCCGACCAACCTCAACGTTCGTCGGCAGCCGGACATCTACCTGGCCTTCGGAGTTGACCAGGGAGCCATCCGTCGCCGCCGGATCTACCTGCCCTGGGAGGCCGGCAAGCCGCCGGACCTCGCCTTAGAGGTTGGCTCGGAGAGCACCGGCGCCGAGGACACCCGGGTGAAACCGGCCGTGTACGCTACCATCGGCATCCCCGAGTACTGGCGGTTCGACCCCAGCGGCGGCGATCACCATGGGGAGCGTTTGTGGGGTGGGATGCTACGGGACGGGGAATATCAGCCGGTCGAATTGACCAGAGAACCCGACGGCGTACTGAAGGGTTACAGCGAGTTGATGGGGCTGTACCTCTGCTGGGATGACGGCTGGCCCAGGTTCTACGACCCTGACACCGGAACGTACTTGGAAAACTGGCGACAAATGCAGGCTACCATGGCAGCGGAACGGGCTGTTCTCGAAGCGGAGAACGAGCGCCTGCGCGAGTTGGTGCGCCGGCTGCAGGAAGGCGGATGAGCGACCGGAACGAGCCTGCGCTCAGTGGCTGCTCGGCATAACAGTGGACCCTATGACGATCCCAGACCAAAATAGCGACGCTGAGCGTCCCGAAAGCGACTACTCGCGCCCCACCAAGCGCGACCCCCGCGGGATGCGCACCGGCTACACCACCGGCACCACGGCAGCGGTGGCAGCCAAGGCGGCGGTAATCCTGATGCTGTCCGGCAAGGCCCCCGACGAAGTATCCGTGCCGCTGCCCGGAGGAACGGGCCGGGCGACCCTCAAAGTACACAACAGCTGGGCGATGCAGCCGGAAGAAGGCGTCCGCTGCTCCGCCATCAAGGACGGCGGCGACGACCCCGACGTCACCCACGGCGCAGAGATAGTCGTGGGCGTCTGGCGCCTGCCCGACGGCATCAAGGGGTTGAATATCACCGGCGGCCCGGGCGTGGGTACGGTCACGCGGCCCGGCACCGGCATCGAGGTCGGCGAGCCGGCCGTCACGCGCGTCCCGCGTCGCATGATGGCGGAGGCCGTGGCCGAAGGTCTCGTGGAATGCGGCTGGCCGGCCGATACCGGCGTCCGCGCACGCGTCTCGGTGCCCAACGGCGAGGAGATCGCCAAGCAGACCACCAACGCCAGGCTGGGCGTGCTGAACGGCATCAGCATCCTGGGAAGCACCGGCGTCGTGCAGCCCTTCAGCACGGCGGCGTGGCGCGCCAGCGTCCACCTGGCCATCGACGTTGCCGCCGCCAACGGTCTTGATCACCTGGTGCTCTCCACCGGCACCCGCAGCGAGGAGTACACCCGCCAGTTGCTGGACCTGCCCGACATGGCCTACATCGAAGCCGGCATATTCTCGGGCCCTTCCATGAAGCGCTGTGTCAACAAGGGCATCAAGCGCGTGGCCCACGTGGGAATGGTGGGCAAGTTCTCCAAGATGGCCATGGGCTACTTCGTAACCCACGTTGCCGGCAACCAGGTCGATACCGGCTTCCTGGCCGGCCTGGCTGGACAGTGCGGCGCGTCCGCCGAGTTGCAGGCCGAAATGGCCGATGCCGCCAGCGGCCGGCATTTCCAGGAACTGGCCCAGGAGCATGACGTCATGGGGGTGTTCCCCCTGATGTGCCAGATGGTGTGCTCGGAAGCGCAGAAGTATCTTGGCGACGGCGGCGACGCGATCATCGTCGACGCCCTGTGCTTCGACTTTGAGGGCAACCTGCTGGGGTCGGCGAGCACGTCGCCTGACGGCATACCCATGCGTTCCCCATCCACAGTGGTGGTCGATGGTCAGGGCTGATCCCACGGTGGAAACCGCGCCGGCCGTCAGTCGGGCGTTGGGCTTGTCGGACGACGCGTTCGCGCAGCGCCGCCCGGTGCGGGGCCAGATCACCAAGTCCGAGGTACGTGCGGTGAGTCTGTACGCCCTGCAACTGCGCCCTGACAGCCTCGTCTGGGACATCGGGGCGGGGACCGGCTCCGTTGCCGTGGAAGCGGCGCGTATCGCTCATCGTGGCTGCGTCTACGCGATCGACAAGGACGCTGGCAGCGCGGACCTGCTGCATGCCAACGTGGCCCGCTACGGCGAGGGCCGCGTTTCGGTGGTCATCGGAGCGGCCCCTGACGCCCTGGGAGCGCTGCCCGATCCGGACGCCGTGTTCATCGGAGGCGGTGGGGCCGCCATGCCGGAGATACTGGACACCGTACTGCTCCGCTTGCGCTCGGCGGGACGAGTCGTGGCCAACTTCGCCGCCATGGAGCGGGCCAACGACACCTACCGTGCCCTGCGGGTCGCCGGCATGTCACCGGAAATGACCGTTGTATCCGCGGCGCGCGGGCGGGAATTGCCCGATGGCGCGTTGCGGCTCGAAGCCATGAACCCGGTATTCATCGTCTGGGGACAGAAGGAATGACCACAGACTCTCAGCAGGGACGACTCTACGGCGTTGGCGTCGGGCCCGGCGACCCGGAATTGCTCACGGTGAAGGCGCAGCGGGTGCTCCAATCCGTCCCCGTCATCTGGGTGCCCCAGGCTGGCATCAGTTCTGAGAGCTACGCCTACACTATCGTGAAGGGCATTATCGACGAATCCCGCCAGGAAGTCGTGCGCGCCAAGTTCCCCACCAACGATGAGGACGCCGCCGGCGAGGTCTGGCGACGAGCCGCCCGCGAGCTGGCCACCCGCCTGGAGGCCGGCAGCGACGTAGCCTTCATCACCGAGGGCGACCCGATGCTGTACAGCACCTTCGCCTACGTGCTGGAGACCATCCAGGAGGAATACCCGCACCTGCCGGTTGAAGTGGTTCCGGGAGTTTCCTCGGTCATGGCCGCGGCCGCTTCTGCAGCGGCGCCGCTGGTACACCATGGGCAGCGGTTGGCAATCCTGCCGGCGGTGTACGGCATCGACGATCTGCGGGAGGCCATTGCCCTCTACGACACCATCGTCCTGATGAAGGTCAACCGGACCCTGCTGGACGCGCTGGCAAACCTGGAGCGTTTGGGCCTATCCGGGCGCACCATCTACGTCCGCCGGGCGACCACCGAAAGCGAGCGGGTGGTGCGCAACATCCAGGAACTGTCCGCCGAGGACCTCGACTATTTCTCTCTTCTGATAATCCGGCGCTGACGAGCCCCGACACCAAGGAGACGATCCACATGGCGAACGACGGCAAGGTCTACATCATCGGCGCCGGGCCCGGGGATCCGGAACTGCTCACCCTCAAGGCCAAGCGCATTATCGACGATGCCGATGTGATCATCTACGCCGATTCGCTGGTTCCGGAAGAGATCGCCGGGTTCGCCAAGCCTGGGGCGACGGTCTACGGCAGCAAGGAAATGGCGCTGCCTGAGATCATGCGGGTCACCCTGCAGGCCGTGTCCGAAGGCAAGACCGTGGCCCGCATACAGAGTGGCGACCCGTCACTGTATGGCGCGACCCTGGAACAGATGCGGATCCTGGAAAGCGAAGGAGTGGACTACGAGATCATCCCCGGCGTGAGCGCCGCGTTCGCCGCCGCCGCCGTCCTCAAGTCAGAGCTGACTGTACCCGAGGTCTCGCAGACGGTGATCATGACCCGAGCCGAGGGACGCGTGCCCATGCCCGAGGGAGAGGACCTGGTGGGCCTGGCCCGTCACGGAAGCACCCTGGTGATTTTCCTCAGCGTCACCCGAATGTTCCGCATCGCCAACCAGCTCCAGGAGGCGGGATACCCTGCCGACACGCCGGTCGCCGTAGCCTACCGCGTCGGCTGGCCCGACGAGCAGATCATCCGTGGAACCCTCACCGACATCGCGCAGAAGGTCCGCGACGCCAAGATCACGCTGCAGGCGCTGATCATCGTCGGCAAGGCAGTGGATCCCAAGCTGCTGGATCCGGAAGCCGGTGAGAAGGTCGCGGTCTCCCACCTCTACTCGGACGAGTACACCCATCTCTACCGCCGGGCGGGACAGGGCGACCACGCCGACGCCGACCGGGCCGAACTCTACGAGGCCGGCGGTTACGAAGTCCAACCGGAACGCGCGGCCCATACCTCGGCCGGCGACGACTAATCGCCCGTAGCCATGCCCGACCCGGAACGCGCTCCGACCCAAACCGCCATCGTCGCGGTGTCCCGGCCGGGGGCGGCCCTGGCTCGCCGGTTGGCGTCGAAAATGCCCGACGCCACTCTGTACGTGCAGCGGCGGAGCGCAGACGGCGACTCAAGCGACGGCGGCGGGACACAGATATACGACTTTCCCCTGCGCCCGGTGATCCAGGAACTGTTTGCCCGGCATCGCGAGTTGGTGGTCTTCCTGCCCGTTGGCGCCGCCGTGCGGCTGCTGGCCCCCGTGCTGGGTAGCAAGAACCAGGACCCGGCGGTGGTCTGTGTGGACGATGCCGGACGCTACGCGGTGAGCGTATTGTCCGGTCACGTCGGTGGGGCTGATGCCCTGGCCCACCGCGTCGCGGACGCCATCGGAGCGCAGCCTATCGTCACCTCCGCATCCGACACGCTCGCGGTGACTCCCATCGATCTGGTGGGCCGCGATGCGGGATGGCGGGTGGAAGCGACTCCCACCGACCTGACCCGCACGGCGGCGGCCGTGGTCAACGGCGACCTGGTGGCCTTGTGGATCGATCCAGTAACCGGCGCCGGGTGGCCCGACGACACCCTGCTGTCGGAAAATATCATCCCCGTGACCTACCTGTCCGGAATGCGGGACCCCAGGTACGCGGCGGCCCTCATTGTGTCGGACCGGCTGTTTGCGCTGGAATCGAGTCGGCCTCTGGTCACCTACCGTCCGCCGACACTGGTGGCGGGAGTGGGCTGCCGGCGGGGAGTGCCGGAAGACCACCTGCGCGAATTGACGCTCCGCACCATGGAAGAGCACGGTCTGGCAGCCCTGAGCCTCGCGAAAATCGCCACGGCCGACATCAAGGCCGACGAAGCCGGCATCATCGCCCTGGCCGAAACCCTCTCCGTGCCCATTGAGACCTTCGACGGCGCTCGGCTGAACGCGGTGGCAGACCAGGACGACGCGGACGTGAGCGCGTCCCACCTGCATCGGCCCACGGCATCCGCGGCGCGGGACCTGCTGGGGGTGTTCGGGGTCGCCGAGCCGGCCGCCATGCTGGCCTCCGGAGCAGACGGCGTGATCGTCCCCCGCGCCAAATCCGACCGTGCTACGATAGCCATAGCGCGTATTCCATCGTCGTAGCGACACGCGCCGGATGAGCATATGAACGAAAAGGAAACCAGGCTGCCGGGCAAGGCATTGCTGGCAGAGGCAGAGCGGCAAATATCCCTGGGCAATTATCACAACGGCTCCGGGCTAGTATGGCGGGCCGCCATGGCGGCGCTGTCCGCCGTAGCAATGCAGCATGGTTTGCCCTGCCGTAACCGAGAAGAAGCCCGGCAGGTTGCCAGGCATCTGGACGGCGTAGCAGATTCGACAGAACGACAGGACGGCTTGGCTCGTCATAGGAACTACTTGGCATTCGGAACAGCCGACTCGTTCCGCGAACATAACGAAGAACTCCATGAGTTGGTGTACACCGAACTCCTATGGGAGCCTGACGAGTACGCTGTATATCTCGACTCAGTACAATGGTGGATTGACTCACTGCACCGCCAACTTAAAGAGGGCAAAGCGGTATGAACGGCGTCCGACACGCCGCCATATCGCAGATGCTGGTTGAGACTGCGGAGACGTTGGCGCAGCCTCCCCGAACTGCACTGGCCGCTGGCGAATTGCTATGGGGCGCCGCTTGCCATGGATTGGCCGCCGCCGAACAGCATCCGGACGCCCCCCACCGACAGCCACGTACGAGACGAGAACTGGTGTACGTCATTGACCACTTGCCCATCGGTCAGCAGGTGCAACACTATTTGCGCGACGGCTTGCGCGCAACCCAGCGGAGATTGCACGACAACTTTTACACGGGCAGGCTGAGTGATGACGAACTGGCGTATGAAATCCGCGTCGGTGTCGATTTTGTCAGAGATTTGCTGCATATCTCGAACCGTTCGTAGGCAACGGCTCACCGTCTCGCCTGTTGGCGATGTCATCGAATAATTGCGATCGGGAGTACCTGTGAACACTGGCAAAATTTATCTCGTAGGCCTTGGGCCCGGCGATGCCGGACACCTGACGCCGGCCGCCGCCGCCGCCATCGCCGACAGCGACGAGCTGGTCGGGTACCGCTACTACATCGAGCAGGTGGCCGAACCGGCATCCGGCAAAACGCTGCACAGCATGGAGCTGGGCCAGGAGTTGGAGCGTGCCGCCCTGGCGGTGGACATCGCCTATTCGGGAAAAACGGTGGCGGTGGTGTCGTCCGGCGACGCCGGCATTTACGGCATGGCCGGCCCGGTGTACCGCGTCCTGACCGACCGTGATTGGAACGGAGCGGAACCCGCCGTGGAGTCGGTTCCCGGAGTGTCGGCGCTGCAGTCCGCAGCGGCACTGCTGGGCTCTCCACTGATGCAGGACTTCTGTGCCATCAGCCTGAGCAACCTGCTCACCCCGTGGGAGCAGATCCGGCGCCGGCTCGAGGCCGCCGCGGCCGGCGACTTTGTTGCGGCCCTATACAACCCGCGCAGCCGTCGACGTACCAGCCAGCTCGACGAGGCACGGGAGATCTTCCTGCAGCACCGGGCTCCCGGCACCCCGGTGGGCATCGTGCGCCACGCCTACCGGCCGGAACAGGCGGTGGGCCTTGCCGACCTGGGCGGGCTGGACGGGGAGGTTCTGGGCGTGGACATGTTCACCACCGTCGTGATCGGCAATTCCAACACCTACGTCCACAACGGCCGCATGGTCACCCCCCGGGGCTACGAAGTGAAACAGTAGCCGGGTTGTCAGCGCCCCGGACGGCGTCGGAGCGCGGCGGGATACTGGTATACTGCCGCGAACCCACTCTGCAGGAGGACCAACCGTGGCAGCGATACGTGCGAACCGGGTCAAGGACAAGTTGCGGCAGGGGCAGCCGGCTACCTGCATCTCCGGCCTGATGACCAGCGAGATCATCGACTTTCTTGGCCCCCTGGGCTTTGACTCCGCCTGGATGGAGTGCGAGCACGGCCCGGTGGACTGGGAAGCCCTGGGCGACATGACGCGGGCCTGCGACCTGTGGGGCATGGCGTCGATCACGCGCTGCAACGCCAACGACGCTGCCCTGATCACCCGCACGCTGGACCGCGGCTCCATGGGCATAGTGCTGCCGCACGTGAACACGCGCGAGGAAGCGGAGGCGGCCGTGGGCGCGGCCAAGTTCGCCCCCCTGGGTTACCGGGGCATGTTCGGCGGCCGGCAGTCCTTTGGCGTACCCGACTACGTTCACCAGGCCAACGACCAGACCCTGGTGGTAGTCCTGATCGAAGAGGTCACCGCGCTGGACAACCTGGACGAGATACTGAAGGTCGACGGCGTCGACGTGTTCTTCGTAGCGCCCACCGACCTGTCCCAGACCATGGGCCACATCGGCAACGTGGGGCATCCGGAAGTCCAGTCGGCCATCGACGATGCCATCGCACGCATCGTGGGCGCCGGGCGCACGGCCGGCACCCTGGTCAACGACGATAACGTGGCATCGTACGTGGACAAGGGCGCCCGTTTCCTGATGACCTCATGGAACGCCTGGGTCGCCCGCGGTGGCGCCGAGTTCCTGAACCGGATACCGTAACCGGCAGCAAGAGGGCGGGTTCCAAGCCCGCCCTCTTTTGATTCCAGCCGTGCGATGCCAGTTACTGGGTGGCGTTGGCGATGGCCTCCGTCCTGGGCTCGCCGCCGTGGTCGACGTCCCAGTCCCACAGGTCGGCGTGGAAGCCAGACAGGCTCTCCGACAGGGTGTTGATGAAGTTGCGCACGCCCCGGCCGTGGAACTTGCCGCGCAGCGTGCATACGCCGATGTTGGCCGATGGGAAGATGTGGTCGAGGCGCACCACCGCCAGACGGTCGTGGTCCTCCGGGTGCAGGGTGAAGTCGCTGATTATGGCGATGCCCATGCCAATCGCCACGTAGCGCTTGATCATCTCGGTGTTGTCCATCTCCAGGACCACGTCGTAGTTGACGCTGCCCTCCCGGAGTTTTTGCTCCACCCGACGGCGGCTGAGGCTCTCCGGGCTGTTCAGGATCAGCGGAAACTTGGCCATATCTTCGATTGTTACGGGATCACGGTGCAGCAGGGCGTGGCTCGGCTCGGTGATCAGCACCACGTTGTAATCGAATAGCTCTGCGAACTCCAGGGACGGATCGTCGGTCGGGGGAGCGGAGCACAGCGCCAGATCCACCTCGCCCGACTTCACCAGTTGGATCAGGTTGGCGTACGAGCGGGCGACCAGCCGCATCCTCACGTCGGGGTAACGCGAGCGAAACTGGCGGATCGGCCTGGGCAGATGGTACGAAACAATGTCCGGGTATGCTCCAACCACGAAAGAGCCGCGCCCTTCCGAGTAGTCCATCTGCGTTTTCAGGGTATCGATGGACTCCACGATGGGGGTCACCAGTTCGTAGAACAGCGAACCCTCGGAAGTGAGCTGTATGGGCCGCTTGATGCGGTCAAAGAGCGTAATGCCGAACTCGCTCTCCAGTTTCCTCAGGTGGGTGGTTACCGTGGGCTGCCCCAGTTCCAGCTTTCGCGCCGCTTTGGAAACGCTCCGCAGCCTGGCGACATGGTAAAAGCTGATGATCTCTCGCAGTTCCATTGACACTACACCTTGGTGGTCCGCGTGTTACGCCCGGCGATTCCGCAATATGAGCGATATACTATATCACCGGAGCGGATAATGCAAACCCATAATCGTTGTCAACCCGTGGCGCGACCGGAACAAACCCCCGGGCCGGCCATCACGCCAACCGCGCGGTTCTGCGTTCGTGACGCCCGAAACGTATCGCCGGCGACGATAGCCGGATGCGGCCCGTATGTCTTGACAAAATATCGGGTCAAACCGCAGAATATGCCGCACTTGCGGGCAGTCGATGGGCCGTGCCGGTCGTCGTGTTGGTGGATATCCGACCACGATTTATCGCCCGTGGCCGAGGTAGTCTGATGGCATTCGTTATTACACAACCTTGCGAGGGAGTGAAGGACGCCTCGTGCGTCGAAGTTTGCCCCGTGGATTGTATCCACTCCGACGATGACGCACCCATGTACTACATCAATCCCGACGACTGCATCGATTGCGCTTACTGCGTCGCAGTCTGCCCGGTGCAGGCCATTTTCGACGAGTTCACGGTTCCGGCCAACCAACGCGAATACGTCCGCAAGAACCGGCTTTACTTCTCATAGCGCCGCCGAATCCTCCTCAGGCTGCCCACTCCGCCATGGCACGTTTTCTCACCGATGCAGACGTAAACCAGTGTGTCGGCTTGCCCGACATGCTGTCGGCCATCGAGTCGATGATGGCAAACTACGGTCGCGGCGAGGCCGTCAACATGACCCGCCGCAAGATCAACACGCCCAGCGGCTATCTGGCGGTCATGGGCGGCGGGCTTTTCTATGACGGCGTGTTCGGCGTCAAAACGTTCACCTTCACGGCCAATGGCTACTCGTTCCAGGTGAGCCTCTACGACGCCACTTCGGGACAGCTGATCCTCTACACGCAGGCCAACAGGCTGGGACAGCTCCGTACCGGCGCCACCACCGGGGCGGCCCTCCGCATGCTGTCCAACCCCGACGTTCCCCGGCTTGGCATCGTGGGAACCGGCAACCAGGCCGGCGACCAGCTCCGCGCCGCCTGTGCAGTGCGCGACGTGGGGGAGATCTACGCCTACAGCCGCAATCCCGAAAACCGCCAGTCCTTTGCCGCCCGCATGAGCGAGGAACTGGGTCGGCCGGTGATCCCTGCCGAGAACAACCGGGACGCGGCGGATGACTGCGCGGTGGTCATCGGCATTGCTCCGGCCGTCACCCCGGTGATTCAGGGCGAATGGCTGGCTGAAGGCGCCACCGTAATCGGGGCCGGTCCGACCCGTCCCACCAGCCTCGAGGTGGACGACGCCGTGCTGACCAGGGCCGGCAGCCTGTTCGTCGACTCCATGGAACAGGCGCCCCTGGAGTGCGGCGACATCAATGCTGCCGTGGACCGGGGACTGGTGCGCTGGAGCCAATTCCACGAACTGCGCCATGTGGCAGCCGGGCTGGTTCCCGGCAGGAACAGCGCCGGCGAGATCGTTTACTGCAAACTGATGGGCACCGGCCTTGCCGACGTCGCGGCCGCCAAACTGGCTCTGGACCGCGCCGAGGAACAGGGCGTTGGGGTCCAGGTGGACTGGTAACCCGCCCTATCAGCGCCCGCGTCAACCCCGGTGGGCTAGCGGGACATTGCCAGGTATTCGTCCGTGGTCAGGATGCTGTAGTTGTCCAGACCGGTCAGCATGCTTTCCATGGCGGCCCGGGCCGTGTCCAGAGACGTGAAGCAGGGTATGCGCCGCTCCACCGCGGCCCGACGGATGTAGAAACCGTCCCGCATCACCGAGGAGTCGCCGGACAGCGTGTTCACCACTGCTCCCACGGTGCCGTCGTTGATGACGTCCAGCACGTCCGGAGAGCCCTGGCCGATACGCTTGGTGATGGTCGTCACCGGCAGGTCCATGGCGGTGATCATGGCCGCCGTGCCTTCGGTGGCGTAGAGCTTGCACCCCGCGTCGGCCAACCCCCGGATCAGGGGCAGCGAGTCGGCCTTGGCATTATCCGAGATGCTCAGCAGCACGCCCATCCCGGGCGAAAGGCTGATGCTTGCCGCCTGCAGGGCCTTGGTCAGCGCGCCGGTGAAATCCCGGTCGATGCCCATCACCTCGCCGGTGGATTTCATCTCCGGCCCCATGTACCAGTCCACGCCCACCAGTTTGGACATGGAAAACACCGGAGCCTTGATACCCACGAGCTTCTGCCTGGGCCAGAGGCCGCCCTGGTAGCCCATGTCCTGCAGCTCGGCGTTGAGCATCACGCGGGTCGCCAGGTTGGCCACCGGCACGCCCGTCACCTTCGAGATGAACGGTATGGTCCGACTGCCCCGGGGGTTGACTTCCAGAACGTACACGGTGGTGTCGTTCGCTTCGTCCGACGGGCTGACGCTGGGACTGCGGTAGGCGTTGCCACCCTGCAGGACGAACTGGATGTTCATCAGCCCGCGCACGCCCAGGGCCAGGCCGATGCGGGTGGTGTAGTCCACCAGGGTGTCGACTTCGGATTCGGTGAGATTCAAGCCCGGATAGATGGCCATTGAGTCGCCGCTGTGCACGCCGGCCCGCTCCACGTGCTCCATGATGCCGGGGATGAGCACCTGTTTGCCGTCGCAAATGGCGTCCACCTCGCACTCGCGGCCCTCCATGTAGTGGTCCACCAGGACCTCGCGTTCCGGCGTGACCTCCGTGGCGATGGTCAGGTAGCGGATCAGCTCGGTGGCGTTGCGCACGATCTCCATGGCGCGCCCGCCCAGCACGTAGCTGGGGCGCACCACCACGGGGTAGCCGATGCGCTGGGCCACCCGCAGCGCTTGGTCCACGGACTGTACCGTGGCTCCCGGCGGTTGCGGGATTCCCAGGTCGACCAGGAACCGCTCGAACTTCTGGCGGTCACTGGCAATGTCGATGGCCTCTGCGCTGGAGCCCAGGATGGGCAGACCGGCGGCAGCCAGGGACTGGGACAGGTTGATGGCCGTTTGCCCGCCGAACTGCACCAGGCTGGGCGGCGGGTTGTCATCCACCGTCTCGTTGTCGATGATGTCGCGAACGGCCTCCTCGTCCAGAGGCTCGAAGTAGAGCCGGTCGCTGGTATCGAAGTCGGTGGATACGGTTTCAGGGTTGGAGTTGACCATGATGCTGGCCACCCCCTCCTGCGAGAGCGCCCACGCCGCGTGCACGCTGCAGTAGTCGAACTCGATGCCCTGCCCGATACGGATGGGGCCGCTGCCGATGACGATGGCCTTGGGGCCTTCCAGCGGCGGCGCCTCGTTCTCCGTGTCGTACGCGCTGTAGTAGTAGGGGGTTGCCGCCTCGAACTCGGCGGCGCAGGTGTCGACCATCTTGAAAACGGGCTTGATCCCGTGCTGCAGCCGCAGTTGCCGCACCTGTTCCGGGAGCAGGCCCGAAAGCGTGGCGATCTCGGCGTCCGAGAAGCCGAGCCGCTTGGACGCCAGCAGCGCCGCGGGAGTCAGCGGGTTGCCCAGCAGGCGGCGTTCCTGGTCGACAATGCGTTCCAGCGCGGCGACGAACCACGGGTCGATGCTGGTGTGCGCCACCATCTGGTCGCGGGTTATGCCCCGCCGGAGGGCCGCCGTCAGCGCCCACAGCCGCAGGTCGTTGGGTTCCAGCGGAAGGGAATCCAGCAACTGCTGGTGGCCGTTGCGGATGCTCAGCTGCCGCCAGTCCTGCGCCTCCCACAGCAGAGACGTGTTGGGCTGCTCCAGGGCGCGGGTGGCTTTTTGCAGGGCCGCCTCGAAGCTGCGGTCGATGGCCATGACCTCGCCCGTGGCCTTCATCTGGGTGGTCACGCTGCGGTCGCCGTCGGGGAACTTGTCGAAGGGCCAGCGGGGGATCTTGACCACGCAGTAGTCCAGCGCCGGCTCGAAGGCCGCGCCGGTGCTTCCCGTGACGGCGTTGGGGATCTCGTCAAGGCGGCGACCCACGGCGATCTTCGCCGAGACCCGCGCGATGGGATAACCGGTCGCCTTGCTGGCCAGCGCGGAGGATCGGCTGACCCGGGGATTGACCTCGATGACGTAATAGTCCGAATCGGCGTCCCAGTCTCCGGGGCGGTTCCGCATGGCGTCGGGATGGGGGCGCAGCGCGAGCTGGATGTTGCACCCGCCCTCGATGCCCAGGCCCCGGATGATCTTCAGGCTGGCCGTCCGGAGCATCTGGTACTCCTTGTCGGTCAGGGTCTGGCTGGGCGCCACGACGATGCTGTCGCCGGTGTGGGCGCCCATGGGGTCGAAGTTCTCCATGTTGCAGACGGTGATGCAGTTGTCGGCCCCGTCGCGGATGACCTCGTACTCGACCTCCTTCCAGCCGACCAGGGAGCGTTCCAGCAGCACCTGGCTGATGGGGCTGGCGGCCAGCCCGCTCTCGACTATCGCCTGGAACTCCTCCTCGGTGTTCGCGATGCCGCCGCCGGTGCCACCCAGGGTGTACGCCGGGCGGATCACCAGGGGCAGCCCGACCTCAGTGCGGTAGGCCATGGCCTCGTCCATGGTCGAGACCGTGCGGTTGGGCGGCATGGGTTCGCCGATGTCGGTCAGGAACTGCCGGAAGAAGTCCCGGTCCTCGGCCTTGCGGATGGTCTCCAGCGGCGTACCCAGGAGCCGCACGTCGTAGCGGTCCAGCACGCCGGCGTCGGCCAGGGCGACCGCCAGGTTGAGACCCGTCTGCCCGCCCAGCGTGGGCAGGACGCCGTCAGGACGCTCGCTGGCGATGATCCGCTCCAGCACCGGGACGGTGAGCGGTTCGATGTACACGCGGTCGGCGACGTCCTGGTCGGTCATGATGGTGGCCGGGTTCGAGTTGACCAGGACCGTGGTCACGCCCTCCTCGCGGAGGGCCTTGCACGCCTGCGTGCCGGCGTAGTCGAACTCGGCCGCCTGCCCGATGACGATCGGACCGGAGCCGATTACCAGTACCTTGCGGGGTTGTTGGGGAGCGTCAGTCAAATCAGTAAGATACCTTTATTCTATGTAACGCGGATGTTGCATCCGGTGCCGTTCTAAACTGCCGTCTGCTCTGACGACCCGAAAGGCAGGCCCACAAAGCGACGGCTGAATTGCTCGGTGCGGGTGATACTGGTGCCCAAAACCGCCGTTCGCCCGGTGACCTGCGGAACCATGTCGATTCTTTCCATCTGCCGCTCGATTGACGCTATTTTCCGGTGAAGGCGGACAAGGTAAAGGGACTGAACGGCGATGAGTGTGCCCAAGACGAGAGAAATCACGGCTATGGGCGTGAAGTACAGAATGACACCGTGGTCGACAATTTTGTATGTCAACGCTGTGTACAAAAGGCAGCTCGTGAATGCGCCACACACGCACATCGTGAAATAGAAACTGCCTGCCACCACGCGGGCCGCGATAGATGCACGCCTCGCGTCGTCGGCACCCAGTTCTCCGATGCTTGGTGCAACCGGTAAAAGGGACAAGACGCCGTCTGCTCGTGTTTCTATCAGCGCGATCCAAGCAACGTAGCCGCGCATCAGCAGCTGGTACAGATGGATAGCCAGCCAGCACCCCACGGCGATAGACAGAAAACCCGAGATTCCCATTGCTGTGGCCAAGTCCAAAGACTCGCCCAGATTGGCGGTGCCGAGCGCAAGCCCGCAAAGGGCGGCAATCACTATCGTCCAATTCGAAAGCGGCAGGGTTTTCCTGACCGATTTCCATCCTTGCGTCAACACGGTTCATTCCTCAGACTGACTCAGAAAAGTTTTAGCCGCGACTACCGCTTCCCAAGTGACGATGACTGCGCCGGTAATTGCCCAAACAACGGCACAACCAACCAGCGTAACGTCCAACACCAAGCTGATGACATTGTGCGTTTGTGTACCCGGTTCGATGGAAAAACCGATGATCCATTCTAGCAGAAGACCGGAAAGTACCAGAATTACCGCCATCATCAGCGACGTTAAGAAGGTCATTGCAGCCAATGCGACTCGGCGCAGCGCTGCGGATAGTTCTTCTCTCATCGCAAGGCTTTGCGCCGGCCTGTGGTTTGATGCTTTCCGGGTTCGCCTGCCGCGTGGTGGTGTTCAGGAAAAACGGGGCATGGACCCGGGGAGTTCCATGAGGTTTCGCTCGGTGAGCGCGTTGATCATCTGGAAGATGAACGCGCCGAAAAAGGCCCCCTCAGCGTCGAAGTGGGCCAGGTCAATGCCGCCCTCCGGGGTGCGGGGCGGTATCACAAAGTCGGTGGCCTCGGGCCCGGCGTTGATGGCGTGGACGAAACCCACCGGCTCGTCGCTGATAGGCTGGCCGGTGGCTGCATCCGTCACCTTGACGGCCAGTTCCCAGCGGGCGCCCAGTTGTCCGCGGCTCACCGCCGCCAGCAGGTAGCCGTGGCCGTCGTGTGAAAAGGTGGACACGGTCTCTTCCAGCAACCCCAACGTCTCGTTCAGGCTGATGGGTAGCTGGGTCTCGATGCCCTGTTCCAGGAGGAAGGCGGTAAATCCGGTCATTGGATGGGTGCTCCGGTCAACACGGGTGCTCCAGTCAAAGTGGTTGGGCGAAATCGAAATGGAACGTTACACCACCCGCCCCGCCGGCTTGGCGTCGTCCACCATGGCCAGGAAGCGGTCGAAGAGGTATTCGTTGTCCCGGGGGCCGGGGGACGCCTCGGAGTGGTACTGGATGGTGAACAGCGGCATTTCCCGGTGGCGCAGGCCCTCGACGGTATAGTCGTTCAGGTTGATGTGGGACACTTCGAGGCCGGGGGGCAGGTTATCGGCGGAGACGGCGTAGCCGTGGTTCTGCGCGGTGATGTGCACCTGCTCGGTGAGCAGGTCCTTGACGGGATGGTTGCCGCCCCGGTGCCCGAACTTGAGCTTGTAGGTGCCGGCTCCCAGCGCGCGGGCCGCCAGTTGATGCCCCAGGCAGATGCCCATGATGGGAACCCGGCCGATCAGCCGGCCCAGGTTTTCCACGATGTTGCCCAGGAGTACGGGATCTCCCGGGCCGGGCGACAGCAACACGCCGTTGGGCTGCATGGCCAGCAGGTCCTCGGCCGGCGTGTAGGCCGGCACCGTGATCACCTCGCAACCCCGACTCTGCAGCAGACGCAGGATGTTGTACTTGACCCCAGCGTCGGTGACCAGGATACGGCGGACGCCGGCCGGCGGGGGCGTCGTCGGGTAGCCCTCCTGCTCGCCGTGGTCCCAGGCGTAGGCGTTTGGCGTGGTGACCGTGCTCACCAGGTCCAGGTCATCGTAGCGGGGTATCTCGGCCAGACGCCGCAGGGCGCGGTCCGGATCGTCGGCGGTGATCAAACCGGTCATCACGCCTCGGGTACGAATACGTCGCGTAAGTGCCCGGGTGTCCACGCCGCTGATGCCGGGGATGTTGTACTCCCACAGGAAGGCGTCCAGGGTCATGTCGCTGGAGGCGTGGCTGGGCAGGTCGCAGTGCTGTCGCACGATGAGGGCCGAAACCTGAATTCGCCGGGATTCGAAGTCCCGGCGATTGATGCCGTAGTTGCCCACCAACGGATAGGTGAGCGCGACCATCTGGCCAGCGTATGAGGGGTCGGTCAGCACCTCCTGGTAACCGGTCATGGTGGTGTTGAAAACCACCTCGCCCCAGCCGTCCCGCTGCGCTCCGAATGACTCGCCGGTGAAGACGGATCCGTCCTCCAGCGCCAGGTGTACCGGACGGGTCATGCGCGTGCTCCTTGGTTCAAAAGGGTTTCCTCCTCGAATACGATCCGGCCGCCAACCATCGTGGCGGCGATCTGCCCCTGCAGCTCAACCCCGTCCAGCGGCGTGTTGCGCCCCATGGACGCAAATTGGCTCACGTCCACCGTCCAGCGCGCGTCGGGATCGAAGATCACCAGGTCGGCGGGCGTCCCCGGCGAAAGCGAAGCGTACGGCACGAATGCATCGCCCAGCACTCGGGCCGGCCCAACGGTCAGCCGTTCGATCATCGTGTTCAAATCGATTGATCCCCGGTGCACCGGCGCCATGAGCGTGCCCAGCGCGGTTTCCAGGACGCTGATGCCAAAGGCCGCGTCGTTGTACGTGCATTCCTTGCTGGCGCGCTCGTGGGGCGCGTGGTCGGTGGCCACACAGTCGATGGCGCCGTCGGCCAGGCCGGCGAGGCACGCTGCAACGTCGTCATGGCTCCGCAGCGGCGGGTACACCTTGGTGGCGGTGTCATAGGCCATTGCGCCGGTCGCCTCGGCGTCACCCTGGCCGCCCAGGGCCCACTCGTCGGTCAGCCACAGGTGATGGGGGCAAACCTCAGCGGTCACGGCGATGCCGCGTTCTTTGGCCTCGCGCACCATGGACACGCTGCCGGCGGTGCTCAGGTGCGCCACGTGGAGCCGGCCCCCGGTGAGTCCGGCCAGCGCGATGTCCCGCGCCACCATGGCTTCCTCGGCCACGGCCGGTATGCCGGACAGGCCCAGGCGACTGCTCACCCAGCCCTCGGCCATGACCCCGGAGGGACAGAGCGCGTGGTCCTGGCAGTGGTTGCTGATGGGCGCGCCGAGATCCCGGCTGTAGGTCAGGGCCAGGCGCATCAGGCCGGCGTCGTGCACCGGGTCGCCATCGTCGCTGAATGCCACCACGCCCGCCGCCGCCAGTTCCTCCATGTCGGCCAGTTCCCTGCCGGCCCGTCCGCGACTCACGCATCCGATGGCGCGGACCCGCACCGGCGCGTTCAAGGCCCGCCGCATCACCAGGTCGACCACCGCCTCGTTGTCCACCGGCGGGTCGGTGTTGGGCATGGCGCAGATGGTGGTGAAGCCACCCCGGGCGGCCGCCGCGGCGCCGGTCGCGATGGTCTCCTTGTATTCGTAACCCGGCTCGCGCAGGTGGGTGTGGATGTCGATGAAGCCGGGCGAGACGACCATCCCGGCGGCGTCGATCCGCCGGCCGTGTTCACCGATCGCCTCGGCGGGGATGTCATCGGCGACCTCGCGCACCACACCATTGCTGATCAGAACGTCGGCGAGTGCGTCTCTCCCATTCGCCGGGTCGATGACGCGGCCCCCGGCAATCAGCGTCGGCCCGGTGTTGTTCGCCCGCTCCGCCATCAGTCGCCGCCCGGTCCGGAACCCACCAGTTGGTACAGCAGGGCCATGCGGATGGCCACGCCGTTGGTCACCTGCTCCTCGATGAGCGAGCGCTCTCCGTGGGCCAGCGCCGTGCTGACCTCAATGCCCTCATTCATCGGCCCCGGGTGCATCAGCAGCGCGTTGGAGTTGGCCCGGGCCATGCGGGCGTCGTTCACCTGCCAACGGCGGATGTACTCCCGCATGCTGGGGAAGAAACCGACCTTCTGCCGCTCCAGCTGCAGCCGCAGGGCCATCACCAGGTCCGCGCCCTCGATGGCCGCGTCCAGGTCCGGCTGCACGGTCACGTTGGCCAGCGGGTTGTGCATCCCGTTGCTGCTCGAGCCGGAGCCCCAACCTGCCGAAGTGAAAGGGTCGGGCAGCAGCGTACGCGGGCCGCACAGCACCACGTTGGCTCCCAGCTTGGCGAAGCCCCAAACGGCGGAGCGGGCCACGCGGCTGTGCAGCACGTCGCCCACGATGACCACCCGGCGGCCCGCCAGGTCGCCCAGATGGTCCCGGGCGGTGTACAGGTCAAGCAGCCCCTGGGTCGGGTGGGCGTGGGCGCCGTCACCGGCGTTGATCACGGCCACGTTATCCAGGCTGCGGGCCAGGAAGTGCGGCGCGCCGGAGTGGGGGTGGCGCACCACGATGGCGTCGACGCCCATGGCCTGCAGCGTGAGCCCGGTGTTCAGCAATGACTCGCCTTTTTCGACGCTGCTGGCGGTGGCGGTCATGTTGATCACGTCGGCGCTGAGGATCTTGCCTGCCTCCTCAAAGGAGATGCGCGTGCGGGTGCTCGCCTCGTAGAACAGGGTGACCACGACCTTGCCGCGGAGGGTTGGCACCTTCTTGACGTCGCGGTCCAGCACCTCGCGCATGGCCGCGGCGTCGTCGAGGACGGCGGTGATCTCCTCCGCCGTGAAGTCGTCCAGGTCCAGCACGTGCCGACGCCGGCCGTTCACGGGCGCGACCTGGCCGGAAACGGGGGCGGTCTCGATGGCCTGCCTCGTCGTCATCAGTCCACCCACCGGTCCAGGATGCACACGTCGTCGATACCGTCGGTCTCGGCCAGTCGCACGCGAACCAGTTCCGACTGCCGGGTGGGAATGTTCTTGCCCACGAAGTCGGCCCTGATGGGCAATTCGCGGTGGCCCCGGTCCACCAGTGCGGCAACCTGGATGCGCAGGGGCCGGCCCAGGTCGCTGATGGCCTCCATGGCCGCGCGGATGGTGCGACCGGTGTATAGCACGTCGTCGGCCAGCACCACGGTGCGCCCGGCGACGTCCACGGGCATGGTGGTGGGGCGCACGCGCATACGCGGCCGCTCGGACAAATCGTCGCGATAGAGGTTGATGTCCAGGTGTCCGACCGGGACGGCCGCGCCTTCGGATGCCTGGATGTGTTCCGCCAGCCGCTGGGCGATGGGCACGCCGCGGGTGCGGATGCCGGCCAGCAGCAGACCCTCGGCGCCGTGGTTTCGCTCCAGGATCTCGTGGTGCATCCGGGTCAACGCCCGCCGCATCTCGTCGGCGTCCATGACCTGCCGGCCATGGGCGGCGGCTTCGTCGATGCCGGCCGGTGGTTTGATGTCGCTGCGGGAGGTAATGAAAATCCCCTGCCTGTCTGCCGTCGTCCGGCGGGCCAGCGGGGGTTGCGTCAAAACCCGGAGGGTTACCTTGCGGTAAACCAACTCCGGTGTGGTGTGCGCTCACGCTTTGCCAGCCTCTCCGGACTGCCTTAAAAGCGGCGTTGTATGTGAATAGATTGTAACACAATTCCCAGGAACCTTGAGACCGAATGCGCGGCTGGCGCAGGGCTATCGCATATGGATGTTGGCGAATTGGGAGAGGATGTTGATGAGGAAGTTGTCGTCCCAACCGGGCCGTTTCAGTTTGCCGCGCATGGCCCCCTTGCTTGGTTCCGGTTGCGCCGGGTTCAGCGCCAGTTTGCGCAACAGGGCCAGGTTCTCCGCGCGATGCCCTTTCCGGTTCCGCGCCTGGTCTTCGTTGCAGGTTACGTCCAACACCCAATGCAATCGGTATCAGGAAATGCATCGGCCAACTTGTTCATGGTGCCCTCCCCTCCGCCACGGTTTGGACAACATCATGACCGGCGCCTAAATGTTTTATATGAGATAGCCCAGCGTCCGGGGCAACTGAAGGTTGACCGCCTGAGACCGTCGTGATAGTTTACGGGCGTTAACATTCGAACATCCCAACCAACGCCTGTTGGTGGCCCGTCGCTCCAACCTTTTGCCGACGCCAGTCGGTACGCGGTCGGAAAGAGCGGGACAAAAGGAAATCCGGTGAAAATCCGGTGCGGTCGCGCCACTGTAATTGGCGAGACGCGCTTCTTGCGGCATCCCGCCAGAAAGGATGTCGATGAAAACCACTGTCCGCCCCAGCGGATGGGAAGGTGGAGACGCGTCGCTATGAGCCATCAGCCAGGAAGCCTGCCATCAGGGGTACTCTGGCTGCACTTCGCGGAACGAGTGAAGCAGATCTGTTGGCAGGTTGCGAATCCGCAACAGTCCAACAGGACGCCCGAAAACGAGCCCCGTTCGCCCAGTGCGGACGGGGTCTTTTGCTGCCCCAAAACGGACAGCGTCCCCGCGCCGCTGATCCTGCGAAGTTGGAACTTGTTTGAGCGGTGGTGTTCGTCGAAAACCACGGGACGTCCAGGAGGACAAAGATGCCTAACATACTGTCAAACAGTTTAAGAGTCGCATCACCAATCGGCCTGGGCCTGATGTTCCTGTTGGCGGTGGCCTGCGGGTCTCCCGCCGCGACCAGTGAACCGGCCTCGCCGGCGGCTGTCAGTGCGCCTGAGGCAACCGCCCCGGCCGCCGCCGCTCCCCAGCAGGCGGTCACGATCGCCACTCCGGTTCAGTCTGCGGAGTCATCATCCCCCACGCAGCAACCGGCCGAGCAGCCGGCTGCAGCCGTTGGGAATCGGCCCACGCTGAAAGCGGGCGTCATCTGGCTGGACAGCCCCCTGGATCCGGTGGAGGGCGGCTACGTCTCCACCCAATCGGCAATGTCGGAAACCTTGTTCCGACTCTCAGGAACCACCCTGAGTCCCGAACCGTGGCTGGCGACGGAGGCCACACAAGTGGACCCCTTCATCTGGAGGATAGGAATCCGGGAGGGCGTCAAGTTCCACAACGGGAACCTGATGGATGCGCAAGCAGTGAAGGCTTCCCTGGAGCGGGCTATCCGATTGTCGGCGGCGGCGGCCGATACATTGTCCGTTGACACGATAACGGTCGAGGACGGGCAAACCATCACCATCACAACGACGGTACCGCAGCCCACCCTGCCGGGCTTGTTGATCTTGCCGGCCCTCGCCATCACCGATGCGGCGGCGGCGGACACAGCCGGAGAGGGCAATTTCATCGCTGCCAGAGCCCTTACCGGCCCGTACATCCCCACCGAGTACACTCCAAAGGAACGCCTCAACAGCGTAGCCAACGACGACTACTGGGGCGGGACACCTCCGCTGGCCGGCATTGAACACGTCGCCATTCCCGACACCAACAGCCGGGAGTTGGCCCTGCAGGCCGGGGACATCGACGTTGCCGTCAACGTCTCACCAGATGGCGCCCAGGCGATCAACGCACACCAGGGGACGCATACCGAGACATCCGGCATCGGCACCTCGCTAGTCCTGTGGTGGGTGAATTTCGAGCGCGGCACCCTGGGCGACCCGCTGGTGCGCCGGGCGGTGGCCCACGCCATTGACCGGGAGAGCATCGCCGGTTTGGTCGCTCCTCCCGGATCCGGGTCCTTCGCTGAGCTGCTGCTCCCGGAAGCCCTGGTGGCGTGTCCCGGCGTAAACGCGCTGGGTTACGATCCTGACGCAGCGCGCGATTTGCTGGCGCAGGCCGGCTACGCCGACAGCGACGGTGACGGAATCCTGGACAAGGACGGCCAGCCGCTGGAAATTATTGTCGGCGGGTACCCCGAGCGGTTCCAGCTGCCCATTATGGCCGAGGCCGCCCAGGCAATGCTCGCTGATGTGGGTATCAAGGTAGATGTGCTCATAACAGAATGGTCGGTGGTCAAGGAACCCGCATGGGACCTCTTTGGCTGGTACAACACTGTCGTGCAAGGCGGGGGAGACCCGGTGTTCAACATCAGCAAGTTCGCCGGGTTGAAGGGCGATGCCAGCGGCAGCGGGACCAACAATTATGGGCACTACGACGCTTCCCGCCTGGTGGATATAATCAGCCCCTCCACCTCCGTGGCCCACCTGGAGGGTCGAAAGGAGATAGCCTGCGAGGCCCTGGCTGTAGTCACGGAAGAAGCCGCATTCTTGCCGGTGGCGCATGTGAATATGGTGTACGGCGTCAGTGATCGGGTGACCGATTTCGAGGCCCACCCGACCTCCCACTATTTCTTCGACCATCGTATCGGACTGAGCGAGTAAGCGAGGTAGTGGGATAACGGGTGCAGGCATAGGTTCCCCGGCATGGGAGCATACCTGGTCCGAAGGCTGTCCACGCTGCCGCTGTTGCTCCTGGGCATCTCGGCGGTCAGCTTCGCGCTGCTGAACCTGGCGCCCGGAGACCCGGCCGAGATTGTGCTGCGCCAGCGCAACCCCGGCCAAGCACCCAACCCGGCGGAAGTGGCGGCCATGCGCATCGAGCTGGGCCTGGACGCTCCGCTGCCGGTGCAGTACGTTCGCTGGGTGTCGCGAGCCCTGGCCGGCGACATGGGCCGGTCCTACGTCACCGAGCAGCCGGTGGCGGGTCAAC